>JAFUHD010000286.1 GCA_017469025.1 Clostridia bacterium
AGCACGACTTTGTCATTAAAGGATATGGCCCAGCATTACGTGCTGGTATGCCAAATAATGACAACTGCGATTGATACGATGCCGAAAGCACGACTTTGTCATTAATGGAGGAAAAACATGACGGATTCTGCTCATAATCAGGTCACGCCTATTGGCACTTTATCAGATTTTTCTACTCAGCTCACTGCCCCGGAAGGACCGGTGAATGAAACGGCTGTTCGGCAAAAGTATGAACGCATTACCAGGAAGCTCATTTCACTAGGTATCACAATAACGACCATGGAGAGCTGCACATCCGGCCAGATTGCCTCCCTGATTACAGATACGGAGGGTGCTTCCGCCATTCTGAAGGGTGCGTTCGTTACCTACAGCAATGAGAGCAAAATCCAGATGGGCGTGCCGGAAGAAGTCATCCGCGCTTTCGGTGTTTATTCTGGAGAAACCGCTGCCAGTATGGCTGAAGCCTGCCGGTCAGCCATGCACGCAGATATTGGTATCGGCATTACCGGAAGCTTTGGCAATACAGATCCAAATAATCCGGACAGCGTTCCGGGAGAAGTCTTTTTTGCAATTGCTTTGGACCGGAAGACTGAACGGTTTCACAGCTCCGTTCCACCCCAGACATCCAGGCTTGCCTATAAACTCTATATGGCGGACGTTGTTGCCGACCGGATTCTCTCCTGCCTCATCTGAACAGCCTTGTGACGAGGATACACCATACCGTTCTCATTCTTTCAAATGTGAACGCGTTCCTCAACTGTAATTCCTTTCCGGAGGCCTTTTATGTATACGTTCCCAGAATTTCTCTGCAGTGCCTATGAATCTCTGCCCATTCCTCTCGTCTATTTTGAGCAGATCAATGGAAATGCTGTTCCCCTTCTGGTTTCAGACGGGTTCTGCAGACAAATGGATCTCACGCGTGAACAGGCCATGCAGCATCTTGCCGGCGGCCAGTTTGAAACCATGCATCCGGATGATGCAGGTTCCGCTGCGCGCATTGGTGATGGATTCAAGGCACACAAGAATGATTATGATATTCTGTTCAGAAGCCGGCATCATGACGGATATCACTATATTCATGCAGTCGGCGAATGGCAGACTATGCCGGATGGAACAGAACTGGCCGTTATCATCTATACGGATATGTCTCGCAGCGAGGAAACGGTTTCCAGTCTTGTACAGAAATATAAGCTTTTCCAGCAGGATCATTTCTACACGGATCCCCTGACCGGTCTGCCCAATATCAACTACATGCATGAATTTGCAGGTGAATGCGTCCATGCACTGAGAACAAGCGGTAAGATTCCGGTGCTTGTCTATCTTGACGTCAATTCCATGCAGTCCTACAACAACCAGTACGGATTTCAGGAAGGAGACAATCTTCTCACCCTGATTTCCAGAATTCTGAGAGATGTGTTTAAGGGCGACCTGATCTCAAGAGGTGCGGACGACCACTTCATCATTCTGACAGACTTTACATCCCGTACAGACCTTGCCGAGCAGATCCGCCTGGCCAATCAGCAAATCAAACAGAAATCGTTCGGAAATACGACTGGTCTTCAGGCCGGTATCTGTGTATTTGAATCCACCACCACGACAGCCGAAGCCTTTGATCACACCAGCATGCCATAAAGCAGGTCGGACATGATCTCAGCAAGGAGTATCGCTTCTACTCACAGGAGGCGGATGATCTCTACTGGGACCAGCGCTATATCGTGGAAAACTTTGACAAAGCCCTGCAAAATGGCTGGATCAAGGTTTATTATCAGGGTATCTCACGTGTTGAAACACGAAAATATGCCGCATTTGAAGCCCTTGCCAGATGGGTGGACCCCGTCCGGGGCATCATTCCACCGAATGATTTTTATCCCAGTCCTGAGCCGGTATCATCTGCTTCACCGGATTGATCTGTACATGTTCGAACAGGTCTGCCGTGAATTATCACGGCGTGCAGATGCCTCGCTTCCGCTTCTTCCCGTTTCTGTCAATTTCTCGGGCCAGGATTTTGACTATATCCGGATCGCACCGGAACTGAACCGTATCCTCGAGAAATATCATATTGAACAGTACGGCATCGGGCGGGATAATTTCGTCATAGAAATTACGGAACAGGAACTTGCAACCGGAACAGCCCAGTTCCACGAGCAGCTTCTGGAAATCCGGCAAAACGGATACCGTCTCTGGCTGGATGACTTCGGCAGCGGATACTCCTCCCTTAATGTTTTCAGCCGGTTTAAATCCCTGTCTGGGCAAAGATTTTGGCCGGTATCGCAACCTTACTCTGGTCTGTGTGCTGGCTGAAAGGATTGTCAATGAACCTGATCCCAGCGTGGCAAGATCATTGCTTGCAGGTCAGAAGATTGAACAGAAAACCATAAAGGCCATAAATATGCTTCGTAAATTCCGGAATTCTACTATCTTATAATACACTCTGCCGGAGTGTGAGAGAATAATGAATCCGTAAGCACCCGTGAAAGATAACAATGTCTGAAGGTTAGATGGAGCGCCGTATGACATGAAAGTGGCACGTACGGTGTGGCTCAGGGGAAAGGGCAGCGATAACATCAATAGCCCTACCTATTGACATATAATAACCATTTCATCGGTCAATCACAGTTGAAGCCTGACGTGCGGATTCCTATCGAAGAAATTGTAAACAATTCAAATAACCTCTCAATAACCCCACTTGATATATTGTGCTAAAGGGGTTATAATGAAAGCGCGCAAAGGAGGGGATATCCGTGAATAAAAACAAGGACCAGATAGAGGCGTTGGAAGCTGAAATCGCCGCTCTCCCCATTGGGTATATTTCCAGAAAAACTATCAATGGAAAGGTCAAACTATACCATCAGTGGACAGAAAATGGGAAGAAGAAAAGCAAGTACCTGGATGATCAAACAGCTGAGCAAATGCAGAGCCTTATCGAAAAACGTCGGGAACTGCAGCAGCAACTGAGAACGGCCAGAGCGCTTCTTCCCAAAGACAAGCCTGCCAGGAAAGCGCCGAAAGCTGTTTATGAGTTCAAAACAAAAGTAAGTATAGGCAGCTCATTGCAGCGATTTGTCAAACCTGTATCTGACCTTCGGCGGAGAGATGGCTACGGAGAATTAGAAAACTATTTGTACCGGGATTCGGGCGGAAAGGTTTTCATCCTTTGTGGTCTTCGTCGGACAGGAAAGACAACGCTCATTCGACAGGCGATTGCGGCCATGGAACCCACAATTTTTGAGCGTACCGCATTCATTCAGATCACACCAGGTGATGACCTCGGGAATATTAATTCTGATCTGAAATGGCTGGAGGAGAACGATTACAAGTATGTGTTCCTGGATGAGGTAACCTTTGCGAAGGATTTCATCGAAGGTGCAGCGCTGTTTTCTGATATATATGCCGCGTCTGGAATGAAAGTAGTCCTGTCCGGTACTGATTCCTTGGAATTCCTCTTTTCTGAAAGTGAAGAGCTGTACGACAGGTGCATCATGCTTCATACTACCCTGATTCCTTACCGTGAATATGAGCGGGTGCTTGGGATTGAAGGAATTGACAACTATATTCGTTATGGCGGGACGATGAGTCTCGACGGGAAGCATTACAACGAAACTTCCACCTTCGTATCCAAACGCAGTACCGATGAATATGTGAACAGTGCCATTGCACGGAACATCCAGCATTCTTTAGAATTCTATCAGTATGGTGGGCATTTCCGGCATCTTATTGATCTGTATGACAAGGGAGAACTGACCAGTGCCATCAATCGCGTTGTGGAGGATATCAACCACAGGTTTACGATAGATGTACTGACGCGAGATTTCATATCAAATGATCTGGGCATATCTGCGAAAAACCTGCGAAAGGACAGAACACGGCCAACGAAAGTATTGGATCAGATTGATAAAGAAGCGTTTACAGAAGGACTGCGTAAGGCACTTGAGATTATCAATAAATCCGAGCAAACCGTGGCGATCACAGATGCTCACAGAACAGAAATCAAAGAATATCTTGATCTGCTTGATCTAACCGTAGATATACCAACAGAGTTCCTGCCGGTCTCAAATAAAACAATGACCAGAACGGCAGTATCTCAGCCTGGTTTGAGATATGCACAAGCAGAAGCATTAATTCGTCAACT
>JAFUHD010000287.1 GCA_017469025.1 Clostridia bacterium
CATTGCTGCTTTGAAAGCAGCAGCCAGTCGAATGTACACCATCGTACTTGAAAGAGAACTGTGTCCCATAATCGCTGCAAGCCGCGGCATGTCATCCGGATGTGCAAGATACTGTGTACAGCCAAAGTACTTTCTGAATGAGTGACAGGTATAGTTACGATCTTCCCATCCCAGTTTTTTAAGGACGGCATACAAAAAAAGCAGCCTGTTAAGGCTGCGATCCGGACGTTTCAGAACTGGGAGAATTTCTTTGACGGCAAACGGGTTTCCCGTGAAATTGGCTGCTGCGATATCTGCCAAAGCATTAACACATGTTTTCCATATCCCGCATCATAAACTGATAATGCTGTCCCTGATTCATGATATCGAAGATCTTTTTCACCACAAAGCGGATCCGCTCCGTATCAACTGCACTGACATCAAAATACATGCTCTCAAATACCCTGTCAGCCCCCATATCCAGAAGTGCTGTAAGGGATGATGCAATGTTAAGCTCATCCCTGTCCGCAAACATCGCCCGGTTTTCCTCAAGGAGCGTTTTCGTCATACTGCTGCCGCTGTAATGACAGGTAAGAATGAAGTAATTGCTGAGAATCTGTCTGGACACATTGAGCAGTTCCAGCGGGTCCTGGGTATCCCGGTATTGTCTCCACCAGTCCTGATAAACATCGGAAACAGGACTGCGGTTTTCATAGCCGCCACAAACCCCGTTTTTCTCCTTCAGACACCGGAAAATGGTACTTTCATTGTTTTTGTTCTTTCTGATTTCATAGAAAAAGCATGACTCCGCATCTGGAATACAGAAATCCGAGATCATGCGGAAAAATACAGGATTGTGCGTAAAACAGAACATCTGTATCACGCAGGGACAGGTGCCATTCTCACTGACTTTCCGGTCTTCGCGGCACCGTATAATCAGGTCACGCACAAGAGTTGCTGCAAATGACATGACTTCACTGTCCATGGAGCATACCGGATCATCAATCACAACCACCTGCGGTACATGACGTCCATCTGACGAGAGAGCCCCCGTTACAGTGTGATAAAAATACAGAAAAGCGATGAACTTTCTTTCGCCCTCACTGAGATCCGCAGCCGGCTCACCGTCTCCGCGCGTCAGCACATACGTATTGGGTTCATCCTGCCTTTCTCTCAGTCTGAATCCATAAAAACCGCAGTTTTCAAGTGTCCGGTTAATGGTTTCCATGGCCTGTCTGGTATTGACGGTCTGCGCTCTCAGTGAATGGATCTTCTTTTCTTGAGCCCGGATCTCGTCCAGCAGGGTTCCTTCCCTGATTCTGAGATCACTGATTTTCCGCTTTGTTGTTTTTCTGCTTTCCTCATCCAGCGCAAGGATCTCCCGGCAGTCCCAGGCCATCTGCTGCCATATCAGCTTTTCTGCTTTCTTTTTTGCAGAAGGAACATCATTGTATGAACTCATGTGTCTGCTGATAACGGTATTTAGCGCTTCCGCCTCACGATTAAGCCTCTCCACATACTGGTTTAGATCATCAATCGAAACCTCTTCTCCCGGATGCTCAAGTTTCCTCCGTATCAGTATCCTGTTCTTTTCCATCTGCCCGAGAAGCGCTTCTGCCAGCAGCGGATACTGAAGTTTGCCTGTTGTCCTGAACGGATTCGCGGTATTCCGATTAACCACAGCCTGTACCTGGCTGCAGGCTGCCTCATATTTTTCACTGAATGCCGTCAGTTCCTGCATCTGTTTCACATACTTCACGTCCTGCAGGTCAGCAAACATCTGTTCAAAGCCGTCCGGAAGTGCCTGACTGCAGTACGGGCATCTTCCACCTGCTGCATGGCTGTACCTTTCATGTCCGAGTTTTGCCCAGTCAAAGCTGCCGAGTGTATCAAAAAAGACACGCAGTGCGGAATCCGTACGACTTATGACCGGAATGTCGAGAAGTTCCGCTTTGGGAAAGATGCCGTATGGAATCAGTTCAAAAAAAGTGTTCTGGTATGGTTTCAAATGAAATCCCGTTTCGTAGGCATGCGCAATCATGTCCGCATCCGCCTGTACCGGTTCGGTCTCCCTGATGCTATCCGACAGTTTTTCCACATCTCCCGCATATTCTGCAAATACCTCCGGATATCTTTTCCGGCAGTCCACAGTCGCACGCCACACAGCACGGGCACAGGATTCCTTTCCCGCCTCAAGTTCCACACACAGTCTCTCTGTTTCACGGTGCAGTGTATCCCGCTGCATTTCAAGCTCTGCTTTTCTTTTTTCTGTCTCATCTATCTGCCGGTGAATGACCACATTTTCCTCCGACAGCGCATATACACCCGGAATACTGCCATAACTGTGCACATTCCGCTCTATATACGCAGCATTAAACAGCCTGATTTCAGTTCCCGGCGGCGTGTCTGTATCCCATTGAACGCCGTTCCCCGGCTCCGACAGTTTAAGTGCAGCAGTCGACTTTCCTGTTCCGTTTTTCCCGTAAAAAAAGTTGATCAGCCCAGGCTGAAATTCTTCATCATGAAATGTCGGCGTATTCAGTAATACATCATTAATCCCGCTGATTATTGCCATCTGTCATTCTCCTCTTCAGCAGTATTGACTGCATCTGCCTGTTCCTTGGCGATCCGGCGCCTTCCATCCGGCCAGCTAAAAACCGAACGGATTGAAGCCCGAAGTCTGCAGAGCATCCAGCAGGCAGATTTCCTTAATCGTCCAGTGTTCACTTTCAAGCTCATTTGAGCAATATGATTTCCAGAGATTAAACAGCCCTTCGTTCTGGTTCAGAATCCGTTGAGGGAACATGGTATATGCTTTCCAGTGAATGCAGACCATTCTTTCCCTGAGCCGTACATCCGTCACCCGTCCAAGCGCTGCATAGTGGTTCGGGGCTGTTGCCTTTCCATGGCTGTTCGGCGAAGCAAAGACCGATGGCAGCCGCTTGACTGCCTGTATCCTCTCCTCATCAAGCGGTACAAATCTGGTTTTTACCTCCGGCCGGATGCATTCATTCAGGGCATGGTCGCCGGGCACTTCAAAAGCGCTGCCTTCCAGAAGGTCATCTCCTATGATGAAAAGATTGTAGTAACGCCGGTCCAGCCGCATCAGTTCAAGAAGTCCAAGTCCCAGGCTGCTTTCCTGTCCCGCATGATAATGTTCTATATGCGGATGAATCAGGTTGCTGCCGCCATAATAATAGTTATACTGAACGGACTGACCCGGCATGGACCGGTGTGGGATTGGGCCCGGCAATTCAATCTCAGGTTCATCCGCAGGTATGTCTGCTGTCTGCGTGGAAACCGGATTGTCCATTGGCATATCCCCAGGCATCTCTTTTTTCAGTCCCGTCTCCGGACTGTCTGCCGTCTTTTCTCCCAGCGGCATTTCGCTCAGTTCCGGAGCGTCCATGCTGATGGCAGCAGACAGATGAACCCTGTGTCCGATAAACTTCCTCAGCTTGCCTTTCTGATGCATTTCCTCCTTTTCAGAGTGCCAGAATCTGATGGTTTCCCTGCCTGCTCTGTTATCCGGCACATTCATGACGATATAGTCCCAGAGTCCGAGCAGCAGTGAAGGCAGATTGATCTCATCTGCATCCATGATTTCCTTTATGGTTGCCTTTCTGCCATTTGGAAGAATATACATTCCTGTCTGAATGCCGAAGCCTGTTTCGATCATTGCCGCCGCCAGCCATTTCATTTTTTCCATATTGCTGACATCCAGAAAGGCAACCATATACGCCTTCATACGTGCCTGTATCTTTCCATAATCTTTTTCAAGCAGATCATGGAATACAATCGTAAACCGACTGTCGTTCAGGGGGATATTCACCCCGTAACTGAGGTTTTCGCAGTTCTTGAATTTGGATGCTGCAGCTGCATACAGCTTCATATTCGGCACATCAAAATCAGGATTCAGAACACGCAGAAGCGCCACCAGCCTGGCTCCGTTTGTTGGAGCATAGTTTTTCCCGAGAAAGGTCACGATATTGGAAGATACCGGTTTGCCAACCTGACATAACAGTGTAAAAAATGTTCCCCCGCACAGACAGTCTTTTATGGGTTTGGAACCCGGTATTCCGTCATTTTCAAGATTCCCCGGATGATCCATTTCTGTCCCTCCGTTCATGACAGCTTTATGCACTTCGCTGCCGCCTCCATTCGAAAAGGTCCAGCGGCATGATTCCCAGTTTATTCTGCTTCTCATTCTGCAGGTAGAGCTGCAGATTTGAAACCGTATCCAGCCGGAACAGGCACAGCATCGCCCTGCGCATACCCGGATCCGCTTCTTTTTGCACAGAGATATCAATGCCTGCTTTCTCAAGCAGCATAAAAGAGACCTGCGGTTCAAGGCGAAGCCCGATGCACAGCGCCGTCATTTCATCCCGGAAATACGCTGACTGTTCGGTATCCATAAGATACTCAATTCTGTCAGCGGGAATGCACGACCGCATGCTCGCCTCCGGAACAGACGAACGTGCCCTGACCAGATCCGCAATCATTTCGTGTACCGTAGCAAAAGCCCCCAGTCTGTAAAGCTGTGCTTTTCTTGCCTCCGAGCCCTCTCCGTTTTTCTCTGTCCTGACCAGTTCATAGTTTTCCTTTCCAAACCTGAAACTCCATCCCTTATAGCGGCTGTTCCATTTCGTTGTAAATCGGAGACAACAGGCATCTGCCTGGAGATTGGAAAGCGGTGTCAGTCTTAATCCGCGTTCTGTTTCCATCACATAATCGGGATGGCTCCCTGCAATCAGACCATCTGCATAAACATAATTGCCGCTTTCCATTACCTCGCGGAACAGTGTATCCCTGTAAAACAGTGAAATGGCACGATATCGCGGTCCAATGGCCAGCGAGTAATTCCCGCTCTTCAGGGATTCATCCAGAAAATCAAAGGCGTCTATCATGTGTCCATCTGTCCAGTTCATCATTCCACGCGCCGCAGCATCCACCACCTGAATAAAACGTGCCTTGATCCAGGATCCCCTGTATTCCGTATACTCCTTGCCCATCGCCTCTGCCATTGCCTCAAGCACTGCTGCAGGATGATTATGATATCCAAAGAAACGTTTTACCTTTGCCGCTCCATCCGAATGGTGTTTCACAAAGTTCTTTACAAATGCCTCAGGCATCAGAAGGGAATATGCACCCCTGGAGGCCTGATTCAGCGCAATCCACAGCGATTCATTCACTTTCGTATCCGCTGATACCCATTCCTTCCGGATCGTCTCAAAACGGCTGGTATCCATTCCCTGAACAGCAAAAAAGATCCTGTGCCATTCGTAATGAATGCACTGCCGGAACACAGCCAGCTCATTGTCGCCTTCCGTACTCAGAATCAGTCTGTCCTTTTCGCCAAAGCTGATATAAGGATCTGCACCTCCCTCCATCCGGATAATATCCATTCCCTGTTCAATCGCCAGCATGACCCCGGAGCGTGACTGCGCATCAAACAGTCCGCATTCCATATAATGATGCCAGATATCCTCTGCCCTCGGCTCACGCATTGACGCGGGAATGAACGGAACACCGTATTCGTCCATTTTCCACTCACCCTTGCGTTCCGGTGCAAAATCCAGATCCCATGCATCCAGAAACTCACATTCCAGTACTGAATGGCTGAAATCAAGCCAGAGTGTCATGCCCAGATCCGCTTCAACCTCCGTTTTTACCCCGTTTTCGCTTTGGACGGTCAGGGTCATCCATATTCTCGCATCACACTCGGCCTGCATCCTGCCTTTTCTGTAATAGGAAAAATCGAGTATGTGGATATCATTCTCTGCAGGTTCTGCCGGGATGCCGGACTCAGTCACATCATCCAGCGCACCATTTCTGATGGCGTGATTCACGCCAGTCAGCAATACGCTTTTATACCGGCTTGCAATCAAGTCGTTTATACTGATCAATACCGGTATTTTCTTCATTCCCGGATGCGCTTCATCCGTTTCCTCAAATGCCTCGCCATCGAATTCGCACTCATCTTTCATCGCAAGCCCTCCATTTCAGTCTTCTGCGGCACTCTCTTTCAGTGGTGCTTTGCTGTCAGACAGCATTATAGAGGGGAGCAGGAACAGCTGTCAAGCATATTTGGATAAATAATTATCTTGAAATTTTTAAATTTGATATTTACATGGATAGTATTTTTGCTATAATAAACCTGAAGTGTTTCGTAATCTGTCTGCTTTCCCATTCCATTGGCGCTTTGTCAAAAAAGCCGTCTGAGATTAAAACTGGTGCTCAGGCCGGCAACGGTGTATTATATAACGCAGCTGAAACAGGCTTCATCCAGCCGCGATCATGAAAGACGGTCAGATTTCATTGCCTGACACCATGAGGACGGCATGTTATTAATAATGTTAATTGGCAGCAGCGATGAAACATAACACCTGCTGATGCCGGAGGTTCATATGTTGATTCAATTTCCAGGCAGCTCATACGGAACGATTATTCACAATGCACGGATTGCAAAAAAAATGTCCCAGCAGGAACTGGGCAAAGCTATCGGCGTTCATTACAAAAGCATTGCAAACTGGGAAGCCGGCAAGAGCAGTCCCGATCTTGCCTGTACCGCCCGCCTGTGTGAAGCGCTGGATCTTCCGGTAGATTCGCTCTTTGGTATCAAACCGGGTTTTGACGTCTCTCCGGAGGAAAAAGCGCATCTGAAAACACTTCGCCTGCTCTCCGCCTCCGGAAGAAGAGCTGTACGCCTCATGACACAGTCCCTGTACGAAGCCGAACAGGCCGAAAACCAAACAGCAGATTCATATGAGACGGAGGATACTTCTGTAAAACTGATCCGGTGCGAAATGATGTCCGGCTGGCTCGCTGCAGGTCCGGATACCGGAACGGATGAGGAAATCACCAGTGAGCCCGTATATCTGAATGCATCTGAGAGTATCCGGCAGGCGGATTGCATTATCCGCGTCAACGGTGACAGTATGAAGCCTGATTTTTGCAACGGAGATTATGTACTGGTCCAGCGGCTGTACAGCAGCTCAGATCTGAACTATGGTGAAATCGGTGCTTTCTCCATCGGGAACGAGAACTACATCAAGCGGTATGAGCGTGACGGCCTGCATTCCATCAATCCGGATTTTCCAGTCATGAAATTCTCGGATGACGATTCCCTCAGGCTAATCGGCCGTGTCACCCGCAGGCTGGACAGAGAAAAAGATCTGCCGTCTGATGCAGATCTTGCTGCTTTTTCTGCAATCCATCCTGAACTTGGAGAACTCTGCAATCCCCTGTAACACAGGATTTGACCTGTTCTTCAGCCAGTAGACACGGTGCTGTACACTGAAACTATGCATTCGGAGGATGCGGATATGAAAGAATACGTGCGTGCCCGGACTGTCCGGAAGGGGGATATGCTTCTTCCTTCTTCCATTTTGTTCCATGACCGTCTGTATCCTGTCAGTGAGGTGATCCGTCACTGCTTTTACCAGGGAGAGACTGTATTCACAGTACGGATCGGGAACAGAATTACAAACATTTACCGTGATGAACGCTGCAACAGGTGGTTTGTTAACAGCAAGACGTCCGCGCCCCAGCAGGCTGTTCCGTATGAGTAAAAGACAGATTTGTTTTATCAGCATGCGCAGCAGGGTGAATTCATCGATTGCCAGAAATAACGCATACACTAACTCACATTAATATTGTCAGACGTACTGTGAACTTGTGTATGACAAATAACCATTCTTTCAAAAGTGAAATGGGATGTATGCTTGATCGTCAAAGGCAACATTGATCTCTTTGTTGATTAGGTCAACCTCATACATACAACTGAAGTCAATAGTGACTTCAGTTTTTTTTGTCTGGTAGAATATTGTATTAGTGAGGAACCACCAGCGTATAGAGGAAAGGCTAAATATCGACAATTAGCTCATCAGTAAGAATATGCTGATTTGCTATAATCAACCAATCACAGGAGGCATTGGAAATGGTCAGCCCTATTGGCACTAAAACAACCACTTCATTCGATAAGCACTTGAACACAACTTACGTTTACAATGTCACAACATATCTGGATGATACCACAGGCTCACGTACCTATAAGCGCCACCTTATTGGAAAGCTTGATGATGCTGGTAATATTGTCCCAACCAGGCCAAAAAAGCCATCCGGTACTCAAAAGAAAGCAAATGTTGATCCTGACGATAATATCCATGCACTCTATGCAGAATCTACTAAACAGTTGGAAGTATTAAAAGCAACGGAACAGCACAACAAACAAAACATGCTTACAATAAAGAAGAGTGTTGAAGAAATCAATAAACAGCTTGCTTTTCTTTCACAAGTGATGGCTAATTGTTAATTAGTCAGAACGTCCAATTTCTTGTTTGAGTATAGAGTATGATGACACCTTGAATGTACTTTCCAGTGTCTCCGCACATCCTTGGCTTACGTTATGGAAAGAGATTCTTATGGCGAGTATACCTTCTTATGTGGCGCAGCAAAAACTGAATAGAGTAATAGCACGGTATGAAAATGGTGAGTGGCATATTTACATTCGAAAATCAAAGCGCGTTCCCGGAGAAAAGAATCCGCAGATTATTATATGAAGAGATTGCCGTTCATGCGCAGCCCTTTTTCATTGTCTCATGTTTCTGTGGATTCACAAATGGCGAATGCCGAATCAGGCTTCTGATACCTGTTCTGTTTCACACAGAATATCTGATGATTGTGCCAAAAATGCAAAACGCCGGATGCATATGCACCCGGCGTTTTGTTTATCCGACAATTATAAAAAAACAGTTGACATACACGGGGAAAAGCGATACAACACTTCTCAATTGGAGGTGGTGACTTTGAAGACAAAAGAAGAGCTTTCAGCCGCCCAGACGCAGTATCAGAAGAAATATGACAAAGAGCATACCATTCGATATGGTCTTAGGAACGGTTCAAAAATTAGTGATACAACTTGTGAATTGAATTAGCGTCATAAATCGATCAACGGCTTGTTATAATTCCGCTATCCACTATTTTGACGTTATCAAATAATTCCATGTGGAAAG
>JAFUHD010000288.1 GCA_017469025.1 Clostridia bacterium
ACCGCCAACTGCAAACGGCAAGCCGCACATCGGACATGTGCTGACCCGTTCCATCAAGGACGTCATCCCGCGCTATCGTACCATGAAGGGCTATGATGTGCTCCGGAAGGCCGGATGGGATACCCATGGCCTGCCGGTAGAGCTTGAGGTAGAGAAGCAGCTGGGTCTGGATGGCAAGCCGCAGATTGAAGAGTATGGCATCGAACCCTTCATCAAGGAGTGCAAGAAGTCCGTCTGGAAGTATAAGACCGAGTGGGAAGAGATGAGCGAGCGTGTCGGCTTCTGGGCCGATATGGAGCATCCCTATATCACCTATGAAGACAATTATATCGAGTCCGAGTGGTGGTCTCTCAAGAAGATCCACGAAAAGGGACTGCTTTACAAGGGACACAAGATCGTTCCTTACTGCCCGCGCTGCGGCACTGCGCTGTCCAGCCATGAGGTGGCACAGGGGTACAAGAATGTAAAAGAAACCTCTGCGACGGTCCGCTTCCCGGTCAAGGGTGAGGAAAACGTCTACCTGCTGGCCTGGACGACGACACCGTGGACACTGCCGAGCAACCTGGCGCTGTGCGTTAATGCACATGAGACCTATGCAAAATTCAAAGCCGAGGACGGCCGCGTTTATATCATGGCCAAGGCGCTGATTGAATCCGTATTCGGTGCTGAGGCAAAGATCGAAATCCTCAAGGAAATGCCGGGCAGTGAGCTGGTCGGTACTGAGTATGAGCCGCTCTTTGATTATGGCAAGAGCAAGCTGAAAGCCAATGAGCGTGCCTGGTTTGTGGTCAGCGATGACTATGTCACCACCGGTGACGGTACCGGCATTGTCCATATCGCACCTGCATTTGGTGAGGATGACTACCGCGTCTGTCAGGCAAATGGACTGCCGTTCATCATGTTTGTGGATGCGCAGGGCTGCATGACTGAGGATACAGACTGGCCGGGCGTATTTGTCAAGGATGCGGACCGTCCGATTCTTGAGAACCTGGAGTCCCGCGGACTGTTGTTTGCAGCACTTCCGTTTGCACATGACTATCCGTTCTGCTGGCGCTGTGATACGCCGCTCATCTATTATGCCCGTTCCAGCTGGTTTATCCGCATGACCGCTGTCCGTGACAGCCTGATGGCCAATAACCGCAAGGTCAACTGGATGCCGGACAACATCAAGGAAGGCCGGATGGGCAACTTTGTTGAGAACGTCATTGACTGGGGCCTCTCGCGTGAGCGTTACTGGGGCACCCCGCTGCCGGTCTGGGTCTGCAAGGACTGCGGCAAGGTGCATGTCATCGGCAGCCGTGAGGAACTGTGCCGTCTTGGACATGATGTGGATCCGAATATCGAGCTGCACCGTCCTTACATCGATCAGGTTGTGCTTACCTGTCCGGACTGCGGCGGCGATATGATCCGTGAGAAAGAGGTCATTGACTGCTGGTACGATTCCGGCTCCATGCCGTTTGCTCAGTGGCACTATCCTTTTGAGAACAAGGAGCAGTTTGAAAAACGCTTCCCGGCCAACTTCATTTCGGAGGCCATTGACCAGACCCGCGGCTGGTTCTATACACTGCTGGCCATCTCTACCTGTCTGTTCGATACCAATCCGTTTGAGAACTGCATCGTCATGGGCCATGTCCAGGACAAGGACGGCCAGAAGATGAGCAAGCACAAGGGCAACGTTGTGGATCCCTGGAGCGTGCTGAACGTGCAGGGTGCAGATGCTGTCCGCTGGTTCTTCTACAACAATGCAGCTCCGTGGCTGCCGAACCGCTTCTATGCGAAGGCAGTTGAGGAGACACAGCGCAAGTACATGGGCACGCTCTGGAATACCTATGCGTTCTTCATTCTGTATGCGGATATCGATCAGTTTGACCCCAAGGCACATCCGCTTGACAAAGTCGAGCTGTCCCTCATGGACCGCTGGGCGCTTTCCAAGCTGAATACGCTTGTGAAGATTGTGGATGAACATCTTATGAACTATCGGATCACCGAGGCCAGTCGTGCCATGGCTGACTTTGTGGATGATCTGTCCAACTGGTATGTCCGCCGCAGCCGCGAGCGCTTCTGGGGCAAGGGCATGGCCGGTGACAAGGAAGCGGCATTTGCCACGCTGTATCACATTCTTGAGGTCATGAGCCGTCTGACGGCACCGTTTACGCCGTTCATGGCGGAGAGCATGTACCGCAATCTGGTCTGCACGGTGGACCCGGCTGCACCGATCTCCGTACATCTCACGGATTTCCCGGTTTCGGATGAGAGCCGGATTGATCCTGAACTCGAGCGTCACATGAGTGACCTGCTTGATGTGGTTGTCCTTGGACGTGCTGCCCGCAGCGAGTCCGGACTTAAGGTCCGTCAGCCGCTTGCGCGAATGATCGTCAGCGGACGCAGTCTGCCTGAGGCATTCTGTGCACTGGCTGAGGACGAACTGAACGTGAAGGATGTTGACTTTACGGATGATACAACCGCGTTCATGACGTACCAGCTGAAGCCGCAGATGCGGACGCTGGGCAAGAAGTACGGAAAGCTTCTGCGGGCAATCGGTGAGCATCTGACGACGCTTGACGGAAATGCCGTTGTGGCTGCGTTTGAAGCAGGTGAGACGCTGAACTTCGAACTCGAAGGCACACAGATTGTCCTCGAAAAGGATGATGTGCTGACTGCGCCGATGAAGAAGCCGGGCTATGTGGTATCGACGGACAAGGATGTTACGGTTGCCCTTGATACCGCGCTTACGGATGATCTGATTGCCGAGGGCTTTGCGCGTGAGATCATCTCCAAGGTGCAGACGATGCGCAAAGAAGCCGGCTATGAGGTGACGGACCGAATCAATCTGGCGGTTGAGACCGGAGACGGAGTACTGACCGGCGCAATTCAGGCTTTTGATGAGACCATCAGGCGCGGTGTTCTGGCTCTGAGCGTAGAGTCCGGTACGCTGCAGGATGCCTGCACCAAGGAATGGAATATCAATGGTGTTCAGGCAACACTCTCCATTCGGAAAGCATGAGGGATAATTTGGACTTACGGAAAATCGTAATTGCCGGGGCGGGCGCATACCATTTTGCGCCCGCCATTTTAGAAGATTTATTTGTCCGCTTTCGCATGAACTGCGAGGTCTGGTGCGTGGATGCCGATCTGGATATGGCAGAGCTGACGGCACGGGGTGCGCAGGCGCTGGCGAGGGGATTCGGGACCGAAGCACGGTTTTACTATACGACGCAGCTGAAAAAAGCGGTGTTCGGAGCGGATGCCGTGATTGTCTGCGCGGATTTTCTGAGTGAGAGTGCCTGGAAAAGCGACTATGAAATGCTCGATGAGGTCGGACTTGGGAAACAGGTACGCCTGTATGGCGGTCTGGGCGGTCTGATGCAGACACTGCGCGTCGGGGATTTCATGGCAAAACTGGCAGAGGAGATGCAGGAATTCTGTGATCCTTCCGCGCGCCTGATCCTGTGTGACAGCAGCTTTGGCGGAATGCCGCTGGGACGCATGTGCGATGCCATGTCGACCATGTACGGCATTCCGACGCTCGGGATTTCCGGCATGAGCGAATATACGCAGGAGAAGCTTGGACTGTATCTGGAGGTGCCCAGGGAGCAGCTGCGCGTGGTGACTGCCGGTCTCAGCAGCTTCCAGTGGGTTACGGAACTGACGGATCTGCGCAGCGGCGAATCGCTTATAGAGCGCTGCAAAAAGGAAATGCAGGAGGACAGCCGCGAAGAACTGGCTGCCCAGTACATTGATTTTTATGATGCCATACCTGCCGGGACGCACTGCATGCAGTATGAACTGCTGGCGGATACGCCGCTCAGTCCAAGGCGGACGGTGATTTATTCCGGTGTTGGGGCCGGAGACTATGAACTGCGCAAGCGGAACCTCGCACTGCTGACAGTTCACGGACCGCTGACACCAAAGGGCGCGGCAGCATGGAGCCAGATCCGGACCAGCGGACTGAACACGGTCCACCCGGTAGAGGTGCTGCGGGCCTTGTGGGAACCTGCCAGATCCTGCACAGTAAGCAATCTGTGCATGCCGTGTGACGGTGCTGTTTCCGGTGTGCCAGTTGGCCGCTTTGTGGAAGGTCCGGCCGAGATATCCGGCGGACAGGTCCGGGGGATTCCCGCTGCGATTCCGGTTGAACTGGAGGATGTGTGTTCGCAGATATCTCTTTGCAACCGTCTGTATGCTGAGGCGGCGGTTTCCGGAAACCGGGATGCACTCAGGGAGGGCATGGAGATTGATCCCGCGCTGACAGGCATAGATCTTCTGTATGCGGAGGATGTTCTGGAGCGCATGATGGAGCGGCAGAAAGAAGCTTTGCCGCGCTTCTTTGAGTCAGCCTGATCATGGATCAGGAGATCAAGGCCGGCAGTCTGCCGGGAATCCGGTCAGGCTGCTGACAGATACAGGCGTTTTTAGTGGAGGAACGGTATGTTTTTGACAGACGGATGGACGTCTTATGAGGTGCTTGACTGTGGCGGCGGAGAAAAACTTGAGCGCTGGGGCTCGGTTTATCTGAGGCGTCCTGACCCACAGGCGATCTGGCCGGCGCGCAGTCCCGGACTGTGGACGAAGGCACAGGCATGGTATCACAGAAGTGAGCGGGGCGGCGGTGCATGGGAGTTTATGGAAAAGCTGCCGGAGCGCTGGACGCTGTCTTATGGGGAATTGTCCTTTTATGTGCGTCCGACCGGTTTTAAGCATACCGGTCTCTTTCCCGAACAGGGTGCCAACTGGGACTGGATGTCCTCGCTCATCCGGAGCCGGAGCGCAGAAGGCCGTCCGGTCAGCGTGCTGAACCTGTTTGGATATACAGGCGCTGCTTCCATGGCCTGTGCAAAAGCAGGTGCTGTTGTGTGCCATGTGGATGCGGCAAAGGGCATGGTACAGTGGGCAAAGGAAAACAGGGAGCTCTGCGGTATTCCGGAGACACAGACAAGGTGGATCATCGATGATGCAAAGAAGTTTGTGGAACGTGAGATCCGGCGGGGACATTTCTATGACGGCATCCTGATGGATCCGCCGTCATATGGCCGCGGACCCGGCGGTGAGGTCTGGCGCCTCGAGGATGAACTGTACGGCCTTGCATCTGTCTGTGCGCAGGCATTGTCCGAAACGCCGCTGTTCTACCTGATTAACGGATATACCACAGGTTTTCAGGCATCTGTTCTGGCCAATATGATTGACATGACTGTTGTGCCGCGCTTTGGCGGACGGATTCAGGCAGATGAACTCTGCCTGCCGGTGACCGCTGGCGGAGTGCTGCCCTGCGGAACCAGCGGCAGGTGGCAGGCGGTATGAGTACGGTGACAAAACCGGTCCGCATAGTATATGAGGACAATCATCTGCTGGTAACCGTCAAGCCACAGAATATGCCGACACAGGCAGATGACTCGCATGATCCTGACCTGTTCGGGGAAATGAAAAATTACATTGCGGAGAAATATCATAAACCGGGTGCTGTATATCTCGGCCTCGTGCACCGGCTGGACAGGCCGGTTGGCGGGCTGGTGGTTCTGGCCAGAACCAGCAAAGCTGCAGAGCGCCTGTCAAAACAGGTAAGCAGCAAACAGATGAACCGGGAGTATCTGGCTGTTGTCCGGGGGACAACCCCGGATCATGCACATCTGCATGAGTGGCTGCTGAAGGATGCAAAGACGAATATGGTCCACGTTGTGCCGGATGGGACTGCAGGCGCAAAACCGGCGGCGCTGTCATATCGGACGATTGCATCTGACAGGGATGTTTCCCTTGTCCGGGTGCATCTTTATACGGGCCGCAGCCACCAGATCCGTGTACAGCTCAGCCACGCGGGGTTTCCTATCTGGGGAGATGCCCGCTATGGAGGCGGCAGGCCAGGGGAACAGATTGCCCTCTGGGGAACCTGGCTGACACTTGAGCACCCGACACTGAAAAAAGAGATGACCTTTTTTGCACCGCCGCAAAGTACGGAAGTGCCATGGAACCGCTTTGCTTCGTATATACAGGAAAGCGGGCCGGAGACTGACGGGTAAAAGATCTGCGGTGTGCTGGCGGATTCACCTGACCCAGGTCAGGTGGATGTTTCATTCTTAAGGCAGTATTGTGCCTTTTATGGAGGAAAAAAGGATTGAAAAAAGCATTCCTTATCGGACTTCTTTTTTGTTTACTGGCACTGACGGGAATCTGTGAAGAGGAAGAATACCGTTTGCCGGAAATCGGCGATGTGATTCACGGATTCAGGCTGACTGCCGTTGATGAGATTGGTCTGTATCATGTGACGCTGTACCGTTATGAGCATGAAAAGACCGGTGCGCTGCTCTGCCACCTGGCCAATGAAGATACCAACCGTGCGTTTACGATCGGGTTCCATACACCGGTTATGACGGACAATGGTCTTCCGCATGTGTTTGAGCATGCTGCACTGGGCGGATCCAGAAAATATCCGGATCCGAACCTGATCTACTCCATGATGTACGGTACCTATTCCACGTATCTGAACGCTTATACATCGACAACGTATACGGCATTTGAAGCATCCTCGCTGTCTGAGGACCAGCTTCTGACAGATATGGACGTCTTTCTTTCCGGCGTTTTTCATCCGGTCATTATGGAGGATGAGCATGCCATGATGCGCGAGGCATACCGGTATGAACTGATGGACCGGGACAGCCCCATAACGCTTGAAGGCGTGGTCTACTCTGAAATGCTGGGTGCAATCACACAGGAACGCATGGCATCTCAGACACTTGAGCGTTTCCTGTATCCGGGCAGCTGTGTCGGATCTGCCTCCGGCGGCCTTCCGGATGAGATTCCGAACATGACCTATCAGGAACTGTGTGATTTTCATGATACGTATTACATACCGTCAAATTCTCTGACGATGCTGTACGGTGATCTTGAGATTGAACGCTATCTTGAACTGATCGACCGGGACTATTTTTCAGCGTATGAAAAAACCGAGGTCGATCTGTCAGATACCGGTTACCGGCTTATGGAGGGGGATATCAAGGCAAGCATAACGTATCCTGCCAGCGCAGATGCGGAGCCGGAAACCCTCATTTACTATGCCATGCCGGTTGAACCGGAAACTGCGGAAGAAGAGTATATCCTGGCTGTTGCACTGAATATCTTCCAGTGGCCGGATCATTATATGGATGTACGCATCTCTGAAGAATTCCCGGATTGTACATGGTCTGCCAGCACTTACAGCAACAAGGAAGGCGTTGCCATTGTTTTTGCTGCCAGGGGGATTGAAGCAGATCAGGCGGACAGATTCCGCGAAATCTGTGATGAGGCACTGAATGAGGTAGCTCAAAAAGGGTTTGATTCTGCGGATATTCGTGTTTATTCGGACAGTGCCAGATATACAAATGCTGTCAGAGCGGAGGATATGGATGGCCTCAGTCTCTGTGCCGGCTTTATCGATGCCTGGGATTCCCTGGATAACCCGTGGGAAATCCTTGAGGCATACCGTCTGATGGAACATCTGACGGAGCTGGATTCCGGTGATCATTTCGATTTGGTTTTCCGCAGGCTGCTTGAGACCGTATATGGCCATGTGCTGCTGATTTCAGAGACGGAACTGGGCGGAGCTGAGCGGGTTGAACAGGAACGCGCAGACCGTCTGGCAGAGATGAAGGCAGGCATGACGGATGAGGAACTGGGTGCGCTGATTGCCAGAACACAGGATTATGCTGCCTGGCTGGAGGAGACAGCGTCCACCTCCATGCTTAAAGATGTGACAGTTGTGACCGCTCAAAATCTGCCTGAGGAGGTTGTGCGTGCTTCCGTCAGAACACAGATAGAAAATGGAATGACGCTGATTTCCTCAGGTCTCAGAAATTCAGACTATATTGCCAGTTCACTTATGCTGGATGCATCCGCCCTGCCGAAGGAGTACCTGCTGCCGCTCAGACTGTTCTGCCTGCTTTCCTGCAGGCTGGAAACGGAAAGCAGGGACAGAATAACCATCGCGCGGGACTCGGAACGTGTCGCGAACGGTTTGTGGTTCAGCATGACAACGCTTGACAATGAAGCAGACAAGACGTGGATTCCTGTCTTTGAGATTGACTGGAATACTTTTACGGATCTGGCAGAAGAGTCAGTTGCCCTGATTGACGATATCGTATCCAATACTTCCATGGAAGATATAGCGTATATCCGCAGTCTCATTTCCTCGGATGCGCTGGACAGACGGGCCACCTATAAAGTCGGCATGCCGTACTCGGTCGCCCTTCAGGAAGCTGCGCGGCAGACAAATGAAAAATCGGCTTACCTGCTTCAGTTTGGCGGCTTCAATCTGATTGCCTACGAGGAAAGCCTTGTTCAGATGGACGATGATGCCCTTCGCGCTGAGCTTCAGAAGGCCAAAGATGCGCTTTCCTATGTACTGCATCAGGATCATGTCGTTCTGACGGTTGCCGGCGAGGATGCATCTGTCCTGCTGATGGAAAAGCTGATCAAGGAATTCCTGTCCAGATATCCGGCAATGGGTGAGGCTGTCGATTATCTGCCTGACAGTCCGGCACAGACGGGAAATACGGCATTTCTCATGGATGGCAATGTATCCTACAACCTCGAATACCTCACGATGGAGCAGCTGGGGATGGAATACAATGCTGCAATGGGTGCATTCTCCAATCTGGCGCTGGATCAGGTACTGATGCCGCTCTTCCGCTTTGAAAACAGTGTTTACAGTGTTTTCTTCCAGATGGATGAAGACCGTGTGATGATCATGACATACAGGGATCCCAATCTGGCCAAGACGTTCGGTGAACTGTATCCGGCTGTAGGCGAAAGTGTACGCAGTATTCTGGCGGATCTGACACAGGAGGACCTGGACGGATACATCTCAAGCGCCTATACAAGTGAGGCGATGCCGGTGGGCATGATCGGGCGCGCCAATATTGCCATACAGAGTGTGCTCAACCACAAGAACTACTTTGATGAGCAGCTGAACAATATGAGGAGCCTCAAAGCCCTGACGCCTGAGAAGATTCTTGAGTATGCCGATATTCTGGACAGACTGTATACGGATGGGCTGAAAATGACGGTAACCAATCCCCAGAAGCTTGAAGAAGTTCCTGACATGTTCCCGACAGTCAACTCCGACCTGATGAAGTAATTTAGGGGAATCAGTCTTTCTTTCTGCTGCGTCAGTTATCTGATGTCCTGAAAGAAAGCAAAGACACCGCCCTGAACGGAAGACCCAGAGCATTTCCCCCACGGAGATGCAAACGTCCCGGCTGCAGTTTCAGCACATAATGATGAAACTACAGCCGGGACTGTTGTTTTTGGCGGTTTGTGTTTCCTTAAAAAGCGTGGACTTCATATGGTTTGCGTGGTATACTTCAAACTGTTTTAATATGCAGATTAAAAAGTGCAGTGAATATTTGCACTGTCAGAGAATGGAATGGAGATACAATGCGGATTACAGATAACGGTCTGTTTCGAATGATTACAGCCTGCAGTTTGCTGGCAGCACTGCTCTGTCTGCTTGCAGCAGGCGGCGCGGCAGACCAGAGGACAGAGGCACTGCTGTCGGTGGCGGTTGGCGAGCTTGGGTATCAGGCGACCAAAGGCGGATATACCAAATATGGAGAATGGGGTGGAAATGCCTATGGAGAGTATTGCTCGGAATTCATCTCCTGGTGCGTAAATGCCGCTGACGATCTGTATGGACTCGGTATGCTGGGCAGTACCTATCCGCTGCAGACCAGCTGCGATGCCGGTGCACAGTGGTACAGGGAACGCGGCAGGTATATCACGGTAAACGGCGGGCTCAGGGGAGAAGAAGGCCAGTTCTGGGTATCGGACGGCGTCAGTGTATCGGACCGGCCATATATTCCGCAGCCAGGCGATCTTGTATATATTGAGTGGTACGCATACAACCGGCTGGATCATACCGGTATTGTTGAGTTTCTGACACAGGATACGGATGGAACCATTCTTGTGCATACCATTGAGGGAAACAATAAAGTGCTAGGGATTTCCCCGACCAATGTTGCCAGGTATACATACCGGCTGGATGACGATTCCATCCGTGGATACGGCGTCATGACGGAAGGACTGGCAGGCAGGCGTCTTGAGAAAGGGGCCAGCGGGTCTGACGTTGTCTATTTCCAAAAGTGCATGATTACGCTCGGTTATTACAGTGGCGACGCGGGCGGCAAATATGGAAAGGCAACTGTGGATGCCTGCAAGGCATTTCAGAAGGCTGTGGGCCTGAGTGAAACCGGAATAGCAGATCAGGCGACATGGCAGAAGATGGGCGAAGAGATGGCGGTCCGGATTCAGGCTGCTGAGGAACGGGCGGCAGCACGTGCTGAGGCTGAGGCTGCCAAGATGGTTGAAACGGCCAGGGAAGCCATAGAAAAATCCTGGTTTAGAGATCTGGATCCATATGATGAGGCGGCCTGCTGGGCACGCCTCATGGCGCCGGTAACGGTGCTGGATGTTGAACCGACGACAAAAGTGTATCTGTCGACCGGTCCGAACGGCAAACAGAAGACCAAGGATGCCCACCGAGGGTATTTTTACGGGACTTCAGTTGCCGTTCATGTGCTTGAAGAGCAGGATGGCTGGACGCACATCGAAGCATACAATGACTGCGATGAGCTTGAGGACGGCTGGGTCAGGGGGCACCGGATCAAGACGGTAACGCCCAATGCGACTTATGGCATCATTGTGGACAAGATGACACAGCGGCTTTATCTGTATAAAGAAGGAAAGCTGCTGACGACGCTTTTGATTTCCACCGGCACGACAAAGGGACAGAACGAAGACTTCAATGAAACAGCCTCCGGTGAATTCTTCCTGTGTTCCTGGACAGGCGGATTCTGGGCAGGCGAGCTCTGGTGCAATTATGCCATCCGTTTCAATGGCGGAGATCTTCTGCATCTTGTGCCGTCCATTTTTGTGCCGGATGGAACGGAGACCGGCAAGGAAGATTTTTCCAGATGTGAAAGTGCCCTTGGTTCGAAAGCATCCCACGGATGCATCCGGGTACAGCGTGTTGAAAATGCAGATGGGTACAATCATCTGTGGCTCTGGAATAATCTGAAGGGTCAGAAAAATGTAAAAATCATCGTCTGGGACGATGATGGGCGCAAGCTCCCGGAGACGGCGGTGGAAACACCGATGTATTATAATCCGAAGGGCGGTGTCAAGTATCATACGACCGCAAGATGTTCAAGCGTAAAGAGCACGTATCTGCCTTTGACAGGGATTACTTACGGCGATCTTTCGCGTTATCCCTTTACGGAACTGAGCCCCTGCGGTGTCTGCGGTGCGCCGGAGCGGCCGGAGACTGTGGCCGCTTGGAATCAGGCAATAGATACTGCCCGTGCCGAGATTGGTGCAGGCGGCCAGCAATAAATGAAGCGTGAAA
This sequence comes from Clostridia bacterium, assembly GCA_017469025.1. Classification (GTDB taxonomy): domain Bacteria; phylum Bacillota; class Clostridia; order Christensenellales; family Aristaeellaceae; genus Ventricola. The sequence continues at coordinate 11,369 of JAFUHD010000288.1, forward strand.
CGCATTTAAACCGGGAGGCAGACATCATCCGGCTGAAGGCCCGGCATGCCGGACCTTCAGCCGGGCGTGTGCAGCAGTGTGGAGCCATGCCGCTGCACACTTTTCCGTTTTTTCTGATGATTCAGGAAAGTGGGGCGGAAGAACAGGTCATCCTAATATGACCTGCCTGCGCCGGTGTCGCGTTTGCGGAGAACAGGGACTGTGTTTTTCGAACCTAACAGGTGTGAGGTGAAAATAATGAGAAAACAAATCGTATTGGTGTTGGTGGTGCTCTGCCTTTTGTCTATGACAGCAGCTGCTGAGTACAGTAGTATGCCGGGTGCGGTGAGTCAGATCATTTATGACAGGTATTACGGCTGCTGTGTGACGGGCTATGTGAATCCTGCCTATGGAAACACAGCCTTTGTTGCGATTCAGAATGACGGCACCAATGATCTTGTCTGTCTGCAGAACAGAAATGGCAGATGGTCGTATGCCTGGCATCGCCGTGAGGTGATGCCGCAGGATGGGATGGAGATCGTTCTGGTAGATCGTTCCTATTCGAACTATGGCGGCCTGAATCTTGGAACCGCATTTTCCATCCGTGAAGCTGTGAATGGATGTTATGAAACCATATGGGAACAGCAGAGCGGTGAGTGGCATATCAGGGCCATGCTCTATGTGGATACCGACGGCAGCATTGTTGAGACATTCAGAATCTATTCGGATGGTGTCCGTTATACCGGATGGGATGCAAACGGAGGAAGCCAGTTTGTTGCCGGCAGTGTGCAGGACAATATCCGCTATTTCATTTATTCCATTTTTCCAAAGAATCTGTCAACGCTGAGAAAAAAGCTGAGTACACCGCCTGCGATTCCGGACGGGACGCTGACTGCTCAGAACATCAGGTTCTCAGGTGGACAGCAGTATCCGGTGTATTCCGGTCCGGGTGAATATTATCTTCGCGGTGGAAACGGCAAAGCCATGGTGTCCACCAATGACTGGATTCAGGTCTTTGGACGTGAGGAAGACTGGATTCTTATACAGTATAATATTTCAAATAACAAAATGCGGATTGGCTGGATAGATGATGTTGCATTGCCGTCGAATGCCTACGTGCCTGACCTTGACTTTACTCCGATTATCTGCCATACAGCCTATACGGTAAATGTGACGGATGATCCGCTGAATTCTCAGGCTGTGCTTACGACCATCCCGGCAGGAGCTGAGGTTGACTGGCTTGCTGCGCTGGGGGAATGGGCGTATATTGAGTATACAGATGCGGAGATCTGCCGCGGCTTTGTCCCCTCCAATGCTTTGACCACGGATCAGCCGCTGCCTGCGTCTTCTTCAGACCATGGTGCTGTTCCTGTGCGGAAAACGGTTGTGTCTCATCGCTGATCTTTAAACGCTAATTTCCAAAATTATTACAGTAATTAACTAACTAATTTCCTTGTCACTAAGACAAGATAGGCTAATCAGTTTGTTTAGCTGTAGCTGTGTGATGAGATCCTTGCTTAGGCCCTGGCTTCTGTCGTAGACTTCCATTCTTGTTGAACTTTCCCTTTTTGCTTCCCGGCTTCGGTCCCGGCTTTTGCCGCTTGCTTCCATCTATGTTTGTGTCAGATCGTTTGAATCCGGGTTTGGGGCCAGGCTTTCCACGTGGTTTTTGTATCGGTTCCAGAGGTTCTTCAAATTCAGGTGTAGCCACTTTGGGCCTTGGCTTAGGTCCAGGCTTCTTTTTGACGATCTTGGGAACATAACCACTCATTCTCTTGTTGACTTCGTCTACGATTTCATCCAGATAATCTTTTTTCTTTCCCAACTGTGTAAACAAACGTATCTGTCGGGCCTTCTCGGTATGAGTATAGTAGAACGCCTTGTTTACTCTGGTCATACTCATCAGATTAAGCTCTCTGAAGTATGATGTTGCAACCATTGAAACCTTATCAGATGCCTGTTCCATATAGTAACGAATAATGGAACTGATGAAGCCCAAACAGTACTTCGATTTTGTTCCTGCATCAAAGTGAACGTGTGCTCCTGTGCCATAGCCCAGCTGTGTTTTCACAAAGGAGTACTGTTTTTCTGAAACGTTTTTTGAAGAGTAACGTTGGTGCACTTCATACGGCGTCATTTTCTGTGAGTGTACTATCCCATAGATTCCCGTATCGTCAATGCGCTTCTGGATTTCTTCGAGATCCATGCACACTTCATTTGTTTCAGGATCAATACTCAGCACATTCTTGAAAGCTTCCTCTATTACTGCGTTCTTACCATTTTCCATAAGCCCTTCAAGTCGATCTATCTCTGTATATATTTTGTCCAGATAGTGACTGAATCTCTCGGCACCATTTAGAAAATCATAGAAAATCGTGACATGATCTTTTTTCTCGTAGTCCTTAAACAGCTGAACTTCCTTCTGTGCTGCATAAAGATGCGTCTTTCTCACGAGATGCCTGGCATTATTCTTGATGACCGTTTTATTCTCGTCGGCAGCTTGCTTATAGCCTTCAGGTTCCCCTTTTATCATGATGATATATTTAATGCCATTCTCATCGAGGTACTTGATCGCTTTTGTATCACAATAGCCTCTGTCAAGAATGACACCTTCTATTTCGATACCACATTCCTTAAGAAAGTTTATGATGTCTTTCATTGCTTTCGCATCAACCAGTCCACCGCGATACAACTTGAACGTAACTGGGAAACCGGTGTCAGTAACAGCATAGGTAAAGCTAATAATGTTCGTGTTCTTTTTTGATTTGGCTTTGCCTTTTTTCGCCAGCTCAACGCCCTTACACTTGCAATCCTCATAAGACCCGTCAATGCACAGCCACACCTTGGTAATACCCTTCTCTTTGCAGTGCAATGCCCATATTTTTTTGAAGTATGTTATCTCGTCATTTTTGATCTCTTTTTCAAAGAGAAGAGAGTAGGTCGAATCGCTATATAGTTTCCCAGAAAACAGAACTTGATCACTCATTCGGCTTTCATACTGTGAAGAGATGTCTGACGGATACAGAATCGAATACATAGCATAATCTAACAGCTTGTCAGTTTTTTTACTGCCGAATGCCTTATTCATCAATTCCCGAAGCTGACAATCTAAGACAATAGCTTTCGTAGCTGCATACATGCCAAATCGCAGTTCTATCGGCTTAATATCAGCATATCCATATTCCTTTACCCAAACATCCTTGAATAGTTCCAAAAAGTTGTCATTGGGAACCATTTTTTTCTGATCATGATCGCAGAGATATCCGATCAGTATTGGGTTTTTATTGTTGGGTGAATAGAACACCGTATTACTTTTCTGGGGTGGAACAGCCGCTCTTTTGAAGATGCCCGGTACCTCTGGAACATCAACTATTTTGTCTGGATACTTCGCCATAATTAATTAGATCAGCCTCATTTCGTGCAAAATCAGTTACTATAGTTTACAGCTACGATTATATACCATCTAATTAATTACCGCAAGTGCCAGAAATATAGAAAACAAAGGGATTCCAGCGTATTTTTTATCGAAGGTAAGTTCATTAATCAGTTAATTACTGTAATTGTTTGGGAAATAAGTATTTTAAATGCTATTTTTAACTATTTTTTACCAAGGATGGTATTTTCTATTAATCTGTCGGAATAGATTTTTTCAATTTTATAATTCTTAGATTTTAATGGCATTTGACGGAATTTCGTCGATAGCCTTTATTGATTCTAACTATTATAAAGTCTTAAAGAATATCGATATTACGTGATTCTTTAAGTTCTTTAGGCTCGTTTGGCATACACTTGACGTCATTTTAAAATTATGGTAATCTAATAGTCAACAGACTAATAAAATTGGAGATTTTAAAATGAGCAAAGTGTATCGAAATAAAGCTGCAATTCCTATTCCAGACGGATTAATTCCCAAACCCAGTGATGGTCGTATCTCCGTTTCTGTGGATGTAAACGGTGTAACAAAACCCATAACTATTGGATATGCTGCAACACCATATACCATGTTCGTAAACGACGCCTTTCGTGACATATACCCTCTGGAATGGGCCAAATATTATGGAACAGAAGCTATTAACCCGGATCGTTTGTATATTGGGTGCTACGCATTAACATTTGGAATCATTCATAAAATTAAATTGTATACTCTTCTTCTGCAAACATATGAACCGGGTATAACGAATGCTATTCTTGATTACGCCATGTATTCCCTTCTTGACAGAACAGATGTCACACAATTGTATACTGATCGTATGCAGGATGAAGTGTTATTCTCAAATACAGTATACAGTGATAGCTGGTATTCGGACTTCTTCAAAAAAGTACTGACTACAAAGGCAGCTCATGAATTCCGTATGAAGTGGTTAATACATTGTAAAGAAACAGGAATCAAAAAGGTTTGGCTGAGTATTGACGGCTCGAATAATGACTGCGAAGTAAAGGAAAGCGACTTGTCAGAGTACGGCTATGCCAAATCACACAATGATTCCAAAATCGTTTCTTTTATATATGCCGTTGATGCAGAAAATGGAAGGCCTGTTACCTACTTTGTTAATCCTGGCAGTGTGGTCGATTCCAAGTCATTCATGGAAATAGCCGCCGCATTGAAAGATGCTTCTATGGAAATAGAAGGCGTTATTTTGGACAGTACTTTTTGTACCTATGAGGTAATCCAAACCATTATTTCCTGTGGGTATGATTTTGTAATAATGACCCCTTGTGACACTTATGGACACACTTCGCTGATGGAGAGCGATGGTGAAAAGATTAAATGGAAAAGCAGATTTTGTGTATCTGAAGGTGGTATATTTGGAACGTCCAGGAAACATGTATTGTTCCAGAATCATCCCGACCTAGAAGTGTACGTTAATCTTTTCTTTGACGGTATTCGCGGTGCACATCAATCTGACCAGTTCTGTAAACAAATCAGAACAGAAATGGCAAGAGTACAGAATAAATTGGATTCACTCGGCAAAAAGAGGCCCGGGATAAAGTCTGAATTTCAGAAATATCTTCAAATCAGATCAATTGATGGTCATGACACTGTTGTTCCGTGTTATGATACATGGGATCTGAAAATGGCAAAGAAAGGTTTTTTCTCAATTGCTACTTCGAAAGACTTTGGAGCTGAGAAAACACTGCAGTTATATGGTCTGAGAGACATGTCTGAAGTCGGTTATTGTTTCATTAAATCCCACCAGGGATTCAGTGCAACCCGTGTACACTCGACAGAAGGAATCGAAAGTAAATTTGCAGTATGTTTTGTTGGCAATATCATTCGTCAGGAGATCTTTCTTGCATGTAAAGAATTGGATCTGGCCACAAATGAGACCATTCAAAAGCTGGACTGCATTTATCTTAGACGTGGTATTTCTGATAGTTACTACGATGTTAAGATGCAAACGACCAGACAGTTGGATCTTCTCAGCAAATTTAACATCGGATCAGATGATTTTCAGCAGCTTGCAGCAGATTTGAATAAGCGTCGTAATACACCCATATCAAACAATGTCTATCCTTTTCCTACGCACAATAAACCTGCTGAAGTGAAATCTCGAAAAAGAGGTAGACAAAAGGGCAGCAAAAACAAGAAAACACTCGAAAAAGAAGCTGCAATTCAAGCGATGATTTTAAGCGGTATTGATCCTTCTGCTTTGAATCCAAAAAAGGGGGCCGGCCGTCCCAAAGGTAAAAAGGATACCGTGCCCAGAAAAAGAAGAACTAAAGCTGAAATTGAAAAGGAACGTTCTTCTGGCTCAGGTATACCAAAGTAATTTAGCGACGGTTTACTAGGTTTCTTCGATACAATTTAAGTTGGAGAAACCTATGAAATTTTAAAATTATCGAATTCTAATTCGACGGATTTATGGAAATTTCCGAAGAATCCTCAAACTGTGTATAATACTATTTTTAATTTAAAAACCTACTATATCAACAGAAATTGGCAATTCTGCAGTAGTTTTCCTTTGGGTATTGCTTGATTGAGCATTGACATCCAATCCGATTATTAGTAAATATTTACCGAGAATACGGCTGAAAAGGATGATTTTTATGCGAATTGCAGACGAAACAAATCTATTTCGGATGAAGATTCATAAGGTCAATAAGTATTGGTATGCCAGTACTCAGAGACCACGAGAAGATGATAAAAGCGATTCTTCAGATAAAAAGCATTATGTTCATTTCCATTGGGGAAAGCTTGATGAACACTTGGTATTTGAACCTTATCCGGTATTTCTTCATCTTTCGCCAGAAGAGCAAAGCAAGTTTATTTTCCCTGAAGACTGGGATTTGACTACTTACAAAAAGCTAAGCCAATCACCACAAGAGAAGCCAACACTTGATTCTTCGAATACAGCAGTCGAGACTGGATTGATCAAAGAGTATAGCAACAGGTTCTACGGAGGTGTATGGCTACTTGAGAAAATAGCATACGATTTAGGCATTCGTGAAGATTTGATGAGTGTTTTTAACAATACCGTCTGTGTAAACGATGTGATGACGATTGCGATGTTTATGATACTGACCAACTATAATCTGGATCGTTTGGAAGACTGGCAGGATTTGGAAAAGTATCCATCTACACACTGACTAAGTCCACCTGTGATAACCGAATTTGAAAAAAGTATCTCTCACTAGAACAGATTGGATTTTTTCAAATGTCGTTCTTCGCGAATCGACGATGAAGAAGTACTGGCAATCGATTCGACAACAAGGACATCATATGACGGAAAGCTTGTTAAAGTTGCATGGGAAAAAACAAGGAGGGGCTCAATCTTCCTGTAGTTCTTTGCATTATGCTCTATTCGGTAAAGCAACATATTCCAGTATTCTCTACGACTGTTATGGGAAACATGAATGACAGCAGAAGCATAGAAATGATTATTGCTGAAACTGAAGAGGCAGGTTTTCGTAACTACATTTTGATGATGGATAGAGCATATCCTTCATTGAAGAATCTTGATATCTTCATTGCTAAAGACATGAAAACCATTCAGTGTATGAAGGCCGGAACGGGTTATGCGTTGAAAAAGATCAGGGAACTTCTTCCGATCGATCATACTCCATCTGGCTTTACGTACAGCCGTACTCTTGACTTGTATGTTGCTCAATTTGACATTCCGGAACGTATAGTTAAGCTGGATGATGGAACGGAGAAAGAGTCTGACAGGCTAAAGCTAAACCTGTATTATGATCCGGTTAAAAGGGCCCAGGTATTAAAAAAACTTGATATAGGGCAGGAGGATTGTAGGAAATCTTTCGATGAGATGATTGAAAAGCAGGACAGTTTATACTGGAACGAAAAGGCAGCATTGGAAGAAGAAAACGACATCTATGATTTTGAATGGAGTACCATTCGGGTACCGATTGAGGAATGCAAAGGAATTGAAATTCCAGATGAATCACATAAACGTGGCCCAAAGACAAAGTATGTTGATAAGTATATTCTCAAAGGATATAAGGTCGATATAACCGCATTTCAGAATGCTCGAGCAACGGCAGGATTCAGAGCAATCATTACACATAAGTTGGATTTTTCTGCAGAGCAAGCAATGTTTCACTACGGACTTCGTTCTGATCAGGAAGTTGATCATGAATTATGGAAATCACAAATGCCATGCGACAGGATGAGGAATTCTTCTGATAGCGCCAGTATTGGAGCTGACTTGATTCAGTTTGTCAGTCACATCATACGATGTAAACTCAGATACGAATGGTCAAAAAACCTTGAATTCAGGAAAAACTTTAGATCGGTACTTGCTGTCTTGGATACCATGCGAAAGATACAGATACATGAACTTCCAGAGCAGTCCAAATATGTGTTAGATCCCTTTGGTGTAAAGCAACAGTCTATATGCAAGTATCTCAATCTTGAAGTACCAAAGGAATGTGAAACCAGGTAAAACAAACTGAATAACCAGGAAAATGCAATCGATAGTGCTAATTTCCGGAAATTTTAACACTCGGGGATCGATCATAGTAACATAGGCTCTCTCATGAAAGAGGTAGCGTGTTCATTTCCCGCAATCTCTTTCAT
>JAFUHD010000289.1 GCA_017469025.1 Clostridia bacterium
ATCTTTACAGATAAAGTGCTTCGGTGAGTGCAAGTGCTGTGAGTGACTGTCCATAAGCCATCGGCCGGATCATGATCTTTTCGTAATGCTCTGCGTTCATGCCAACCGCAGTCCCGGCAGAAACATTTCCGACTACGCCGTTGTCATCAATATAATCAAGCAGTGCACTGACAGCTTTTTCGGCTGCAGGCACATAGGAAGCATCCAGATAACCACAGCGGATACCGTAAAGGATGCCCGCTGCGATAGCTGCTGAGCCCGAAGTCTCGATATAGGAGGACGGTTTGTCAAGAATGGTATGCCACAGACCGCCTTCGTCCTGCAGCCTGATGAGGCTGTCTACCTGAGCCCGCCATGCACTGAGTATGGTACGGCGGTCTGCTTCTCCTATCGAGTCTCCCATTGCATCCAGGTAAGCAACCGCTCCATAAGTAAACCATGAATCTCCGCGATTCCAGAAAATACCGCCAAAGTGGTTGTTTTCCTCAAAGGTCCATCCATGATACAGCAGTCCGGTTTTTACATCACACAGATACCGGATATGAAGCAGAAACTGATAAACAGACGCCTGAATCCATGCTTCATTGCCATACCGGCGTCCCATTTTTCCGAGGAACAGAACTGCCATAAAGAGCGTATCCACCCACAGCTGATCCGGATGACGCCATACGCCATTCCTGTCGCCGAGCGCGGACGTCAGATGTTCAAATCCACCCTCTTTTGTCTTTGGCAGATAATTTATGAGAAACTCCGCACGTGCACGGCAGATCTGTTCCCATTCGGGCATTTCATAGCGTTCTGTCAGTTCGAAGAGTGTCAGATACGGTGCCGTGGTATTAATATTGGCACTCGGCTGTCCTATCCTGAAGTTCTCCTCCATCCAGTTAAGCAGAAACGGGTCATACTCCTGATTGCCTCTGGCACGCTGAAGCTGCAAAAGCCCATAAAGACCGACGCCCTGAGGCCAGTCCCATTCGCGGATGCCAAAGTCACGTGCGACAAGCCCCTTCATCTGCTGTTCAAAGGGGGTATCCTTATCCATTCCCATATCCGGTGCATCAAGATTCATGAGTTTCTGGATAACCAGATCCAGCTTGCTTTTCAGCAGTTTCCTGTCAATCATCGCGTTTCCTCCTTCGCTTCTGCGTCATTCGTCCAATCCACTCTTATTATCAGTCCGGCGTCTTTGAGATGCACATGACTTGCCTGCGTGAATACCATACACAGCTATTAAAACGCAGGATAAACATGATGTTCGAGCCGGTCTTCAAATGCTTCTTTTGGAAGCGGTCTGTCATAATAAAAGCCCTGTGCGATCGTACAACAGTTCTTCCTTAATATTTCCACCTGTTCAGACGTTTCAACCCCCTCAGCGACACCTTCAAGCCCAAGTTCTCTCGCCATGGCAACCACATGCCTGAACATGATGCTGCTGCGGCTGGCAATGTCGTTCTTTTCCGCCGGCAGAAAGCTCTTGTCAACTTTCAGTACATTCCAGGGAATTTCCCTGATTAGGTTCAGTGAAGAATAACCGATCCCAAAGTCATCCACTGAAGTATAGAAACCAGCGCTCTGCAGTTCTCCAACCACCCGTTTGAGATCGCGGAAAGCAACGTCCGTTGTGGTCTCTGTCAGCTCGATTTCAATATATTCATGCGGGACATGATTGCGGTCCACTATCTCCAGAATATGTTCAAACAGGTCTGCATCGATCATGTGTTTCCTCGAAAGATTGACGGAAACACGGACAACCCTGCGGCCTTCGTTCATCCATTTCCGGATATCACGGCAAACATGATCAAGCATGTAAAAGTCAAGTTTGCATATATCAAGATTCTGTTCAAGCACTGGAATAAATTCTATCGGCGGCACCAGCCTGCCTTTGTGCTGCCAGCGGCACAGTGCCTCAGCGCCTGCAAGATCATTGTTATCTACATTGATCTTTGGCTGATAGTAGACCAGGAACTCCTCCCGTTCGAGCGCAGGCTGGAACAGCTGCTGAATGCGCATGATGTTTTCCCGTTCATCCATCATCTGTTCCGTGTAGAAAACAACAGACTCTTTCCCATCCAGCTTGCCATGCTGGTAAGAGGAGATAATCTTGTCCATGATATCGCCATGACCGGAAAAGCTGTAATCTGAAGGGACTTCATAGATACCTGCGGTAGCCGAAATCGTCACTCTGTCATTGGTTTCCGTGTCATATATGACCGGATAACCATGAAAAACACAGAGAACGTTTTCCTCGGCTTCTCTGCTGCACATCATGACAAAGTTATCGCCGCCCATTCTGCAGACCAAACCATTCTCACCGGCTGCAGACTGTACTGCTTCAAAGTAGTTCTGTATTGCAATCGTCCCGGCTTTACGTCCAACCTGGTGATTGACAAGAGAAAGGTGGCGAAGATTAAACCGCGCAACGACCATCCCGCCTAGTCTGCCTGCATGACCAAGCGTTTCAATCCGGTTTACAAAATACCGGAGATTTCGATATCCGTCATCATCATAGTAGGAAAGCCTTTCCACTACCGTTGACAGACGGCTGCGGTTAAGAAAGGATACGATCATTTTCTGTATCAGTTGAATCCGCTGTACTTCAATATCCGTCCAGGGTTCAGCATCATCCGGATGATACGCAGAACAGGTTACTACCATGTTCGCAGGTGTCAAAAGACGCTCTTTCAGTTCCTCATGGCAGGAAACACCGCTGTCATAGCAGATAAAGTGTTCACCTTTTCCCTCAAGTTCAAGTGCAGGCGTAGCATATACGGACGTCACACCTTTGGCTACATGAAGCAGCCTGCACATTTCCGCCAGAATCGAATTCAGAGACTGAAGATCAAAATTTCCCATCCCATTCAGTTCATGCAGCAATTGTTCCAGAAGTCGGTAATAATCCATATTCGCAAACCATCCATTCCGGCCGGTATTGAGGTTCCAGAAAAGCATTACGAGAACCGGCTGCAGATATCATTTATTGTACAATTCTACCACATCCAGTCAGCTTATGAAAACACTTTCTCACAAATTATGCTTCACTGAATGATTTCGTTTTTTGAATTGCAGAATAAAGGATTGATATGCAGAAAAAGACAGCAGAATCGCAGGTCACAGACACCATGCCTGCATTTTGACACCATTTGCGGATTCCCATATTTCCTGTCCACCTTCATCTTGCGTCATCAAATCATCAGAGACCAATCTCATAATGGTGCTTTATATCGTCCTTTTCTCAGTTGCAGGCGATCACCATTTATCAGGTCCGCTGTAAATCACTCCTGCTGCCAGAGATTCAGCGTTGATGAGAATGACATCGAAATGTTCCTGTTCACCCCGGATTTCTTTGATTGCTTTGTTCATTTGCAGGATGCGCAAGCCCGCGGGATCACGGAAAGTGCACGCATCATAAGCAGAGCCGGATTACGGGAATATGCTGCTAAGCGCCTGCTTCCCATGCCCTGTAATCAAAACAAGAGAACAAACTATGATGCTCATTTTCACAGCGGTCCGTTGCAGCATATGCCCTCAGAGACAGGTGCCAGGATTGAGTTTTAAATAATAAATAACGTTATAATATGTAATTATTACCCAACATATGACAAATGTGTCATAAATGTGTCACATTTATTACATTTCGTGTATCTTTCTTGTATTTTTTTATCTGTCCTGATAAACTAGGCTGCAGTGTTTTACACATAATAAGTATGAGTAGCGGCATCTGCCGCACTTCCCGTATGGAGGTCACATGGAAAACAAATTATTCCGGGAAAAAAGCGTTGAACGCATTTCTTCTCCGGAGCAGCTGAATGATTACCTGCATGTTACCAGTCCCGGCATCTGGATTCTCCTGATTGCGGTCATTGTACTCCTGGCCGGCCTGTTTCTGTGGAGCACTCAGGCATCCATAGAAAGCTTTATTGAAGGAAACGGTACGGCCTCCTCAGGCGTTCTAACGGTAAGTTTTGAAACATCAGCATCTGAACCAGTACTTGAAAACGGCATGATTATTACAGTTGGCAATCATCAGGTTCCTATTTCCTTTGTTGGCCGGGATGCGGACGGCAGTCTGATTGCCGGTGGTGATACCGATCTTCCGGACGGTATTTACACGGCCAGAGTCGGCTACAACCGCACGCAGCTGTTAAAACTGCTGTTTAACTGAGGATACGATATGAACAAAAAACTGAAAGAGCCGGTTAAGAAAGGCGCTGCAAAAGTTCCGGTTATCCTGCAGATGGAAGCCCTGGAATGTGGAGCTGCCTCGCTTACCATGATTCTGGCTTATTATGACAAGTGGATACCGCTCGAGCAGGTCCGCCAGGACTGCGGTGTCTCAAGAGACGGTGCCAATGCCCTGAATGTCATGCGTGCGGCCAGGCAGTACGGACTTGAAGCAAAGGGATACCGGTATGAACTTGAAGCCATTAAGGATGCCACTCAGTTTCCCTGTATTATTCACTGGAACTTCAATCACTTTGTCGTCCTGTGCGGTTTCAGCGGAAACCGGGCGATCATCAATGACCCTGCCCGCGGCACTGTAAAAGTCACCATGGAGGAATTTGACCGTTCCTTTACAGGTGTATGCATCATGCTCCGCCCCACGGAGGCATTTGTGCCCAGTGGAAAGCGCAAGAGTACCCTTGACTTTGCCAGAAAACGTCTTGAAGGCGCTGCTGCACCTGTCCTTTTTGTTGTTCTGACAACCATCATCGGTTATCTGTTCGGCATTATCAATCCCGGACTGTCACGCATCTTCATGGACCGCATTTTGACAGGACAGAACCGGGAACTGACACAGCCTTTCCTTCTTTTCATGGTACTCATGGCTGTCATCCAGATTATTGTCGCCCTGGCCAGAACAATCTACAGCCTCAAAATCAACAGCAAGCTTGCCATCGTCGGCAACAGTACTTTTATATGGAAGATTCTCAAAATGCCGATGGCATTTTTCTCACAGCGTATGGCTGGCGATATTCAGCAGCGGCAGTCAACCAATGCTGATATTGCCGAAACGCTGATCAATACGCTGGCTCCGCTTGTCCTTGACAGTATCATGATGATTTTCTATCTGGTGGTCATGATCCGGTACAGTCCCGTCCTGGCTCTGTTTGGTGTCAGTACAATGGTCCTGAATCTGCTGATTTCAAACCGTCTGGCAGATAAGCGTATGGAGATTTCACGTGTTATGGTCCGGGACGAAGGCAAACTGTCCAGTGCAACCGTATCCGGCATCCAGATGATTGAGACCATTAAGGCGAGCGGCGCAGAAAACGGCTTCTTTGAAAAATGGTCTGGTTACCACGCCTCCGTCAACGCAGGAAATGTCCGCATGACCTACCTCAGCGAAACCCTGGGTGCTATTCCTGTGCTCCTTGGTATGCTGGCTGATTCAGCCATCGTAATATGCGGTGTCTATATGGCTATTACAGGAAATTTCACGCTTGGTATGATCATCGCATTCCAGGGATTCCTGTCCAGTTTTATGGGACCAACACAGAATCTGATTTCGGCGTCCACAGATCTGCAGCAGATGCGGGTCATGATGGAGCGCATTGATGATGTGATGAACTATCCGGATGATCCCCATTTTTCGGATGCACCCATGACTGACGATGAAAGCTACGCCAAGCTGACGGGACAGATCGAACTCAAAAATGTCACATTCGGCTATTCACCGCTTTCTCCGCCACTGATCGAGAATTTCAACATGAGTATGAAAACCGGTCAGCGGATCGCTTTTGTCGGATTTTCCGGATGCGGAAAATCAACGCTGTCCAAACTGATTTCCGGTCTGTATACCCCATGGAGCGGTGAAATCCTGTTTGACGGAAAACCAATTTCAGAGATCAACCGGAATGTCTTTACGGGCTCCGTTGCTGTTGTCGATCAGGAAATCACGCTCTTTGAGGATACGATTGCCAATAACATCAAGATGTGGGACGATTCAATTGCTGACTTTGAAATGATCCTCGCCGCACGTGATGCCCAGATTCATGAAGATATCATGCGCAGGGACGGCGGTTATCAGTACCGCCTGGCTGAGGGCGGCCGCGATCTTTCCGGCGGCCAGCGCCAGCGGCTTGAAATCGCACGTGTTCTGGCCCAGGATCCTACAATTCTGATTATGGATGAAGCGACTTCTGCGCTGGACGCTAAAACGGAATATGACCTGGTCAAAGCTGTCAAGGAGCGCGGCATCACCTGTATCGTCATTGCCCATCGTCTGTCAACCATTCGTGACTGCGATGAAATTATCGTGCTTGACCACGGACAGGTTGTCGAGCGCGGTACACATGATGAACTGTACCGTAAGGGCGGCGCCTATGCCCAGATGATTGCCAGCGACTAAAAGAAGAAGTTCGTCCGGTGCAAAGTACCGGTTTGTTCAAAATGATACACACAAATGATACGGTGCCGAAAGCCTTACCATGTCATAAAAGGAGAACGTATGAGTTGGTTTGATGAACAGATCCGTCAGCGCAATCAGAGCGATCAGGAGCTGTTTGAAGACGCCATCTTTCAAATGGCCTCCGTTGTCTGGGGACATCAGCGTGCCAGCGCTTTTGCAGATTCGCAGGCGCTGACAAAGGTTGCCATGGATGAGATCGTCAAATATTACCATTTAAAACCCCGTGACATTCCTGAGAACATAACAGACGCTGCAGAACAGCTTGAATACTGTATGCGTCCCTACGGTATCATGCACAGAAATGTCACCCTCACCAAAGGCTGGTATCGGGATGCCTATGGACCAATGCTCGCCTGGCACCCCGATCGCGCAACCTGGATTGCACTGCTGCCTGGCAAGATCAGCGGATATACCTATCTGGATCCAGAGACTGGAAAAACAGAAAAGATCAACAGCCGGAATGCCGGTCAGTTTGAGACGGATGCCATCTGCTTTTACCGTCCGCTGCCACCCCGTACGCTTGGCATTCCGCAGCTTATCCTCTATCTCAAAGACTGTATTACCCTGAGCGATTTCGTAATTCTGGCCCTGATTACACTGCTTGTGGTCATCACAGGCATGATTATGCCGCATATTACCTATTTCCTGACAAATACCGTGTATTCTGTAAAGAGTGTTTCCCTGCTTGTCAGTACTGCTTTGTTTTCACTCATTGCACTTGTTACATCACAGGTTATTACCGTTGTCCGCAGCCTTATGATGAACCGTATCGAAACAAAAACCCGGCTCAGTGTTGAGGCTGCCATGATGATGCGTCTTCTCTCGCTCCCTGCCCGTTTTTTCAGAAACTATTCAGCCGGCGAGCTTAGCAGCCGCATGCAGTCAGTCAACAATCTGTGTAATGTTCTGCTGGGAAGCGGCCTTTCCGTAGGTCTCAGTTCCGTTATGTCCCTTTTGTATATCCGGCAGTTTTTCTCCTTTGCGCCTGCACTTGCCGGCCCTGCCCTTCTGATCATTCTCGCAACAGTTGCCGTCAGCGTCATCTTCTCTGTGATGCAGATTCGCATCAGCCGGGACCTGATGGAAAATGAAGCGCATGAATCCGGCATGACCTTTGCCATGATCGACGGCATGCAGAAAATCAAACTGGCAGGTGCTGAAAAGCGTTTCTTTGCGCGCTGGGCCAGGACTTACGCGAAGACAGCGGAACTCAAATACAATCCGCCTCTGTTCCTCAAGATCAATACCGTTATCCTGTCAGGCATATCCCTTGCCGGCACTATCCTCCTTTATTCACTGGCTGCTGCTAACCATATCAGCCCTGCCAGCTACATTTCCTTTAATGCATCCTTTGCCATTGTGATGGGTGTTTTTTCAGATCTCGCCGGTGTCGCCCTCTCTGTGGCACAGATTCAGCCTATTTTGAATCTTGCCGAGCCGCTTCTCAAAGCCACACCGGAAGTTTCCGAGAACAAGGAAATGCCCTCTCGCCTGTCAGGCAGCATTGAACTCAACAACATCTCATTCCGATACTCCGAATCCTCACCGTGGATTGTCGATGACATGAGTCTCAAGATCCGGTCGGGTGAATATGTAGCCCTGGTAGGTCGGACCGGATGCGGCAAAAGCACGCTGATCCGTCTCCTTCTGGGATTTGAACAGCCGCAAAAAGGCGCCATCTATTATGACGGCAAAGACATCAACAATCTGGATATGCATGCCCTCAGGCGGCGCATCGGCGTTGTTACACAGGACGGCAGTCTGTTTCAGGGGGATATTTACTCGAACATTGTCATCTCTGCACCGCAGCTGACACTGGATGATGCCTGGGAAGCCGCCGAGATAGCCGGCATAGCAGATGATATCCGCGCCATGCCGATGGGTATGCATACCCTGATCAGCGAAGGACAGGGAGGCATAAGTGGCGGCCAGAAACAGCGTATCATGATTGCGCGTGCCGTTGCACCGAAGCCACGCATGCTGATGCTTGATGAAGCTACATCGGCGCTTGACAACATTACACAGCGCCATGTGGCAGATGCGCTAGACAAGCTGAAATGTACACGCATCGTCATTGCTCACCGGCTGTCCACCATTCAGCACTGCGACCGCATACTGGTTCTTGATCAGGGAAAGATCGTTGAAGATGGAACCTATGAAGAGCTGATCGCAGCCGGCGGCACATTTGCCGATCTGGTTGCCCGTCAGCGTCTTGATACAGATGATTGAAATTTCTGCTGCCACCCCGTCTTTTTCATTCGTATTAACTGGTGAAAGACGTTTATCTGGAAGGCAGCTGCTGCCTCAGAAAGGAAAGGAGGGATCACTTTGGAAAAACGTTTGACAGGCCTGTTTGATTTTCAGCGCTTTGTTTGCAATCCTGTTTTGCAGAGTATGATAGACAGTACTGAGAGCCGCTACGGCATTCTTGAACTGGCTGATGATGATCTGGCTGATCTGGCCGCTGCTGGAGATCCTGGTGTAAAAGCACTGCAGGAGGACCGGCGGAAATGCTAGAATCGCTTGATCTCGAACAAATATATAATACATATTCTGGCAAAATAATGGCTTATATCCGCGCACGTATCACCAATTATGCCGTTGCGGAAGACCTGTGTCAGGATGTGTTTGAAAAAGTAACCCGGATGCTTCCTTCCTTTGACAGCAGCCGTGCTTCCCTTACCACCTGGATCTATACCATTGCCAGAAACCGGGTCATCGACTATTACAGGACATCGCATCCTGCCTCCGAACTTCCAGAGGACATGCCGCTGGATTCTGAAATAGACGATCATCTGCTGCAGGAGGATTCCCTGAGGGAACTGGCCTCTGCGCTCGGAAAGCTGCCGCAGGAACTCCGGGATATCATCATTCTGCGATATTCCAGTAACATTCCCCTGACTGAGATTGCACAGCGTATGAACCTCAGCTATGGTGCGGTCAAATTACGGCACCAGAAAGCGCTTGAACTGCTGCGCAACGCCCTTTCAGACTGAACGGAATAGCCATGGAGATCATTATGCAAAACACGACATCGAGCCGTCCGGAATGCTTTCCGGACGGTTCCCCTATCAGTGAATGGTTTAAAAATACAACCATTCCACCGCTTCACACGCTTGGCAGGCAGTATGTTCTGACAGATTACGGCATTCTTCCAGGAGATGCCGCCATACAGACTGCTAAAATTCAGGCCCTTATTGATTACGCCGCAGCCGAAGGAGGCGGCGTTTTAGTGGTGCCTCAAGGAGAATTCCGTACTGGTGCCCTGTATATGCGCCAGAATGTGCATCTTTATATAGCACGGAACGGTCTGCTGAAGGGCAGCGCCGACATTACTGATTATCCGCTCTGTGAAACACGGATTGAAGGACAGAACTGTCTGTATTTTCCGGCCCTTATCAATGCAGTTGAACTGAACGGTTTTACATTGACAGGTGAAGGATGTATCGACGGCAACGGCTTCCCGTTCTGGCGATCTTTCTGGCTGAGGCGTCAGTGGAATCCGAAGTGCACCAACAAGGATGAGCAGCGCCCCCGTTTGATCTTTCTTTCCGGCTGCAGCGACGTCCTTGTCAGCGGTATCACCTTCTCAAATGCCGCATTCTGGACCAACCATCTGTATAAATGCCGCCGAGTCAAATATATTGGCTGCAGCATGCTTTCACCGCATGAACCAGTCGGCGGACCGAGTACTGATGCCCTGGATATTGACGCCTGTCAGGATGTACTGATTTCCCGCTGTTATATGGCTGTCAACGATGACGCTGTTGCCCTTAAGGGCGGCAAGGGGCCTTGGGCAGATACTGCACCGGAAAACGGGGCCAATGAACGCATCATCATTGAAGACTGCGACTTTGGTTTCTGCCATGGCTGTCTGACGCTCGGATCAGAATCCATCCATAACCGGAATATCATTCTGCGGAATATACAAGTTTCAACCGGATACAACATGCTCTGGCTCAAGTTCCGGCCGGATACCCATCAGCTGTACGAGCAGATTCTTGTAGAAAATGTGCATGGAAAATGTGCCAACTTCGTAAACATCAATCCATGGTCCCAGTTCTTTGATCTTCAGGGACGGACGGATCTGGAACGCTCTGCCGGCAGAAACATTTCCATCCGGAATTGCCGTTTTGAGTGTGATACCTTCATGAACGTCCGGCAGGACGAAGCACATTACCACCTCAGCAGTTTTATACTGGATCATCTTGATATACTTGCTGCAGATCCTTCTTATGATGAATCAGCGATAGAGATGCTGCAGATATCCAATCTGAATCTTTGCAAAAAGGAAACCATTGATTTCCCTGACAGTGTGACAACGCTCGCTGATGATAACGCTGTTTATCACAAGTAAAAAAATTGCGTTTTAAACTGCCACCACTACGGATGCCTCGTATATACAGGTGTAAATCAAATGATGCCGCACAGAAACACGCTGCTGATTTGGGATAATCTCCCGATCTGATTCCGTCTTTACTGTGAAATCATTGAAATGTTTCCAGAAGATTCTTCATATTCACCTGAGAAACATCCTTGACAAAAAAGGAGATTATGACCATGGAAGAAATCAAGAACAGCGTTCAGGAACTGAACGACGAGCAGATGAATGAAGCCGCTGGCGGCGCCGGCCAGGCCCGCTGGGTTACCTACACCATCGTCCGCGGCGACACGCTGATCAAGATCGGCAACCGCTTCGGTGTCAGCGTTGCTAACCTCTGCGAGTGGAACGGCATCTCTGATCCGGATCACATCGTAGCCGGACACAAGCTCCGCATCTACACCCGCCGCTGATTCCTCTGACGGGGCAGAAAAAGTTTTGAAATTCACCTTTGAAATTCACTGCCATCTGCCCCGCCTGGTTCTACATACAGGCTGAACAAGTTCATTACCGACTGAACAGACGATAAGGAGATACAACAATGGAAGAGATCAAGAACAACGTTCAGGAACTGAACGACGAGCAGATGAATGAAGCCGCCGGCGGTGCCGGCCAGGCCCGCTGGGTTACCTACACCATCGTCCGCGGCGATACGCTGATCAAGATCGGCAACCGCTTCGGTGTCAGCGTTGCAAACCTCTGTGAGTGGAACGGCATCTCCGATCCGGACCACATCGTAGCTGGACACAAGCTCCGCATCTACACCCGCCGCTAATCAGATTTAAAAGCACCTCCGCTTAAACGCGGAGGTGCTTTTTTATGCAGACAATCAGACGGTGAGCTGCCTCTCAAGCCAGTCATGGACGGCTTCCGTTACCATTTCAAGATGATAATCATAGCAGTGCGTATCTCCCGGAATGGTGACAAAATCACTGTGCCTGTAAAGCTTTGCAGCTTTGATGCCATATTCATATGGTACAGTCTCATCTGCATCGCCATGAACGATCAGGACAGGTCCGTCGTAGCGCTCAATGGCATCCTCTACACGAATCATCTGGGCGACCCGTGCATAATTGCCCTTCAGGCGTTTGTCATGCCATTCACCAATGTACTCTGGTACATGAACCGGATCAAAGGTCTGTCCCAGAAGCTCACCCTTTCTGGCCATTTCAGGAATCATCCATGCCGGTGAAAGCGGCAGCAGTCCGCGGATCACGTCCTGTTTAAGCGCGCCTGCCAGCATGGTCATTAGACCGCCCTGGGAGTGTCCTGCAAGATATATATCGGAAACAAACGGCAGAGAACGGGCATAATCAATGATGGCGAGTGCGTTATTCTGCCATTTGAACAGATTATGGTCCTCAAATGCACCATCACTGTGACCATGTCCATACATATCTGCCCGGAGCGTTGCCATTCCAAGTGCATTTGCTGTCTCAGCTACCGCAATGATATGGCGCTCTTCAATATGTCCGGTGAATCCATGTATAATAATAAGCAACGGCTGTTTCTGAGAGCTTCCCTGCGGATGGTCAAGTTTTGCATTCAAACGAATTCCATCATCCAGAATATACATTTTTATCCCCTTTCATGTCCTCTTTCTGATCATTACATGAGCGGACTTTCACCGGTTACACCACTTAAAAGTATGCTGTCATTTTCATCCCCCGAGAGCTCATATGCGATCTCATAATAATACTGGGCACCCTCGTAATCGCCATCCGTATAATATTCCATGCCTATCTCCCTGGCCAGCTGAATGATCTCCGGATCCGGTCCAAGCGGGAAACCATTGTTCATTGCACACTGACGGACTGTTTCCTCATCCGGTTCCTGCAGTTTTCTGCCAAGATGGCGTTCAATCTGATGCTGTGCTGAGGATGCGATCTCACCGCCACCATACCGTCTGCTCAGTACAAAACAGCAGGCAGCATCATCCCAGCGTTCCATTTTTGCATAGGCATAGCCGAGGTTGTAGTAAAGCTCTGCAAGATGAATGAGTCTGAAAGCATACCGGAAACTATTCATTGTGAGTGTTAACAGCATCTCATCATCGTTTTTGAGCTTATATGCCTCACTGAGCATCACTGCAGCATCATGACTTACCGGATTCCAAAGCAGTGCCACTGCCAGTGATGTAATCGCTTCCTCGATCCGTCCAAGAGCCAGCAGAATACTGCCATGCAGCACAAAGATTTCCTCACAGGGAAAAGGACTTGGCTGGACTGGCACTGATGGATGTTCAAATTCAATGTAGAGATCCCGTTCAAATGATTCCGAAAAGCTCCTGAATTCCAAATTATTCCCATGAATATAAAAATCAAGAGGCAGAATCTCCTGTGCTATGTCATCAATCACATCATATGCCTGCTGATACAGGCCCATTTCTGCCAGCTGAAATGCTTTTTCATAGGAATCATGCATTTTTTCCCGATTGCTTATGAGTTCATCATCAAGCGATTCAAGTGTTTCCTCTGAAAGATATGAAAGTGCAATTTCTGCAATCTCTGAGCTTATTTCCCTGTCATCCCGGTATTCATGCAGCTTATCTATCAGATAAGACGAGTCATGTTCCATATCTCCGGTCAGGCCAGACTTGATCTCATTCATAACAGCTTCTCTGTCCACCATATCCCCCCGTTTCGCGCTGCCATGCATTCACGAAGAAATTGCCGGCAGCCTGCTGCATTTATGATTCAATTCTATCAGAATGATGCCATGAATAAAAGCCTTCAGGTCATTTTATTTTTTCACTGCATGAAACAGACTTCTGAAAGGCACCCGAGTGTCTGTCTGGCTGAAGCAGAAGCTTTTAAGCCTTATATCAAAGAGAAACCCTGATTAGTTGTAGGATGTCTGTTGACTTTCATAAGGTAAAGCACTATAATCCGGTTTATTCAGCCTGAATGCATAAAAATTCATTTCAAGCTGAAATCATCATTAAAAACGGAGGCTTCCTGATGAAAAAAATCCTGTGTATGCTTGTCGGCATCCTGATCCTGGTCACAAGTGTCAGTGCACTGGCAGAGAATCAGATTCGCGTTGCCATCGGTTCCCAGTTTACTACGCTTGACCCGGCTCTCAATACCGAGGTTGTCAACAACTACGTTATTTCGCATATTTATGTTGGCATGTTCAAAGCTGACGAGAACAACAATCCGACGAACATGCTGTGCGATTCCTATACGGTTTCGGACGACAGTCTCGTCTACACCTTCAAAATCCGCGATGATGCGGTTTGGAGCGATGGACAGCCTGTCACAGCCAATGATTTTGTCTACTCCTATCTGCGTGCCCTGTCCTATGGTGCGGACAACGCCTGGGCTGTATATGACATGGTCACCTATGTTGTCGGTGCTGCTGAGTACAACACCGCTGCAATGGAAGTCGGAGAGAGCTTTGACTGCACCAAAGAAGATGCAAGCAGTGTCGGCATCAAAGCCATTGATGACAAGACCCTTGAGATTACCCTCAAGTCTCCGCTGCCCTATCTGACCAAACTCATGGGCAGCAACGTCTGGCTGCCGGTCCGTGCAGACTTTGCGCCGCAGCATGAATCCCTGTGGTCTTATGAAGCCGGTTATCCGACTTCCGGTGCCTATACCCTGACCTGGGCCAGCGAAAGCGAAGGTGCAACCCTCGCCAAGAGTGAAACCTTCTTTGGTTCTGCTGATGTTTCCCTTGACAGTCTTGAGTATGTCGTCATGCCCGATGCAGCTGCCCAGGATATGGCATTCCGCAGCGGTGAAATCGATATCGCCATGGCACCGTCCAATGAGACTGCTCTGACTTATCAGGGAACCGATAATCTCTGGGTAATGCCGCAGTGTTCCAACTACTTCCTTGCCATCAACTCTGGTTCCACCGGTCCTGAGTGGGCAAAGAATGCTAACCTCCGCCGTGCACTGGCTCTGGCCATCGACCGTGATACCCTGGTTGATGTTCTTGGCGGTGCTCTCCTCTATCCGCCGCTTTATGGTTATGTTCCCACTGGCGTCGGCGGTGTAGACGGTGACTTCCGTGCCGAAGCAGATGCCGAAGGTCTGTCCCTGAACTATGATCCCGAGCAGGCGATAGCCCTTCTGGCTGAAGCCGGCTATGATGCATCCAACCCGCTCCACATCACCTACAAGTACTCCAACAACGGCATCCATGGCGATGTTGCTACCATGCTCCAGGCCATGTGGCAGTCCATTGGTCTTGATGTGACTTTTGAAGCTGTTGAATCCGGCGTGTTCTATGATCAGCTGGATGCCGGCGACTTTGAAATTTCACGTTATGGCTATGTAGCTTCCGACGACGCCAAGCAGTATCTTGATCTGTGGACAACCAAGATGCAGGTAGTTGCGGCTGTTGATGATCCTGTCTATGACAAGATGATCGAAGATGCTTCCTGGCTTACAAATATGAAGGATTACTATACCGCACTTCATGCTGCAGAAGATTATCTGTGCAAAGACAACGTATACGTCATTCCGCTTTTCAACTACACAACGCCTGTACTGGTCAAGAGCGGCGTCACCGGATATCGTTCTCTGGGCGGCACAGTCAATTTCAACAAAGTTGTTGTTGAGTAAAATCTGCCACTATCCCACCGGGGGCGTGCCCGCACGTCCCCGGCTTTTCAATATGACTTCTGTTTGCGTCTGCGAAAAAGCCATCTGATGCCAAATGACTCTTTCGCAGGCGCAAAATACTGTGCTTTCTAGAAATTGGAGGCTTCACCTTTATGGAAAAAATCACATCAGCCTCGCTTACCGAACTTCATTTTCTCAGCAATCCTCTGCTGAGCCCGGATGCAGGTACGGTACTTTTTACGGTTACCCGTATGAACCAGGAGAAAAATGAATATCTGAGTGATCTGCATGTAGCCGATCCTGTTACCGGTATCTGCCGTCAGCTGACTTCATCCGGCCATGACGGCATCCGCATCTTTGAGAATGAGAACACTGTCCTGTTTGAAAGCTGCCGAACTGATGCAGACAAACCTGAGAAAGGACGTGAAAAGACGGTTTTCTA
>JAFUHD010000290.1 GCA_017469025.1 Clostridia bacterium
GCACTCCCTAAAAGCGAAGGAGACGGTTTCCCGCCTCCCTGCTAATTTTACACAGTTTATTCTGCAATGGGAACGGGTTTTTGGTCTCCGTCCCGACCTGGCACGGGTTTAACGTCTCCGTACCGACGTTCTCTTTTGTGATCAGTCTTAAGGGAGAAACCCCTTTCGACTTCATCTATATAATACGCGATTTTCTGGATAAAAGCAATAGCCCTGTGAATGTTTTCAAAAAATTCACATATGGCTATTCCCTCATCGCATCCACGCTCCACTGCCCACACTGGGCAGCACAATCGCGCACCATTTCATCAGTGGTCTCGCAGCTGTCAGTCCGGCACACTCCAGCGCTTCCTCACGTCCGCAACGGTCGCAGACGGTGATGGCGGCATAACGGCTCAGAGCGTAACGCGCCTTTGGCCCCCACATCATATCTCCACAGCGCGGGCAGCGGCAGTCCTTTTCAGGCTGCTTTGTCCCGTACCGGTCCAGCGTCACCTTCGCTTCATCCTCTGTGCCGATTTTATGCGCCCGGTCTGCGTCATAGGCCAGAGAAAGGGAACTGCCACAGTCCCAGACGCACATCACATTCCCGGCGCCGTCCACGCCCGTTACAGTCCCCTGCGTACTGACCGGGATGTGAACATAGGGGTCATCCATGTGGTCCAAACAATCCTGCATCCCACAGGATAAGTGTTTCTCAACTTTTCTACAGCGTCTTTGTTCGGGAAATTCACAATCACACGCTCCTTTTCCTGACCGGTTCTTCCGGTCTACTATCTTATTTTCGCTCTTACAAGAAATTGTAGCCCACACAGAGAGAAAAGACCGCGCTCACCGCAGCCTCTCTCAGTTCTGCATTCATGCCTCCAGCGCCGCCAGCGCTTTCTTCCGTTCCCGCCTGGCCTTCTCTGCGATTCTGTTTTTCTCCCGTCTCTCGGCCAGCTTTTCGGGATGGGCAGCGTAGTATTCTTTCTGGTAGGCCATGATTTTCCTGCTCCGCTCTTCCTTCGTCATCGGCGGCTTCTTTTCCTTCGGTGGATTTGTGAGCGCTTGTTCGGCCTTCTTCTTTTCGTACCAGCGTTTCTGCTGCGCAGCCTTTTTGATCCTGTATTCCTTGGCATATTCGCTTTCGACCATGATGCGCGTTACATTGCCCCGGCAGTCCTCGCTCTCGCCAATGCAGACGAGATTCTTCAGATTATAGTCGCGCCAGATGCGAATCAGACGGTTACGGATGGCCGCTCCGAAGTATGTGCTGAACTTCCCGCCCTTGAAGTTCCCCCGGCTGATAATCTCCCAGGCTACAATGTTTCCCTCTTGCAGGAAGTCTTCCGTGCCGTAGGTGTCCATATTCCCTCGATACATCTCCACCTCGTGCAGCGTGATGGGAGCCAGGTTGCGGAAAAGCTGATCGTAAGCGGCTTCGTCACCGGATTGGATGATGCTAACCAGTTCCTCGTTCGTGTATGAGCTGTAGTTCATTTTATGTGCTCCTTTCGGCTTTTTCAGGGCTTCTGTGCCCTTCGGCAGTCACATATATCACTCAACTCGGGCCATAAGTCCACGCCTGATTGCGATAATTCTCCGATAAAAAACCACCAGACCTTTAGCCTGTAAAAGCTTCCAATCTGGTGGTTCCGCCGGGGGCTTTATTCGATTGTGGTTTCTTCGGTAACAGGGGTGTGTGCTCTTTTCGCGGCTTGCTTTTCCTTCCAGCGCAGCTCCATTGCTTCATCCTTGAAAGCGGCGTTGCCGGAGAGCGGAGCAAGCAGCTCACGGCGGATGCTTTTGAACTCATCGCCGCCCATACCGAGGGCAAGGAGCCAGATGCGGAAAATGTACTTCTCGTTAGTAGTATCGGCCTTTTTCGCCATGACCCGCTTTGCCGCTTTCGCTGCCTTATTCATCTGCGTCGCAAGCTGGGTGAAGGCTTTGACCTTTTCGGGGTCGTCCGAAACCGGAAAGCCTGTAAATGTGATTGCGTCGTCCGTGAAGGCAAGGCCAATCGTGTCGGTGCTGATCTGCTCCCGGACGCTTTCGACCGTCAGGCAATCCTTCAGCACATCCACCTGCTCCAGGGAGCAGGCGAAACGCCCACCCGTCGCTTTGGAAATCAGGCTGCCCCGGCTGTAAATCATGGTCACAAGGTTCCGCAGGCTGTTCGCCGTATGACCCGTAAGCGGCAGGCAGATTGTCATGGCATCAGGCGTAGCGCCCTTCGTGGGCGCATCCAGCGCCTCTGTGACGGCTTCTTCGGTGGTCTCCGCCATTTCCTCACCTGGTTCTTCCCAGCCCTCCAGAAGTCCTTCCTGCGCCAACGTGCGCAACGGAGCAAGATTGGAGCTTTCAAATGCCGTGACGCTTCCGTCTCGCTCAATGGCGAAGGGGCCTACTTCATACGCGCAGCGCGGCAATTTTGTGTACACAGCCCGCTCCCCGGTCAATTCGGCCAGTCTCGCGGCAGCGGCCTTTCTTTCTCCCAGAATCTTCATCATGTTCGTGATCCTCCCGTGTTTTTATTCCGCACGGCTGGGCAGGCGTTCCTTCCTCTCCGGCGGTGTTCTATACATCACTCTTTTAGCCCTGAAAGTAAAGGCCTGTGAGCGATAAATCTGATGTTCTACCATTTACACAAAGCGGGCCGGGCAGCATGAACAAAACAAAAAGGCTCCCAGCCAACACGATTTCATGCCAACAGGGAGCCGTTCCTTCCTAAATGTAATTTCACGGGTATCGCCAGGGGGTGCATTTCAAGCGTCGGAAAACAGTCATTTCAGTCTTTTTTTGCCGTCAGAACAGACGATCCGAGTAGGGGTGTGCAACGGCATTTAGCTAAGAAATGCCGAAAATACGGGCTTTCTGAGGGGTGCATTTGTATTTACCTTTGGGCAGCACTCATGGGTGTTCTCAATGATGGTCCACTGATCCTGATCAACGTAATGGCTCTTCTTATCTTTGAAATGTTTCCTGGTCTTGAAGTTGCAGGTGTGCCCCAAGTAGCTCGGATTCGTCAGGATGTGAACAATAGTGGAGCTTCCCCAGGTATACGGGTTCTTGATCTCCCTGGTCTGCCAGAGACCGATGCCCAGCTTCTGATGATGAAAAGCCGGGACCTCTATATGCTCATCAGAAAGGATCCTGGATATCTGATACGGGCCTTTGCCTTCCAGTGTCATTTGATATATCCGTTTGACGATCGGCGCCGCCACCGGATCGATGACCCACTGATTCTTATCGGACTCCGACTTCAGATACCCATAAGGCACCGAACTGCTGGTGTGTTTGCCGGCCGGGTTCCTGGCCTGGAACCCAGCGCGGACCTTCTTGCTCGTGTCCCTGGCGTACCACTCGTTCATGATATTCCGGAAAGGAGCTAACTCGTCATCCCCTTTGTCGGTATCCACGTTGTCATTGAGCGCGATCAGCCGGACACCGTTCTTTCGAAGCATCTCCATATAGATGCCGACCTGAAGATAGTCACGTCCGAAGCGGCTCATATCCTTGACGCATACAACGGCAATCTGGCCTTCCTCGACCGCAGAGATCATTCTCTGAAAACCGGGACGGTCGAAGCGTGTGCCGCTGATTCCGTCATCGGTATAATGGACAATGTTGGTGAATCCATGCTGTGCAGCATAGTCTTCCAGGATCTTTTTCTGATTGGTAATGGAATTGGATTCGCCCTGCAGCTCGTCATCATGACTGAGTCGCTCATACAGGGCTGTAATCTGCCGTTTATTCATATTTCTGGCCATATAAGCGACCCTCCTTTCTGAAATGTAACGAGCCTGTATTTCTATGTAACGGCAGGCATCGCGTGCCTGCCCCTGGTCCTAAAATATATGACCTATATGATCTTTCCGTATTTGTCCCTGACAGCCCCGGAAATACAGGAAAATCATCAGATGTCCGGCAGCTTACCGGATCCGTGGGCCGTTTTACCCCCTCCGTGGTTCTCACCGAGCCGCTTTTCAACGGAAGTCTCATTATGCTGTGATGCCTCATGACCATACACCGGTTGCTGTCCGATGCTTACAGACCGGTTTCCGCTCATATCTCAAAGACCGTCATGGCGTTCGCCGCTGATGTAGCTCTTCATCACAGGTTCGTACCTGATGAATGTGTATTCGGTTGTCAAGGTGCGTCTGATGTACCTGCGTTGGCACCAGTACCAAAGCACCAGGTGCCCCGGATGCTCACGCCATACATGTATAAAATGACGATGTGAGACGGAGAGGCCTGATGGGGGTACTTCTATGTGCATTCAGGCACAGGATTCATCGGTAGGATGCTATTGTAGAACAGCCTTATACTTTTTACAGGAATGAGGTAAGACCCGCTTTCATTGTATTCAGGCCTTTCTACGACCCAGCCATGGCATATTGTAGGATATGTTGTGGCGCTTGTCGTGAGCCTGGTAGGCCTACTTAGTAGTCCTATTAGGCTCTTGACAAATGGTTCTGGCTATGCATGGCCCCATTTTACCGATTCTTCAGACGCATTTTTATGAACTTTCACGTCACATTGGACGCCCTCTTGATTCATATGTAATGACCGGAAAGCATTGATTTTCATGGCTTTCTGGCATAAAAAAAGAGGACGGTTTCCTGTCCTCAAACCCTTCAGGGGAAGGGGTACAAAGAAACTATCCTCATTATGTCTTACCGGCCGCCTGTCAATGAATCACGTAGATAATGGAAACAATACGCTTGTGCTTACTGACCATGCTCGCTTCTGTACTTGTTAAGAAGCTTTTCAATCCGATGCCACGGATTAAGGAGGTAAGAAAGAGACTGGTCGTGGTTAAGTGTTGCAATTACATATGCCATATACTTGCACATATCCGCCTGGGAGAACCAGGGACGGTCCAGCACTTTCTGCGGTGTATACGTCAGATTTGTAGCAAAGACATGGTCAAGAATACCGTCACTGTATGCCTTGTCAAAGATATCAAGACCTTTGGTAAAGAATGCAAATGTAGAGCCGGCAAAAACACGGTGAGCGCCGCGTTTCTTGAGATTCTGGGCGAGGTCGAGGATGGAGTCACCGGATGCAATAATGTCATCCGCGACAAAAATATCCTTTCCTTCAACGCTGTCACCAAGATACTCATGGGCAATAATCGGATTGCTGCCGTTGACAACGCGCGTATAATCGCGACGCTTATAGAACATACCCATATCAACGCCAAGTGCAGAACTGTAATAGATATTCCGGTTCAGCGCGCCTTCATCCGGAGAGATGACCATCATGTGTTCCTTGTCAAACTTGAGGTCATCATAAGTCTTGCACATCGCTTTCAGCATCTGATACGTCGGCATTATGCTTTCGAATCCGTGAAGCGGAATTGCATTCTGTACACGCGGATCATGGGCATCAAAAGTAATAATATTTGAAACGCCCATGCTGACCAGTTCCTGAAGCATCAGGGCACAGTCAAGGGATTCACGGGAGGAACGGCGATGCTGCCGGCCTTCGTAAAGCATCGGCATAATCACGTTAATCCTGTAAGCCTTGCCGCTGGCTGCTGCAATAATACGCTTAAGGTCAGCATAGTGCTCATCAGGCGTCATCGGTACTTCCTGACCATAGAGCTTGTATGTGCACTGATACGCACCAATATCGCAGATGATAAAAAGGTCATATCCACGGACAGTGCCTTTCAGCATGCCTTTTGCCTCACCTGTACCGAATCTGGGACATACAGCTTCAAGAAGGAAACCGTTCTTGTCATTTCCATAAAAGCTGTGCAGGCTCTGTTTTACACTTTCATTATCCGGCTCTTCAGCTATCTGCCACCGGCGAAGATACTCATCTACACGTTTTCCGACTGCTTCGCATCCATTCATGGCAATCACGCCAAGCGGTGCAACAGGTCTTGTAGGAAACTTCTTTTCAGATTCAGGTTCTTTGACCAGTTCAATATCGTTCATTGGAAACCCATCCTTTCACCATAGGATTTTTCTCTGCAAACAAAGTGAGCGAAAATCTAGTGAAACATTACCGCAGACAACTGCCTGCATCCAATGCTACTAATGATCAGACCGCATCAATCATACACAAAATATGTAAGAAAAGCAACCATAGCCCTAATATCTCTTCACCTTTAAATTCCGACTTTTGGATAGGATTCTCCGGTTTCATTAAGGCAAAACGCTCAAATTGGTGGATATTCCTCCTGATTAATGAAAATTTTTTTCTACACTTCTTCAATATATTCACAAAAATAAGCAGTTGTAATCCAGCTAACAGGGAAATGTTTCATTCCGTCACAAGCTGCAGATTCCTGGATTACCTGTACTGTCATCCGCTTCACGCGTTCAAAACCGCAGTGTACTGCAGTATTCAGCTTGACCCTCTTGTGGACGGCTGTTATAATGTGCGCACACTTTTTAAGTCCCATTTTCATGATTCTATTCAGAAGAAGGAAGCACAGTGAAACGCATCGTATTAACCGGCGGAGGAACCGCCGGTCATGTTTCGCCCAATCAGGCGCTCATTCCGGAGCTTCTTAAGGAAGGCTGGGAAATTCACTATATTGGAACCAAAAACGGCATCGAACGTTCCCTGATCGAACCTATTTCCGGGGTAACATATCATTGTGTCCAGTCCGGAAAACTCCGCCGTTATTTTGATCTCAAAAATTTCACAGACATTTTCAGGGTAATCGCCGGTTTCTTTCAAAGTGCTGCACTGATCGGCAAACTGAAACCGCAGATTGTCTTTGCCAAAGGCGGTTTTGTCTCTGTACCTGTTGTCTATGGTGCCGCCATTCGCGGCGTTCCCGTGGTCATGCATGAAAGCGATATTACGCCAGGACTCGCAAACAAGCTCTGTAAGCCTTTTTCAAAATGTCTGTGTACTACTTTTCCGGAGTGCGCCAAAGCAGTTGGAGAAAAAGGCGTTGTAACCGGAACGCCGCTGCGCAGCCAGCTGTTTTCAGGATCCCGGGAACGCGGTCTGGCCATGGCCGGCTTTGACGGCTCCAAACCAGTGCTCATGATGACAGGCGGATCCCTGGGCGCCCAGACAGTCAATGCCGTACTTCGCGAGGCACTCCCTCAGTTGCTGCCGGATTATGACATTCTGCACGTCTGTGGAAAAGGCAATTTCTCCGAAGAACATAAAAATCTTCCGGGATATGTCCAGTTTGAATACCTGACGGACGGCATGCCCGATGCATATGCCTGTGCTGATCTCATGTTATCCCGTGCCGGCTCCAATTCACTGTCTGAAATACTGGCACTGCATAAACCCGCTCTCCTGATCCCCTATCACAGTGGACGCGGAGACCAGGTGCTGAACGCCAAATCCGTCGAAGCGCGCGGTCTTGCCCATGTTCTTCTTCAGGGAGACATGAACTGTGATTCTCTCGTCAAAGGCATCCATGCGCTTGACAAAGACCGTGAACAGCTTCGTTCACGTCTTGAGGCTCTGCCGAATGCCGACGGCACCCAGGCAGTTCTTGAACAGATCCATCGTTATACGAAATAATTTACTGAAAGAGTACCTTCCAATATGGAAAAATTCGATCTAATTGTTGTCGGTGCCGGTCATGCCGGCTGTGAGGCAGCACTTGCCGGGGCACGTATGGGCACCAGTGTGCTGCTGCTAACACTGAATCTTGACAGCATTGCCCTGATGCCTTGCAATCCGGCGATCGGCGGAACCGGTAAAGGTCATCTTGTCCGTGAGGTCGACGCCCTCGGCGGTGAAATGGGTCTTGCGGCCGATGACACTTTTCTCCAGTCACGCATGCTCAATACTGGAAAAGGACCTGCCGTCCATTCTCTTCGTGTGCAGTCAGACAAGCGTGCTTACCAGCAGCGCATGCGCAATACTCTTTATGCCGAGCCAAACTTGACTGTTCGGCAGGGCGAATGCGGAAAGCTGCTCACCGAAAACGGTGAAATCACCGGAATTGAAACAACTACCGGCGCAAGAATTGGTGCAAAGGCCGTTGTCATCTGCTCCGGCGTCTATATGGACAGCCGGATCATCATTGGCGAATGCAGCTGGCAGGGCGGTCCGCAGGGCCTGCTTTCCTCCATGCATCTTGCCTCAGCCATGCGTGATATCGGTCTTGAACTGCGGCGTTTTAAAACCGGCACCCCGCCCAGGATTGCTGAGAAATCTATTGATTTTGATGAAATGACACCTCAGCCCGGTGATGATCCAATTACGCCGTTTTCTTTCCTGACTGATCCCTCACATCTTACAAACAGGGCACAGTGTTACCTGACATACACCAACGAAGCTACACATGAACTGCTCAGACGAAATATTCACAGAGCACCCATGTATTCCGGACAGATTCATGGCACCGGAGCACGCTACTGTCCTTCTATCGAGGACAAAATCATGCGGTTCGCCGACAAAGACAGGCATCAGCTGTTTATTGAACCGGAAGGACTTTCTACGCCGGAGTGGTATGTTCAGGGACTATCCACCTCCATGCCTGAGGATGTTCAGCTTGATATGCTCCACACCATCCCCGGTCTTCGCCATGCCGAGGTGCTGCGTCTTGCCTACGCGATAGAATATGAATGTATTGATCCCCTGCAGCTCAGAGCTGACCTGAGCTGCAGAAAAATCCGTGGTCTCTACCTGGCCGGACAGGTAAATGGAACCAGCGGCTACGAAGAAGCTGCAGGACAGGGTATCCTGGCCGGCATTAATGCCGCACGGTATGTCCGTCGTGAGCCTTCTGTCATCCTCGGACGCGATCAGGCATACATCGGTGTTCTGGTCGATGACCTCACGACAAAGGGAACCAATGAACCGTACCGGATGATGACCAGCCGCTGCGAATACCGTCTTCTCCTGCGGCAGGATAACGCGGATCTCCGTCTCACGGAAATCGGACACAGCATCGGATTGGCCTCAGATGAACGGCTTGAAAAAATGCAGGAAAAAGCAGCCAAAACGAAGGAATCCATTCAGCAGCTGTCCGGCATCTGGCTGCCAAAGACACCGGAGCTTTGCACACGTCTTTCCGAAATGGGCCAGAGCGAACCTGCAGGCAGCGTCAATGCCGCAGACCTACTCCGCCGTCCGCACATTCGTTATCAGGATCTTGAATCATTGATCCCGGATCTTGATCCTCTCTCCCCTGCCGTCCAGGAACAGGTTGAAATATCCCTTCGTTACGAAGGCTATATCGAAAAGGAACAGCACCAGGTTGAAAATTTCCGCAAAGCTGAAAACCGTCTGCTGCCTCCGGATACAGACTATATGCAGATTGATGGGCTGCGCATTGAAGCACGTCAAAAACTGAATGCCGTTCAGCCGCATTCCATCGGTGAAGCTTCCCGTATTTCCGGTGTCTCACCAGGAGATATCACCGTACTCCTGATCTGGCTTACACGTTGGGAAGCACTTCACAATACCCATTAACTATGTCAAAGCGATTCGCTCAGACATACGCATGTCAATAACAGGAGCCGGAATACCGGCTCCTTTATTGATATCACACTGGATTGTACAAAAGCAGAAAAACCGCTTCACAGATCTAACAGCATGCAGTGGAATTGCATGCCAGCTTCTGCTTGACATTTCTTCAAATCTGTATATAATGTGTCATTGTATTAAGTGATTAATACAATGACACATCTATGGAGGTACCAATGCAATGGCGTTTTCAGTCAGATCAACCCATCTACCTGCAGATCATTGATCAGATGAAGGCCGCCATCATCTGCGGCATTTATCCACCCGGTTCACGGCTGCCCTCCATCCGGGATCTGTCCATGGAGGCTGGCGTCAATCCAAACACGCTGCAGCGTGCCCTGAGTGTTCTTGAAAATGAACAGCTCATTATCACGCAGCGTACCAGCGGGAAAATGATCACAGATGATGCCTGCCGGATTACCGGGCTTCGGCAATCCTACAGCGAATCCATTCTCGCAACCTGTATTTCAAAGCTTGAAGCCATGGGATTTACACAGACAGAAATTGCCCACAACTTCAACATGTACATCAATAAACGAAAGGAACACTAACATGAGTAAACTGGAATGCCGGGAGCTGACTAAAAAGTACGGCTCCATCACAGCGCTGGATCATGTAAATCTTACGCTTGATGCCGGCAGGATTGTCGGTCTTCTCGGTCCAAACGGAAGCGGCAAAACAACCATGATCAAAATCGCCTGCCGTCTTCTGCAGCCGACCAGCGGTGAACTGCTGATCAATGGCCAGCGTCCCGGACGCGCAAGCAAAGCCAGTATCGCCTACCTGCCGGACCGTGATTTTCTGCCGGATTATATGCGGGTAGACCAGCTAGTCCGATACTATGCAGACTTCTTCGCTGATTTCAGTAAAGAACATGCCCATGCCCTTCTTGACTCTCTGGGAATCAATGAACGTATGCTGCTCAAGCGGCTTTCCAAAGGAAACCGCGAAAAGGTTCAGCTCGTCCTCACCATGAGCCGTCAGGCTGAGATTTACATTCTGGATGAACCGATTGCAGGTGTTGATCCGGCTGCGCGTGATTTCATTCTCCGCACTATTATCGGCAACTACGAAAAAAATGCACTTGTCCTTATCTCCACACACCTGATTGCAGATGTGGAACCACTGCTCGATGAAATCGTGTTTCTGAAACAGGGTCATATTGTCCGGCACGGCAATGCCGAACAAATCCGGACAGAAACCGGTCGGAGCATTGACGAACTGTTCAGGGAGGAATTCAAATGCTGATTAAGCTGATTAAACACGACTTAATGGCAATGAGCCGCTTAATTGCTCCGCTGCTCATTGCTCTTCTGGTCATCAGTGCCGCACTGGGCATTGACATCCGACGTCAGTATTCTGCGGAAAGTCTGGGCAAAATAACAATCATTCTCATTATTCTGCTGATTGGTCTCATTTCCGTTGCTTTCTTCCTCATCTTCATACTGACCATCCAGCGTTTCCGGCAAAATCTGTTTGGAAATCAGGGCTATCTTTCCTTTGCACTTCCTGTTTCAACAGCTGAACACCTTGTCAGTAAATACGTTGCCTCCATCCTTTGGACAATCATTGCATGTGCCGCTGCACTTGCCTCTTTCTGGATCGTCTTTACACTCGGCATTCCTTCTCTTGAGCGTCGTCTTGGAATCACCCTGCTTGACAGGCTCCTGCAGGAACTCGAACTGAATACCCTTACCTGGAAAGATATGATGCAGGCCGTGCTGGTTTTGTTTTCCAGCGCGACTGAAGGCATTTTTCACCTCTATGTCTCCATTTCAGTTGGGCATCTCTGGCAGAAGCATTCAACTATCGGCAGTGTGCTCGCTTTCGTTGTGCTTTCCATTCTGCGTTCCCAGCTCTTTTTCCGTCTCGCACCTGTCATTCCACTCACCTATATTCAGTGGTCTGTCTGTTTGGCTCTGGTCATCTCATTCGTATATGCGTTTTTCTCCTGGCTGATTCTCGAGCGTAGCCTGAATCTTGAATAAAAAAAGCGCCGTCATGCGTTCCGGATATATCCGGCAGCCATGACGGCGCTCTTTTTTATTCATTTATCTGCAAATCCCGATAGTTCTCTTCATTGTAAACGGCAATTCCTGCCGCAGCCGCCATTTCTGCAAATACACCATTTCCCTCTGTCAGCGTTCCCGAAAAGGTGCCGTCATAGATCTGACCATACCCGCATGACGGACTGCGCGCTTTGAGTATGACAGCTGTGCAGCCGTGCTCCCGGGCGATCTTAAGTGCTGCTTCGGCACCCCGTTGAAACGCGGCCGTGACATCCTCACCTGCAGTATTTATGATGCAGTTTCCACATCGTTCACTTGGAATGCGTGGTATCGGCAGGCCGCCAAGCACCTCCGGACAAATGGTTACCGCCTGTCCTGACTCCACCATTCTGCATATATCAGAAACAGTTTTTTTCTTTCCATCATACCTGCAGGCAATACCTGCCAGACAGGCGCTCACCGCAATCATACAAATCTCCTTTAATGACATAGTCGTGCTTTCGGCACCGTATCAATTGCAGTTGTCATTATTTGACAAACCAGCATGAAATGCTGGGCCATCTCCTTTCCCGATTAATGACTGCTGAGGACAGGAGAAATCCATTCATAAGCATAACGCGGATCTCCGTTTTCCAAATGAATGATCCCGCAATATGTGAACCCTTCGCGTCTTATGGCCTGCTGCATCGGCTTGTTGTCTGCATGTGTATCTACCCGGAGATGCAGACAATGCATCTTTGCAAATTCCACTGCTTCATGATAGACACGTGAATGTGTACCGTCACTGGCAATCCTGTGAATGGTAGCATATTCTGAATCATCCAGCCACTTTCCGTCTTCGATCACAGCGTATGTCGGATCCTTCCCAAAGTGCAGCATAAAAACGCCGTAAATCACATCCTCATGCGTCACCATAACATACAGTTCGCTGTGCTCAATATCCGCTTCCAGCAGTGCCTGCTGCGGATATCCGTTCACCCATTGAGACAGGTTCCCGTGTGCCCGCATAAACTGTCTGGCTTCTTCATAGATTGCATTGATTGCCGGCAGATCCCCTGCCGTTGCTTTTCTGACCATCTGTACCTCCAACCGGTTTATAGTGAAAGAATAATCCCGACCAGTTCTTCCGGATTCAATGCTATATATGACGCACCCGCCGCTTCCAGATTGGCGCGGTCCCTGAAGCCCCAGAGAACCCCTATACCGGGAATACCTGCATTTCCAGCCGTTTCGATGTCCACATTTGAATCTCCGACATACACCGCCTCGGATAATGATACGCCCAGTGCTTCAAGTGCAGCAAAGACACTGTCTGGTGCCGGCTTCCTGGCCCGGCTCGGATCATCGCCAATACTGGCACTGATCTGTGTTCCAAAGTAGTCCCTGCACAGTGACCGCACCGCAAAATCTATTTTGTTGGAAACCACCGCATGTCTGATCCCATGCGCTGCAAGCGCTTGGAGCGCTTCCGGAATTCCCTGGTATGGTTTCGTCTTATCCTGGTTATGCATGGCATATTCCCGCAGGAATGCATCGGTGACCTTCTGAAAAGCGGGATTCTCTATTCCATCCGGAATTGCACGGATAATCAGCTGTCGTGTTCCATTTCCGACCATCTGGCGTACCCTGTCGCGTGTGTGCTCCGGTAATCCATTTTCTCTCAGTGCAGCATTAAGACTGTCCGTCAGATCATCCAGCGTATCAAGCAGTGTTCCATCCAGATCCCAGATAACTGCTTTTACCTTTCCCATATATCCATTCCTTTCAAGCAGCAAAACCTAAATAGAGCCCAAACGGCGTATGCCGCTTGGGCATTTTTATTCTGCGGAAGATGTCGTGGCTGCAGCAGCCGATGCAATTGTCTCATGGAGTTCTTCCTCAAGGATCATGCGAACCATTCTGCGGATCTTATCCTCGTTCTCACCCTCGGAATATCCAAGGCCTTCGAACTGTTTGATCTGATCCCGTTCCTTCTGGCAGCGCTCATTCTCTACTTCAAGAATGGTTTCAATCGTATGAACTCCCTTATCATCGAGAACCGTCAGTTTCTGATAAAGATCATGGAATTTATCATCATATACCACCAGTTTCTCATCACAATCCTGTTTAATGCTGAGCAGATTGCAAATCTTGGCGACTGTATTATAAGCAGTACCATTGATTCCTTTTGACAGACAGTTCGTCAGGGTGCTGTACGGAATACCGCTTTCCTCTGCGAAACGTCTCAGGCTCTGATACTGAGTTTTAATCTCATGCTTAATTGTCTCTGTAATGTTATCCAATTCCAAATCCTCCCCGTTTTAGTCCACCGACAGTTCGCGAAGACGGCCTTGTTCCGGCCTGCTTTTCAGTCGTGCGAATTCAATCATCTTCATCATTATAAAGCCAGTTTTGGTTTATTTCAATCGAATTTAAAAAAGTTTTGAGATATTTTTCTTTTTCCTGAATTAAAAAAAGTAACGAAAGCAAAACTGCTCTTCTTCTAAAAACGGACCATTATGACTTTATTTTCATGGAAAACAAAAGCCGGCAACTGACAGGAATCAGTTCTGCAAAAAAAGGCGGACAAGACGAAGCTTGTCCGCTTTCAAGTCATCAGAGCAGATGACCGCACTCTTTGTCAAACGAAAGATAAGCAGTATCTCCTACATCAAAAACCGGCTTGTTTACCGGGCAGTTATCGTTGATCTTCACCAGCGTATTTCCAACCGTAACATGATAATACTGGTATGATCCCATGAAGCATGAGAGTTCTACCCGGCACGGAATGCTGCCCTGTCGGTCAATACGGATTGCTTCAGGTCTGAGAACGATCTTTCCGCTGTCTCCAGGCTTTACCTGACGATCAGAGACTACCTGAACACGGCTGCCGTTCACGTCAGCGACAATGCCGTTTCCATCTGCGGAGGCAACCTTTGCTTCAAGGAAGTTGCACTCCCCTATGAAGTCGGCAACAAATTCATTGACCGGATGATAGTAGATTTCCTTCGGGCTGCCCTGCTGCTCAATGACACCTTTCCGCATGATGATGATACGGTCTGAGATGGACATTGCCTCACTCTGATCATGCGTAACATAGATAGCCGTAATACCGAGTCTCTGCTGAATTTTCCGGATTTCGGTACGCATCTGGACGCGGAGTTTTGCATCCAGATTGGACAGCGGCTCATCAAAGAGCAGTACACCCGGTTCAACCACCAGAGCCCGTGCCAGTGCAACACGCTGCTGCTGGCCGCCGGACAGCTGGTTGGTCATTCTGAGATCCATTCCGGACAGCTCAACCAGATTAAGAATTTTAGCTACGCGGTCCTTAATCTCGCCGGCTGGAACTTTGCGCAGTTTAAGGCCATACGCAACATTTTCAAATACATTCATATGCGGGAACAGTGCATAGCTCTGGAACACCATCGCAGTATCCCGCTTATTGGGCGTCAGTTCATTGATGGCATCCCGTCCGAGATAGATTTCACCCTCATCCGGGCTCTCAAATCCTGCCACCATGCGCAGCGTTGTCGTTTTACCGCAGCCAGAGGGACCAAGCAAAGTAATGAATTCACCCGGCGCGATATCAAGACTGACATCCTTAACCGCATAAAAATCTTCATGCGTCTTTGGATCCTGATATATCTTTGAAATATGATCTAGGCGAACGCCTTTGGGTTCTTTAGCCATCTTTTTTCTCCTTGTAATGACGCAGCTTTAGCTTTCGGCACCATATCAATTGCAAATGTCACTTTGGGGCGTACCGGTGCATGCA
>JAFUHD010000291.1 GCA_017469025.1 Clostridia bacterium
ATGCGCCAGGATTATATGGTACTTGCCCGCAGCAAGGGCACGCCTGAGCTGCTGGTCATCACACGCCATGCGCTCAAGAATGCTCTGATTCCCGTTATCACCTATGCCGGTCCTCTGATTGCTACCCTTCTGACCGGTTCCTTCGTCATTGAAACCCTGTTTTCCGTTCCAGGCATTGGTGCAGAATTCGTCACCAGTGTTTCGAACCGCGATTATACCCTGATTATGGCGCTTACGATCTTCTACGGTGCGTTTATTATCGTTGCAAACATCATTACAGATCTGATTACGGCAGCCATTGATCCCAGAATCCGTTTGAATTAGGAGGCCGAAAATGGTGGATTTAAACAACTGTGAAGCCGTTCTCAGGGTACCTGTGACCGAAATACCGGATGAGTGGTTTGAGCGTCTCAGTGACGATGAAAAAGACAGCGAATTCGTTGCCATGCAGAGCAAGACGTATTTTGAAGATACATGGGCCCAGTTCAAAAAGAACCGTCTCGCCCTTGTTTCACTCGTATTCCTCTTCATTCTGATTCTTGCCGCTGTCTTTGTTCCAATGTTTTCGCCTTATACTTATGATGGACAGAATCTGATGCAGCGCAATGCCGCCTCCAGCTGGCAGCACCCGTTCGGAACGGATAAATTCGGCCGTGATATCTTCGTACGCGTCATGTATGGCGCCCGTATTTCACTCTCTGTCGGTTTTGCTGCCGCCCTTCTCAATCTGATCATCGGCGTTGTATACGGTGGTATCTGCGGCTATATCGGCGGACGTTTCGATCTCATCCTGATGCGTGTTGTGGACATTCTTTACTCTGTCCCGACACTGCTGTACGTCATTCTTATCATGCTGATCTTCGGTTCAAACATTTTCTCTGTTCTGCTTGCCATCTGTGTCAGCAGCTGGGTCGGCATGGCGCGACAGGTACGCGCACAGGTGCTGTCGCTCAAGGAGCAGGAATTTGCCCAGGCAGCTTTCGTCCTGGGTGCCAGCCGGCCCCGGATTCTGTTCAAGCACCTGATTATCAACTGTATGGGACCGATCATTGTCAATACTACGCTCATGGTGCCGGATGCCATCTTCACTGAGGCATTCCTTGCCTTTGTCGGTATCGGCATTTCCATTCCTATGGCCAGCTGGGGCACAATGGCCAATGATGCGCGTGCGATCATTATGCTCTATCCCATGCAGATGGTCTGGCCGGTTCTTGCAATCAGCCTGACCATGCTCAGTCTTCATTTCATCGGCGACGGTCTCAGCGATGCGCTGGATCCCAGAAAGAGGTAAGCCCTGTGGATACAAACAATCTGTTGGAAGTCGAAAATCTCTGTGTTGATTTTGAAACTGACCAGGGCCTTGTCCATGCTGTGCGCGATGTAAGTTTTTCCCTCAAACCGGGAGAAATACTCGGTATTGTCGGTGAATCCGGTTCCGGAAAATCTGTATCCATGTATGCCATTATGGGGCTTCTGGCATCAAACGGCATAATCAGAAATGGAAAGATCACTTTTGACGGGGAGGACATCAGCCGGAACGCCTTTCCAAATGAAAAGGCCTATCTCCACAGCATGAACAAAATTCGCGGGAACAAAATGGCCATGATCTTCCAGGATCCAATGACCTTTCTCAATCCGCTTCAGACCATCGAGCGGCAGATTATGGAACCGCTGCTTAACCATACTTCCATGACAAAGGCTCAGGCGCGGGAACGGGCACTCGAGCTCATGGTTCAGGTCGGCATCCCCTCTCCGGAAAAACGGATCCGCCAATATCCGCATCAGTTCTCCGGCGGCATGCGTCAGCGTATCATCATAGCCATTGCCCTCGCAAACAATCCGAAGCTGCTCATTGCTGACGAACCAACCACTGCTCTCGACGTTACCATTCAGGCGCAGATTCTGGAACTGATCCGCGATCTGACCCGGAAAAGCGGTACATCTACCATCATGATCACGCACGACCTGGGCGTTGTTGCCTGCCTGTGCGACCGCATTCTGATCATGTATGGCGGAAAGCTTATGGAAACCGGAACAGACCGCGAAATCTTCTATTCCCCCAATCATCCATATACCCGCGGCCTTCTGTCCTGTATCAATAATCCGGAAGCAGAAGAACGCGAACTTGTTCCCATTCCCGGTTCACCGCCTGATCTGCTGAAACCGCCCATGGGCTGTCCATTTGTGGACCGCTGCGAACAGGCAATGAAGATTTGCAAAATCCGTATGCCTGAAACATCTGTCCTGTCCGGAACACATCAGAGCAGCTGCTGGCTGAATGAAGCATTGCGGCGTCAGAAAGGAGGCAGAGCATGAGCAGCGGGCATTATGTTGAAATTTCGCATCTGGATGTAATCTATGATGTCACCAAAGGCATCTTTTCCCCGAAGCAGCTGGTACATGCTGTCAATGATGTCTCCTTTACCATAGATTCCGGTGAAACCTTTGGCCTGGTCGGCGAATCCGGCTGTGGTAAATCCTCTCTTGGCCGTGCCATTGTTGGCATCAACAAGCCGAAATCCGGAGATATTCTGATAAACGGTCAGGATGTAACCCATCTGCATGGACAGAGTCTGCATGCGTTTCGTCAGGAGGTCCAGATGATCTTCCAGGATCCGTATGCCTCTCTCAATCCCCGAATGACCATAGGTGAAATCCTTACCGAACCCATGGTCATCCACAATCTCTACCGGTCAGCCGGCGAACGCGAAGACAGGGTAACCGAGCTGCTGCGGACAGTTGGTCTCAAGCCGGACCATGTACGCCGTTATCCGCATGAGTTTTCCGGCGGCCAGCGTCAGCGCATTTCCATTGCGCGTACACTTGCTGTCAATCCCCGCTTCATTATCTGTGATGAGCCTATCTCTGCTCTGGATGTTTCCATACAGGCTCAGATTATCAATCTGCTCAAAGCGATTCAGAAAGAACGGAACATCGCCTATCTGTTTATTGCACATGACATAGGGATGGTCAAGCATATCTCCAACCGGATCGGTGTCATGTACCTTGGACACCTTGTTGAAGTTGGAAACAGTAATGACGTCTATTTCCATCCACTTCATCCATATACAAAAGCACTGCTCAGTGCCATTCCGATCTCCGATCCTGATATTGGAAAAAGCCGAAAACGAATCATCCTTGAAGGTGAAATTCCGTCGCCGCTGAATCCGCCTGCTGGCTGTCCGTTGAGTACACGCTGCCCTCTTGCAGACAGTACCTGCCGTGAAATGCCAAAGCTGCAGAAATTCGGATCTCATCAGGTTGCCTGCCATCACATCAATCCATCAGATATTGCATAATCAAGGCCTTCCCTTCCGGGAAGGCCAAGTCATAAACAACTCAGACGAATCCGCGCTGCAAAAGAGTCCTGCATATATGCAGAGGTGTCCAAACATGACATTTGCAGTGCATACGGTGCTGAGCACACTGATGATATTAAGGAGGATTCTC
Organism: Clostridia bacterium; assembly: GCA_017469025.1. Lineage (GTDB taxonomy): Bacteria > Bacillota > Clostridia > Christensenellales > Aristaeellaceae > Ventricola. The sequence continues at coordinate 3,451 of JAFUHD010000291.1, forward strand.
CATGCTTAATCCGGTTTTTAAACTATATGAAAAAGATCTGATTTCCCTGGCCAAAACGGTCTGGTCAAATCCGGAACCAGGCTTCCGTGAATTCATCAGCAGCCGTGCACAGATCGATTACCTTCTCAAAATGGGCTTTAAAGTCACAGAAAATGCCGCAGAAACGCAGACCGGATATATAGCAGAGTGGGGTTCAGGGAAACCCGTTCTGGCGTTTCTGGGCGAATTTGATGCACTTTACGGCTTAGCCCAGAAGGCAGACTGTACATCCCCTTCTCCTATTCCCGGACAGGCCATGGGACATGGCTGCGGCCATCATCTGCTGGGGACCGGCGCTATTGCCGGCGCACTTCTTCTGCGTGATCTCATGAGTGCTGAAGGGCTTGAAGGAACCATCCGAATCTATGGCTGTCCGGCTGAGGAAAGCGGATCCGGAAAGGCTTACATGGCCAGAGACGGCCTTTTCAACGACTGTGATGCTGCACTGACGTGGCACCCCTCCCATTTCAACATGATTGCAACCGGAAGTTCCCAGAGCTGTATCCAGTGCTATTTTCGCTTTACCGGTATCCCCGCCCATGCTGCAGGTGCTCCCCATCTTGGCCGCAATGCACTTGATGCTGTTGAGCTGATGAATGTCGGTGTCAACTATCTCCGTGAACATATGGAAGACTCCGACCGCGTTCACTACGCCATTACAAATCCAGGTGGCAGTTCTCCAAACGTTGTTCAGGCCTTTGCTGAATCCAGATATCTCGTACGGTCAACCACCAATCCAAAGTGTGAACGGCTCTATGAGCGTGTCAAACAGATCGCCAGGGGTGCTGCGCTCATGACCGATACAAAACTGGAGATCGTCTTTGATGAAGGACTCAGCAACACAGTCCCCAATTTTGTTCTCGAAGATGTACTGGATGCGGCTTTCCATAAAGCCGGCGTTCCTGCCTATTCCCTGGAAGAGCGTAAATACGCTGCAGGTTTTAAGGCAACTGTTCCGACAGAAGATCAATTGTCCGATACACCAAAGGCATGCAAAGCACCGGACACACTTGAGAAAAATATTCTGAGCAGTGAACTCTGTGATTACTACGTTGAAACGTATCATTCTGATATCTGCGAAATGGGCAGCACGGATGTCGGGGATGTCAGCTGGGTAACGCCTACCTGTACAGCAAATCTCAACTGTTTTGCTTATGGCGGCGGCTCACACAGTTGGCAGTGGGTTGCCCAGGGAACTTCTGATATTGCCATGAAAGGCATGCTCAAAGCCGGAGAAGTACTGGCTTATGCCGGTCTTACACTTCTCAAACAGCCTGAACTGCTCACAAAAGCACGTGCTGAACTGAACCGCCGTCTGAACGGAGAATCATACAAGTGTCTGATTCCCGATGATGTTCATCCCCATTTTTACGACTGATTCTTTCAATGACTGGAAAAAGGACATTCAGCTGACTTCAGCCTCACATGAGACCGCGTCAACTGAATGTCCTTTATGTTTTAACCGAGCAGCTTGTCAATCAGGCCTGGATGTGCTTTCTTATAAGCCAGCTTTTCCTGATATTTTCTCTCTTCCTCTTCAAATTTAAGCCCCTTCTGGGCACACAACGCCTTGAGATCAGCGATACGGGCTGCCTCTGCCTCACGCTCTGCCTTCTCCTGCTCCATGCGTTCACGGACCTCTGGCTCAATCCACTCGCCGCCTTCAGCGAGTACGGCTGCCTTCTGATGCGCCAAAATCGCCTCGTGATCTTCTTTTACATACTTTTCAACATTCATGCGGAACATGCAAAGAATGGAGACGCCGAATGTAATGACATCCAGAATGAGATAGGCAAAGGTTATCATCCCCTCCGTGCCGCTGCTCTGGCGGACCAGTGTTGCATCATAACCAGATGCCGACAGCAGACCATTGACGATTCCAATTGCAAGACCGAGCAGTCCGACCATGATCGCTCCATAGATAGACATGGTAAAGCCGTCGCTGCGGAAACCGTTTTTGGCTTCGAGATGGTCAAGCACATCTGAAAGAACGGCAAGCATGATATACTGGGCAGGTATAATGCCTATTGCCTTCAGAATGACACCTACACAGACAATGGTGAAATTGTGGATGTCGAGAAACGCGACCAGTCCGCCAATCATGGAGAATGCAAGTCCAAGTACAATGGCGCGTTTCTTGCCGAGTTTACTGGCAAGAGGCCAGGCAATAACCATACCGACCGCGGACGGAAGACCGCCGATGAGACCAAGCGTAGACATAAGCGCACCTGAGGCTGCCTCAGGATTTGCAGCACCTGTCACAGATTCAAACATCCAGCGTACATAGTAGGACATGGATGTATTTTTGACCAGCTGACCAGTCTGGAAAACCAGAATGAAGAGGATGACCATCCACCAAAGCGGCTCCCTGGTGCATACTGCCATGTGCTTTGAGGAAGGAATGGTTTCTTTCTTGATATTAAGGCTTGCAGATTCCTCTGTAATGCGTTCACGTGTAAACAGATATTCAAGAAGAATACCGACAGCTGTTACCAGTGCCAGGATTATCGAAATGATCCGCCAGTTATTGTAGCTGGCTGCAATATTAAGCGTTCCGGTTGCCGCATCCGTCACAAACATGAGCGGCTGCAGCAGTACCGGTACAACAATGCTCGCACCGACACCGGCCGCAGCAACCATGCCTGCATTGGAAAGTGTCGCCAGCAGGCCGCGCTGATTGGCATTGCGCGTTGAAAGAGAAACCATGGATGAATGCGCCGTGTAATAACATGGGTATGCTATTGCATAATAGAAGTTGTATGTCAGCGCAATGAAGATCATCTGCACGATGTTGGATCGCTGTCCGGCGTCATGAACATCAGAATAATAGAGAGCACAAGAAGCGGAATGGACAACAGCAGATAAGGTCTCGCCTTTCCTGCACTGGTATTCGTATTGTCGATCCAGCCTCCAATCATGAGATTGCCGGCGACAACAAAAATAACAGATATGATCGGCAGAAGTGCTGAAAAAGCACCAAACCTGGTCCAGCCAAGCACATCAGAATAATACCGGGACAGGTATGCGCCGAAGATGGAGTTTGCAAGCATTGCCAGCAAAGGCGCCAGAAAATAACCGAGCGCCATTTCCTGTATTTTGACATTGGATGAGGTAATGCGCGTCTTCAGCGAAGGATTATCAAACAGCCTGCCAAATTTCATAATCGCGTACACCTTTCTGATTAAGCGAGATCAAACGAGATGAAATCAAAAGTTCCCTTGCCTTCCACAGAGAAATAGAGTGCCTCACATTCGCCAAGCCCCTCAGGCAGTGTAAGTGTAAAAGACTTGGCTTCCTTGCACGTGCTGACCGGTACTTTGGCAATCGGCTCTCCTGCCTCAACGGTCCGTACAGTGACAGCACAATCCGGGCTGTTGGCATATCCCTGGAGAAGAACTGATACGGTCTTTGTACAGCGCAGATCAAAATACTTGAATCCTACCGTGCAACCGGTGCAGAAATTGGAGATGTACTGGTCTTCCCCTTCTTCACGGTCTCCGCCGTGCTGCGTGATAAATGGATCCGCGCCCTTTGGATGCTTGAGCATGGACAGAAAACGTGTTCCATTTCGTCCGTATACGTTGCATGCAATATAGGATGGATAGTGCCCCGTTCCGCTCAGCGGACCGTCATTAAGACCGCAGGATGTCATCTCTGCCTGATAGAACCGGCCGTCCTCAAAGCGGATCTGCTCTGCACATGCCTGCCGGGATGATTGTTTCCGGTTGGTATGGCGGTGATAGAAAATGTAGTATTTGCCATTCAGCTCAATGAGGCTGCCATGCGTATTTCCTGTGCAGTTCCGAGCATTTTTGACATCCGGAACACCCGGCATGCCGATATCGCCACAGCTGACCAGCACGCCGCCGAAGGAAAAGCCTTCTGTCGGTTTGCCAGATACCGCATAACAGAGATTGTGTGAATTGAGGGACGAATAGATGAAGTAATACTTACCGTTGAATTTGCGCATGCTGCTGGCCTCGCCAAACGGCTGTTCTTCAAAGGCTGTTCCCTTTGCAGCTTCTCCGGTCGGCATACCGATAAAATGCAGATCATCGCCCGAAATGACAGTCAGCATATCGCTGGTGTCAATCTCAAACCACATCGGGCCCTTCACCGTCGGCTTGGAACCATCCAGCAGAATCGGATTCCCGCCAAAGGCAAAACCCGTATACAGATAGAGCCTGCCGTCATCGTCCTTAAGACATCCAGGATCAAACTGGAACGGCTCATTGCGCTTTCCGATCGGTGTACCGTCTTTGTATTTTACATAACCGAGGAATTCATACTTACCCGCCGGTTCATCACAGACGGCTACAGAAATCATCTTTGTACCACCCATAAAATAGTACAGATAATACCGTCCATCCGGACCGACCACCATATCCGGCGCTGCAAGACCGTTTGTCACGCGCATCTTCGGTGCTGCCGGATCCTGATCGCGCCTGAAAATGACGCCATGATAGGTCCAGTTTCCAAGATCATCCAGGGGTGCGGACCAGCAGACATAATCGCCCAGGCAGAAATTGATGCCGTTGAACAGATCATGTGAACCGTATATGTATACTCTGTCATTTACAACATGCGGTTCTGCATCGGGAACATATTCCCAGCTGGGCAGATAGGGATTGAAAGCCTGATGTGCCATATGCGTTCCTCTTTCTACGACAAATGTGTCTGATTTGTATTTAAACCGGCTCATATTGCCGGCATGGTCTGATTAAAACTGCAGCAATTTAGGACAATGAAACCTGTCGGCATTTGATGCCAATGAACCTGTCTCACGCTGAGACCAGTTCCTCCATTAATGACATAGTCGTGCTTTCGGCACCGTATCAATTGCAGTTGTCATGATTTGACAAACCAGCATGAAATGCTGGGCCATCTCCTTTCAGTTGCCGACGGACAAGCACTGGTTTGCGGCACCTACAGGTGTACAGATCTGCCGGCCCCAATTACTGGATGATGACTGAATGACATTCTGACAGATGCATTGTAACCTGTCTGACAGGAGACGTCAATCTACTGCATTCACAAAAGGTACTGAGCTCCAGGAAATAGATAAAAGCAGATAAATCCGTCGTATACAGCAGTTATATTAACCAAAAAGCAAAAACAATCTCTTAAATATCCATTTTCCAGCCGGTTAAAAGCAATGAAACAAAACTATACCAAGGCTATACAGGCACAGCACGGCAAACTAGGCACCTTTGGCCCCGACACCTTCTCATAGAAGGTGTTTTCCGATGCTGTATGTGATCCGTACATCATGGAATGACGAAACTACATATCCTCTATATGGGGCTTGTAGAAGTAGATTCCTATTCTGTTTTTATCTCAATACCTGCCGGTGGCAGGCAATCTTTCCCGGTTGTGGTGACACTATTGTCACGGCCATAGAATATCGCATCAAAAAGCAGAAACCCGGTTCACTCTCAAAATGCTGTAAAACAGCTGTCCCGGTTTACAAATGCTCACGGACAATCTTTTCAAGCTCTGAAAGGCTGTCATTGCTGTACATTTTTTCTCCTGCATGCTTTGCATTATGAAAAATCCGAAATTGGGAACGGTTCTCTCCCATCTTCTCCGTCAGGAGTACATGGATATTTTCCGACTGGGTCAGAGGCACTGTCAAATCCGCATCTCCATGCCAGTTGACCACATACAGATCAGAGGCCGGTGTCAGATTCTTTCTGATATATGCAGCGGGTTCATATAATTCCCGTTCGCTTTCCCCCAGATCCGAAAAGCTGCGTCCGATGAAGAATTCCTCAATGGATCCGTCAAAAGAAAGTTTCTTCATGACATCTGTCAGCCAGAGTGCAGCGCCATCGACAATAAGACCAGGCACACCAATTGCCTTAAACTCAGCTTTCCGTTCTGCAGCTGTTTCCATTTTCATCGCGCCATAATAATTGAGAATGATGGAAACCTTCGCTGAAACATGTTCATCCACATTTTCGCCGATAAACGGCAGCGTGGTAAACTCTTCATCTGATGTCACGCCGGCCATCATGGCCAGATACCCTCCGGCTGATTCTCCGAAGATCGCAATTCTGTCAGCATTGTATCCATAACGTTCAGCGTTTGCCCGCAGATATCTGACTGCACACTTTACATCCTCGATTGCAGCTGGAAACTTTGCCTCCTGAGCCAGCCGGTAATTGACAGTCGCACAGGCAAAACCATGGTCACGGAAATACTGGTACATGAGCTGTGCCTGCCGGGATTCACAGTCGTTTGTAACAAATCCGCCCCCATGGACAATCACCAGAAGCGGTGGATGTTCAACATCCGGAACATACAGATTCAGATAATCCGAATCTGACACATCACAGTACCTGACATTCAGATACTCCGTTCCACCAGCCCATTCAGAAACGTTCAGCGGCAGTTCCGGGTCCCAGTTACTGTAAAAAATCATCCTGACAAGATTATGGTTCACAAGCAGTACGACAGCCAGAATGACCAACACAACCAAAACCACGTACCGCTTTTTCACAGTTTTCCTGCCTTTCAAGCTTTTTCCTCCCCTGACGCACCATGTATCATACTGGTGCAAATTATGATGCAGATCCTTCATCCATCATACCGTCTGTCACAGCCCCCGGCTTGAAACCGTAATCAGGTTCTCGCCCCTGTTCCCTGAGCAGACCTTCTGCGACGGTTACAAATAACGGCGATTAAAGATTAACCAGCAGGGCTTTTCCGGACACAGTCTCAACGTGTCAGGTTAATCCCTGTCGCATTGAGACTGTCCTGCTTCGTTTTCTTTATCGCTGTTAATAATATACCAAAAACTGTACTTGTTTTCAACCATAACAGCTCATTGACTCATTCTGAACGTACATTTACATCATATGTATGCCTGTATTTATGCCTCTTTCACATTTCGCGCTCAGAGCCTTACTGTTCACGCTTTTTATTTGAAAACAGTATGTTTTTACGATATGATTCAGCCAGCAATCATAAATGACTGCGATTTCTTGAGAAACAACAAAAGCCATGATACAATACAGCAAAGCTTTTCACGAAAGGAATCTTTCCATGCAAGTTCTCAATTTAACCTGTGATTATATGCATAATCCAATTGGATTTGATTTCATCCACCCTGTAGTTGGATGGATGACGTCAGCAGATCAGGTCAATGGATATCAGTCTGCTTATCAGATTCAGGTATCGACAGAAGCTGAATTTCTCAACGTCTGTCATGATTCGGGACGCGTTGAATCCGATCTGAGTGCCGGTATCCGGCTTGAACTCCAGCTCAACCCCCGTACCCGTTACTACTGGCGTGTCCGGATCTGGGACGGAAACGGTACTGCTTCTGACTGGTCCCAGCCAGCCTTTTTTGAAACCGCAAAATACAGTGAACCATGGCAGGCGGAATGGATCGGCTGGGACAAGGAATTCCCACAGCTGCGCGGTGACTTTTTACTGACCAAACCCATTCGTACTGCACGGGCATATGCCTGCGGTGTAGGCCTTTATACCCTGTATCTGAATGGAAGCCGCGTCGGAGACGAATATCTGACTCCCGGTATCAATGCATATGACAGCTGGCTTCAGTATCAGACCTATGATATTACGGGTCTTATCAGATCAGGTTCAAATGCAATCGGAGCACAACTGGGAAACGGGTACTATAAAGGGCGTGTCAACTGGCCTGAAATCAGGGAACGCTTCGGCGACAGACACTGCATTTTCGGCAATCAGCTGGCTTTCATCTGCGAAATCCACGTCATCTATGAGGACGGTGAAGAGGCAGTATTTGGAACTAATACAGCATGGCACGCTGCCTACAGCCCATTTAAACGTGCGGAAATCTATGATGGAGAGGTATTTGATGCACGAAATATCCTGGACGGCTGGTGCACAGCAGAGGTGTGCGACAGCAAGTGGGAAACCGTCAAAACAGTAGATATTGACATGGGGCTGCTTCATGCCAGAAAGAGTATACCGGTCCGGCTGCACGAAAGATTTAAACCGCAGCGTATCCTGCATACGCCTGCCGGTGAAACCGTTCTTGACTTCGGTCAGAATCTGGCCGGACTTCTGCATTTCCGGACGGATGCACCTGCCGGAACCGAACTGTTGTTCCAGTTTGGCGAAGCCCTTGACAAAGACGGCAATTTCTACCGTGACAATATGCGTACGGCACTTGCAGAAATCCGATATATCTGTGACGGACAGATTCGTGAATACCGTCCGTCCTTTACATTCTTTGGATTCCGCTATGTAAAAATCACAGGTCTCCCAGGTGATCCGGATCCGGCGGACTATACCAGTGAGGCCATTTACTCGGATATGCCTGAAACCGGTCATTTCAAGTGTTCGGACAGTGATGTCAATCAGCTGTTCTCCAACAGTGTA
>JAFUHD010000292.1 GCA_017469025.1 Clostridia bacterium
CCCATGACTTCCTCAAACGTCAGAACAAAGTCAATATCACTGCGGATCGTACGCCGGCTGGCTTCCAGTTTTTTTGCAGCACATGGACCAATAAATGCAACCTTGCATCCCGGATGTTCCTTCTTGATAAGACGGCCGGTCAGTACCATGGGCGTCAGTGCCATGCTGATACAGTGTGCATACTGTGGAAATTCGCGCTTTGCCATGACTGACCAGGCAGGACAGCAGGATGTGCCCATAAACGGAAGCTTTTCAGGCACCTCATTCAGGAAATCCTTTGCCTCCTCCATAGTACACAGGTCAGCACCAATCGCAACTTCCACTACATCCTTAAATCCCAGTTTGATAAACGCATCCCGAAGCTTTTCAGGACTGAGTTCCTTTCCAAACTGTCCGGCTACAGCTGGTGCAATTGCTGCATAGACCGGCGTATCGCTGCGGATAGCCTGGATACACTGGAATATCTGTGCCTTGTCAGCAATGGCGCCAAACGGACAGTTTGCAAGACACATGCCGCAACTGACACACTTTTCCTGATCAATGTCTGCACGGCCATATTCATCACTGCGGATAGCCTTCATGCCGCATGCAACCGCACATGGCCGCTCCATGCGGAGTATGACGCCATACTGACATACACCCATGCACTTTCCGCATTTGATGCACTTGTTCTGATCAATGTGTGCCCGGCCATGTTCATAATAGATTGCTTCCTTTGGACATACCTGCCTGCATGGCTGCGCCAGACATCCCTGACACTGGTCAGAGATGACCACCTTGTTGTCCGGACAGGCATGACATGCAAACTTGATGATATTAATGAGCGGCGGCTGATAATACTTTTCCGGATGCACACATTCCTCCGCGCCTCTTGAAACCGGTGCATGCTCTGTCACATCACGCAGTGGAAGACCCATGGCCAGACGCATCCGTTCCTTAACGATTGCACGCTCAAGAAAAACGCTTTCCCGGTATGTTGACACTTCACCCGGTATAATCCGGTACGGTATGTTTTCCATATCCGAAAGATTGCCTTCCTCGTATTCATAGGAAAGCTTGGCTACCTCTGCAAAAACTTTTTTCCGTATATCATTGATCGAAGTATGAATGCCTCTCATGCCCATATAACTTTTTCCCCTTTCACATTCCTCACAGTTGAAACAAGTATATCATTGTTGAATTGGCTCTTGCAATCTCATTAATGATTTATTTTCCATAATACAGCCATGCAGAAATCCGCCATTCTATCGGCTTATTTATATCAGTAAAAGTCAAAGTCTAATCTTTTTATTTTGACTTTTACTGACAAAAGTCAGTATTGAAATTTAAATTCAGAAATTTTTTAAAAATTTTTAGCACTCTACTGTTGACAGTGCTAATTTCCTGTGGTATCATATGGTCGTTCCCGAAAGGAAGGGGCCTAAGGATCCCTGATGCGGGAATATGAACAGACTTTTTTCACAGCGAATGGAGGTATGCATTATGTTGCTTTCTAATGTGTTTTCAAATATGTTTGATGATCGTATGTTTGGTTTCTTCCCGATGATGGATGATCATTTCACCCATGAAGCACCGCAGATGCGGAGCGACATCCGTGAGTATGATGACCATTACAATCTGTCCATGGAACTCGCGGGCTTTGGAAAGAATGATGTAAAGGTAGATCTTGACAACGGCTACCTGACCGTTCATGCCGAACGCAACAACACGAATGATGAAAAGGACGACAACGGCCGTATCATCCGCAGCGAGCGCTTTTCGGGCAGCTGCCAGCGCAGCTTCTACGTCGGCGATAAAGTCAAAAAGGAAGATATCGCCGCCCAGTTTGAAGATGGTATTCTTCACCTGAACATTCAGAAGCCGGCACTGACTGCTCCAGCCGATACGACAAAGTACATCGAGATTCAGTAATGTGCAGGAGGACACCGCTATGATGAGCACCTATATGACAGTTCCCCATGCAGATTTAAGGCATGGTGCACACAATTCATCCCGTCCGATGAACTGCGATATTCTGGAATTTGAGGATCGTTATGAGCTGAACCTTGAATTACCTGGTTTCCAGAAACAGGAGATTAAAATATCCCTCGAAAAGAACTATCTGACCGTTGAGGCAGTACATCCAAAGGCAGAAAATGAGAACTGCCGCATCCTGCACAGCGAGCGTTATAACGGACCGTACCTGAGGACATTCCATGTTGGAGATGACGTCGATGATTCTGCTGTGACTGCAAAATATGAAAACGGCATTCTGCAGATTGTTCTTCAGAAACGGAAGGAAGTACCGGCACCATCCGGGCGCATTGAAATCCAGTAAACATAAAGGACCTGTTCCATATAGGAACAGGTCCTGTTTCTTTATATGCGCTCAAATACTGGAATGCTGTCAATGGGTGCAGATGCAGCAACAATTCTGCCGCCGCTTATGATCTCTCCGCTGCGTATATCTTTCCACTGCCCATTTGGAAGATAAACATTACGGCTCTGTACCTTCGGTTCAAGAACCGGTGCCACAAGATAATCCGGACCGAACATATACTGGTCTGAGAGCGTCCAGCATACCGGATCATCCGGAAACTCATAAAACATTGCCCGCATCAGTGGAGATCCATTCTCGTGTGCCTCCCTGAATATCCGGCTGATATACGGTTTCATGGAAATACGGAGCTCATAGTGCCGGCGCATAATTCCGTAAATTTTCTCACCATAACTCCACATCTCATTGTCCTGACCGGTATGCAGATAGCCGCCGCCAAAGTTCCGGTCATCCAGTGCGGGAATTGTAAAAGGTTCCCTGTCGCCATGCAGCCGCATGACCGGCTGGAACACTGCCCATTCATACCAGCGGACCAGAAGCTCCCTGAATTCAGGATCAAATACATTTCCTTCCATAAAACCGCCAATATCCGTGTTCCACCATGGAATACCTGCAAGTCCGATATTCAGTCCTGCCTGCAGCTGATCCCGCATGCTTTCCCATGTGGACGGCACATCGCCTGACCAGAGCACATTCCCATATTTCTGGCTGCCTGCCCATCCGGAACGCAGCAGATTAACCGGTTCATCACCCAGCGCCCGCATCGGTTCATCATAAGCACGGCTGTACCATTGTGGATAGATGTTTGAACACATCATTGCAGGTCCGATATAATAACGGAAATTATCAAAATCATACCTGGTCAGATCAGGTTCCGAATTATCCAGCCAGAATCCGTCGATGCCGTAGTCATAATAATGTGCCTTGCACTTTTCCCAGACATATTCTCTGGTCTCCGGATTGGTCGGATCAATCTCCACACAGTCTCCCTGATAATCATAAGTCTGCATGGCACCACGTTCTGTCCGCATCAGCAGACCGCGCTCAACCATTTCCGCAAAGTTTTCGCTTCTGCGGTCTACACTTGGCCACACGGATACAATAACCCTGATCCCCATGCTGTGAAGCTCATCTACCATTGCCTTTGGATCTGGCCAGTATGTTTTATCAAACTTCCAGTCCCCCTGTACTGTCCAGTGAAAGAAATCAATGATAATCACATCCAGATGAATGCCCTGTTCATGATACCGCCTTGCAACAGAAAGCACTTCCTCCTGCGTACGGTATCTCAGCTTGCACTGCCAGAATCCCATTCTGTCCTCCGGCATCATGGGCGCACGTCCTGATACGGCTGTATAATGTTCAAGCAGTCCTTTCGGATCATCTGCCACTGTGATCCAGTAATCCATATCCTTGCAGCAGGCTGCTTCCCACATGGTCTCATTCTTTCCAAATGTCACACGCCCAACTGCCGGATTGTTCCAAAGCAGTCCATAACCCAGACTCGATACAAGGAACGGAACCGTCGTCTGGCTGTTTTTTTGTGCAAGTTCCAGCGTACATCCTTTGAGATCCATATACGGCTGCTGATACTGACCCATTCCGAAGAGCTTTTCAACATCATTCGGTTCAAAGCGCACCGTCAGACGGTAATCTCCGCCGATATAGGGAACCCATTCACGATTGACAACTTTAAGACAGTGACTTTCCTTCGTGATACTTCCGCCATAATTTTTGAACACTTCACGCAGAATTTTAATACCATCCCGGTACAGTGTAATGACACCGCCGTGATTCACCATCGCACGTATACGTCCGTTTGTAATTGCGGCAGCAGGATACTGCCTGAAGCTTCCGTCACCTTCCCGTTTCGTTTCCTCGAACAGTTCTATCTGTGCTGAAGCGGAAGGAACAGATTCCGTCAGTGCCCAGTCCTGCACGCTGAATGCAGGATACATGGTTGCCCGGATCCTCAGTGCATCCTGACCCCATGCTTCAATGCGAAGCATTTCTCCCTGACGTCTGCAGACAAGCGCATTTTCTTCAACGATAAACTGCATATTTCTTCCTCCATTGCATCTCTTGATTCTGCCGCACTGTTCATTACATGCGAAACATAAACTCTGTGTGCATGCATTATATCTGAAACTCTACTTTCTGAAAAGCAAGAACATGCTGCTGTCCACATTCAGTCCGTACGCAGAAAACCAGACAGGATTTTCATGCCAGCTACGCCTTACAGCCCTGTTATGTTTCTATACGCAGGCGTACACTTTTCACCCCTGAGTATTTTCATCCTCGTCATTACCGCCGACAGCTTTTTATATAAAACTGACTGCAGAAAACCCATGACTGAACTTTGAAAGCAGCAAATGACACCTTGCATAGCACATAAAAAAAGCCCTGCATATCCTGCAGGGCTTTTTGTGGAGCTGATGACCAGAATCGAACTGGTGACCTCATCCTTACCAAGGATGCGCTCTACCGGCTGAGCTACATCAGCAACGGGAGATATTCTAACAGATTAACTTTCAAAATGCAACACTTTTTTTATTTTTATTTTTAAATATTTTATTATATAATTATTTATATTATAAATAAACCATCAAAATGGCTCTGCCTTCAGGCAGAGCCTTCAATATCAGATGGTTGTCGGAGGAAGCGTACTCTCAATGATAGGCGCTTCAGTTTCGGTCTGCGGGGCAGGTGTAGCTTCAGGCTGGGTAAAACCATATCCTTCGGTTGCTGTTCCAGGAACTTCCTCAACAATTTTCAGCTCAGGCGTCGGAACAGGGGTTGGGACTGGCGTTGCCTCAGCAGCAGCTTTTGCCTCTGCTTCTGCACGGGCTGCAGCCTCTGCGGCCTCTCTCATGCGCCGGGCCTCAAGGATCGCCGCCTCGGTAACCGGTGCACGTCCTGATTCCGTTACGCCAAGCGCCTGCTGCATGATTTCATACGGACAGTCACTGCTCAGTTTGGTATCACGGTATTTACTTGAAGATGTATGACGTCCCTTGCGGAGTTCAACATGCGTATAATGGGATGTCTTTACATGGCGGATACCGTATTTGGCATAAGTCACATTGTTCTCATAACCGGCATAAATAGCCTTGCCGCCTTCCTCGCCGATAATATCTCCCGCTTTGATCTCCTGACCGCGCTTCACATTGATCTTCTGGCAGTGGAGATACAGAAGGGTAATATCATATTCCTCGTTATAAATGCCGATGGTACCATTTTTGTCGCCGGCACGTGTTACGACGCCGTCCAGAATGGAATGAAGCTTGCTGCCTTTATAGCTGACAAAATCAATTCCCTCGTGAACACCTGAAAAACCGCTTTTACCGTTTTTCCCCTTAATACGCTCACAGTACTGGCCGTAGAGCAGTGCGGTTTCGCCGAAATCAGCACCATACAGTCTGATACGCATCGCATCCGTAATATCCATTACGATCGGTGCCACGGCAAGCGTGCCATTGCTGTCCTTGACAAAGTACTCTGCAGGTACTGCAGAAGAAAATGGTGTAAGTGCATATTCTCCATGATTGTACGCATACACATTGTCATAGTATGAAACCTTGACGCTGCGTACATTTCTGTAGCTGTTGACAAACCAGCGGTACGCCGTAGTGATCTTAAAGGTATCCTCTGATTCTGCAAAACATGTACAGACAATGCTTACAAGCAGAACTGCCAGAACAAAGATAACAGTCTTTTTCATATTCCCTCCGAAATAAAATCGGACATTGTCCAATTATCATACATGATAATATAAGCTGCCAGATAGATTATATCAAATCAGGCAAAAAACTCAAGCCTTCATCAAGGATTTGCAAGGAAAATGGTAAAATTTACGGAAATGCTGAGTTTTGCGAAAGCTGTTTTTTCCAACATACAGTATTAAGATCTGGACTGGAGACGAAAACCATGAAAAATGATCATATCACCTCAAGGCGATTGACACCCCAACAGGGGAGATGACCTGGCACTATGTGCTGGTTTGTCAAATAATGACAACTGCAATTGATACGGTGCAGAAAACACAACTGTGCCATTAATGGATCCTTAAAACATCTTTACTGCCATCAGTGAAAACAGAGATGATTGTAAGCCAGTCGCACTGAAAGGCGACTGGCTTATTCTCCTGGATCAGGTATTATTGTTCACATTTTCTGAAGGATTAGCAGTGCTATTTTTTCCTTTTCCCTGCGGAAGTTTCATTTCAAGCCGGTGGTGCCGTTTGTTTTCTGGAATCATCTTGAATGCATGATACTTGTTTTTGACACTCTTTACCTGTGACTCGCCTGCCTGTGATATCCGCTGGCTGACAACAATCTTCCCATTTGACCCTTTTTTGAAATGCATGTTTCCCTGAAGATAACCGTGACTGTGACAGCGGACAATTGCCTCATACTTTTCCTTGCCGGCATCAAACCATGGAACAGCAAAATTCGCCCTGCTGCCGCAGACCGGACAGTTGATCCGCGTTACACGGCTGTCACCGATCGCATCTGCATAATTGATGTATGAGGTTGGAAATGTCAGTATCTTCGCCAGTGCAATTCTTTTCTCTTTATCAAGGACTTCCAGAAGATGTGCGAATTTTTCTTCAGGAAGATCATTGAGTTTTTCATTGATCAGCGGCAGAAGAAGATTGGTTGCCTCTGCATCATATACAGCCCGGTGTGCAGGAATTTCACTTTCAATGGACATCTCCGCAAGCGCAGAATGCAGATTGAACTGACGGCTTTCAGCACCATAAAACAGATATCCGAACAGCAGCTGCGCATCCAGCGGCGGATCAAACGGCATCTTTTCATGATAAAATTCCGTATTCCGCTTGAGTACGGGAAAATCATCCCGTCCCCATGTCACAAGATGTGCGCCGTCCGCCCACTGGACAAACTCATGCCAGGCAGAAGGAAAACTGCAGCCATGATTCAGTTCTTCCTGTGTTATCCCTGTTACTTTCTGAATATGCTTATCAATCTGCCTGTATATCTTTGGATGGAGCAGACGGCTGAAAAAGGACTCTATATGTCCTTCTGCATCAATCCGGCAGGCACCAATTTCAATGATCTCATGAGGCAATTTTGGATTTGTATAATAAGTTCCCTGATTCCATTCAAGATCCAGTATTACAACAGGCTGATCATCTATGAGTCGGTTAAACATGCTCTACCTTTCTTACGGTATTGGAATAATCCTCAAGAGAAATTCTGGTGACACTGCCGCTCTTAGGATCCACGAGATACTGCTCGGAAGCCAGTTCAAGAAGCGGTCTGTCTGCCCGTATATTGTCTGTATACATCGCCCTGACCGATACATTGCCGTATTTTTCCCGGATTCTTCTGATTTTTTCCGAACTCTTGCAGTTTTTTCCGATAACCCGTCCTGTTTCTGCATCACAGCAGGTGCAGATGAGATCCGTTCCAAGCTGCCCGGCGATCCACTTCAGCTCAAAATCCGGCGAGGCTGATGCAATTACGACCGGCAAATCACTTCGCCTGTCTGCAAACCAGCCGTTAATCTTCTCCTGTGCACGCCTGGATGCCCAGAATGCTTTCCCGGATGCTTCAAGATCCATATGCCGTGAAAGCATTGAAAACAGCTTTGACTTAAAACGTGTCAGATCACGTGTCACACACAAATGAATGACATCCGGAATCAGCAGAACCAGAAAAAATGCCAGCCATTTCTGCCTGTTCAGGACAAAGAAAAGAAAATCAACTGTAGAATCTCCACGATAGATGGTACCATCAAAATCATATACATCAATAGTCTGCACGATACGCTATCCTCTTTGAAAGTGGTGTTTAGTAATCCAAAATAAGATATTTCCCGGTTAAAAATGGAGCATATGTGGAGAAAAATACGTCTAATACATTGACATTTGGAGTAAATGTTATAAAATTGAACTGAATCTATAAAAAGGAGATCTTCAACGTGAAAGACATCTCTGTCACTTATCTGGGCGGAAGCGGCTTCCTGACCTGGTATGGTGATACAGGATTTCTGTTTGACGCCAGCAAAAACAGCCCTGATGAGCGCATACTGCCTGATTCTGAAACGCTCAGCCGGTTCAGCCGACTCTTCGTTTTTGTCAGCCAGCATCATGAGAATACATTTGACCCGGAGATATATGAGATTGTTCCGGATCACACTGTCTTCTTCCTTGGATATGATATTCCGGAACCCTACACCGGCATACGGCTGAAGCCCGGAGAAACCACACAGATAGATGGCCTGACTGTCAAAGCCTATGATTCTACAGATGAAGGCGTTTCCTTCCTGATCAGTCTGGACGGTATCACTCTGTTCCACGCAGGAAATCTGAATCTCTGGCACTGGCGCGATGAATCATCTGTTACTGAAATTGAAGCTGCTGAACAGGATTTCTATAACTGCGTCGCCCCGATCATTGAAGACAGGCCGGAAATCGATATCGCCTTTTTCCCGGTGGATCCGCGGCAGGGCAGTATGTACGATGTTGGTGCAGGATACTTTCTGATGAATCTCAAGCCTCATGTCATGATTCCCATGCATTTTCAGGGCAGAGGCGATGTCGCCCTCCGTTTTGCAGTAACTAATGAAAATGATGCCACAAAGGTTATCGCCCTGCAGAAAGCAGGCGATCAAACAAGTGTGAGCATTCCTGATTCCGAACAGACAGCCCCGGATCAGAAACTCATTGATTTTCTGAAAAACAATCCGGCTGAGGAACCGGAGGAAGCCATACAGGACCACGCCTGCAGATGAGAAGGATTCTGAAACCGAAGATCATTCTGAAAACATTGAATGATGTGTATTCAGGCATGCTCCACTGAAATGACTCTCAGCTGCTTATCCTTTACACAGAACCGGATATTGAATCCGGCAAACAGCATTCCATATATTCTTTCCGGATCAGACTGATAGGCTGGTCTGGGAT
The DNA here is from genome assembly GCA_017469025.1 of Clostridia bacterium. Taxonomy (GTDB): domain Bacteria; phylum Bacillota; class Clostridia; order Christensenellales; family Aristaeellaceae; genus Ventricola. The sequence continues at coordinate 9,249 of JAFUHD010000292.1, forward strand.
CCAGTGCAAGCGCTTCAAACAGCGCTTGCCTTTTTTTATCTGGAATCTTTTGAGACAGATTTTCGGGAAAATCAACCGACAATATCTGGACAGATTCATCCGAAAAACCATGCGCTGCTTCCGGATGTGCATCCGTATAAGGCAGATATGGCTTGATATCAATGATCGGCGTGCCATTCAGCAGATCTGCGCCGCTGACAATCAGTACAGGCGCCTCCGGTGATGTAAGATCTACCGATTCAAGACGTACACACGAAAGTCCTATATGATTTGGACGGAACGGGGAACGCGTTGCAAAAACACCTCTGCGTTCATTGCCTCCAAGCCTTGGCGGACGAACAGTTGCACTGAAAGGCGCCTCAGGCGGAACTTCAGAAAACAGCCACAGCAACCATAGATACGAGTATCCCTCAATCCCCCTTACCGCCTCGATCTGACGGTACGGTTTTTCAAAGATAATCCTTTCCCTGGAGGAAACAGCCAGTCCGCTCTGCCTCGGTATGCCAAATTTTTCATCATAGGCACTTTCAATCCTGGCAATGATTTCCATCCCATCCTCCTAAATATTGTTGTGCTTTCGGCATCATATCAACTGCTGATGTTTTTTTTTTGACAAATTGGCACGAAGTGACGGGCAATTCAAGCATTTATACCACCGGCAGTTGTCCGGTATGCATTATATCGCCTGCATCAGGCTGCACCATTCTAGCATTTCTTATTTAAGGAATCAATCTGCCGGGATAAAACTTGTGCTGTACTTCACCTGCAGGCTTTACATATTTCGGAAGAATCATTGAATCCCTGTCCTGTCTGCCTGTTATATTGAAAGTATTTTTCAGCTGTTTTTCATGGTTATTTCAGCTGCTTTCTTGACAATACCAGGCTTTTTCTTCATAATAATCATGGCGTATTTCGCAGGTCAGATATCATTATCCTGCCAGCCCACAATTTTTGTGGATAAATTGTGGATTATTTTTGAGTTTTCCACGCTGTTTTCAGGAAGTTATCCACAGGCATTTTTCCTTGTATTTACGCTTTTCCCGGGTTTATCCACATTATCCACCCGACTAATACTTTTACTTCTATCTATATATACTACATCTACACATGGAGGATATTATGCGCTTTACCTGTAATGCAGCAAAACTGAATGAAGCCCTCTCCATCGCCATACATGCCATCCCCGTCAAATCTCCGAAGGCTGTACTCGAAGGAATCATGATTGAAGCACAGAATGATTCCATCATTCTGACAACAACGGATATGGCAATCGGCATTGAATGTAAAATCATGGCTTATGTTGAAGAAACAGGCAGTGTTGTTCTGCCAGGCCGTTTCTTTTGTGAGATTGCCCGCAAGCTGCCAGGTGAGGATGTCCGTATTACTGTAAATGACCGTAATGTAGCCAGCATTGTCAGCGGTCAGTTCAAAACAAGCCTTTCAGGTTCAGACGCCCTTGAATTTCCTGAACTGCCAATGGTTAAGGGACAGACAGCCAAGCTGACTCAAAAGCAGCTTAAGCGGCTGATTAATGGTACGCTTTTCTCCGTTGCTGTAGATGAGAGCCGTCCCATTCTGACAGGATGTCTTTTTGAAATTGATCATGATGAAATCAGCATTGTTGCACTTGACGGATATCGCCTTGCCATCTGCAAGGAAACCATAGAAGATTGCAATGAAACCATCTCACAGGTAATCGGCGGTAAAATTCTTGGAGACATCGCTAAAATCGTCAATGACTCTGACAGCGAAGCCATTATCTGTTTCAGCAAAAGTCATGCCAGCATCAGGATTGATGAGAATATCATTATTGCCCGTCTTCTCGAAGGCGAATATATGCGTTACAAGCAGATTCTGCCGATGGATTATCTGACACGCATCAGAATTAACCGGATGCAGCTGGCAGATGCCATCGACCGCGCCATGCTGATCGGACGTGAATCAAAGTCAAATCTGGTCAGCTTCAAGGTAGATGGAGATGTTATGACCATTGTCATGCAGAATACCAGCATGGAAGAAAAAATCGGCATCAGCAGTGAAGGCAAGGAACTTGAAATTGCATTCAACATCAAGTATGTCATGGATGTACTGAAGGCCATTCCTGATGAAGAAATTGAGATGAGATTCAAATCTTCTGTCAGTCCGTGTCTCGTTTATCCGCCGGATGGCGGCAGCCAGTATCTGTATCTCCTTCTGCCTGTCCGTGTATAGAAGACAGAAGGACACAGCAAAGAGGACCACATAATATGAAAGTGAATACGCTCATCCTGAAGGATTTCCGGAATTATGAGGGCGTTGAAATACAGCCGGGCTCTGGGATGAATGTTTTCATCGGAAGCAACGCACAGGGAAAGACCAATATCATTGAAGCACTGCATCTTTGCGGTGTCGGCCGCAGTCACCGGACCAGCAAGGATGAGGAAATGATACGCTGGGAACAGCCGTTTGGACGGGTAACGGTCAGGAGCAGCCAGCAGGATGGAACACATGAGGTAACAATCATCCTGGCAAGGGGCCAGAAAAAGAAAAAGAACATCAAAATAGGGGAACGGAAAGCGGAACGTATCGGTGAACTTTTTGGTCATATTTGCGGTGTTCTGTTTTCTCCTGAAGATCTGCTTATCGTCAAAGGCGGACCGGCAGAACGAAGACGTTTTCTGGATATGCTTCTTTCCCAGCTGAGTTCGGTCTATTTTTATCATCTTCAGCGGTACAATAAGGCACTTTCCGAACGGAATGCTGTTTTGCGTGAGATTTCCATAAAACCCGGACTGCGCAGTACGCTGGATATGTGGGACGAGATGCTTGCAGACAGTGGTGCCGCAGTTGCAGAGCGCAGAATTGAGGCAATTGAACATCTGTCAGCCCTCGCTGCATTGGAGCACAGGCATCTGACCGGTGAAAAGGAAGAACTGACCCTTCGATATATGACATCGCTCAGGGATCCATCTGATCTCAGGCAGAAATTTCTTGACCAACTGTTTTCTGCACGCGATGATGATATAAGACGGCAGACTACCGGATATGGTGTACACCGGGATGATATCAGTATCCGGATTAACAACAGGGAAACAAGAATATTCGGCTCCCAGGGACAGCAGCGCAGTGCAGTTCTGTCTCTCAAAATGGCTCAGCTGGCGTATATGGCAGAAAGCAAAGGGGAAAATCCGATTTTACTCCTTGATGATGTCATGAGTGAGCTGGATATGAACCGACGTCGTGCACTTGGTGAGCGGATCAATCAGATTCAGACATTTGTTACCTGTACTGACATTTCCGATCTCGGAGAGACGGAACGGGGGATGCTGTATCAGGTAGATAAAGGCACACTGAATAGTTTTCCACAGTAATCCACAATTTATCCACAGAGTTTTCAGGTTTTCCACATTTCCTGTGGAAAACTAAGAAAAATGATGTGGAAAACGTGCGGAAAAGGCGAAAAACTGAGTATGGCCGTGATATTCAAAATCAGGCATATATAATAGGAAGAAAAAGCCTGTTCAGGAAGTCTGGCAATATGGGATTTCTGTGTGCATTTCAAAAAAGTGGAAAAGTTCAATGGATAAAAAAAGAAACATGTACCGCTATGCTATGAGTGGCGGTACCGCGAACAATTTCTACATCAACGATGACAGAAAACAGAATCAGAAGAGAAGATCACGTTTTCTGAAAACGTTTGCTGTTATGGCAGTTGTTGCGGTTGTTCTGGTGTATGCTGGTTTTCAGATGTTTGGAGATAAGGGAAGATCCGGCGTTGGCAAGATTACCAGAATAGTGGCAACTATCTCCCAGAACATAAAACCATTCGGAGATAGAATTCTCTATTATGACGGCACGACAATTCACTGCGTATCCGCGAATGGCACGAATGAATGGAGTTATCAGATCGGGACAAATGCGGATTATGATGCAGCGGAGGACAAGATTGTTGCCTGGTCAGGAAATGACCTGTATATACTGAACAGCCGGGGGCGTCTGATCTATAACAATAAAATGACAGACAGCATTCAGTTTGCAAGTGCAGGGAAAACCTATGCTGCGGCATTTATCGGAACAGCCAACACGGGTGTGGTTACAGTAATTGACGGGGAAGGACGTGTCATTGACAATATAACTGTTGATTCACAGACACTGCTGGATATCGGCTTTTTTGAAGCGTCATCGGCTTCAAATACCCAGACGGCTGAATACATGTGGATGCTGGGACTTGATACAAACGGGACAGTTATATCCACTCAGCTTCAGACATTCCAGCCCGGCAGACTTTCAACAGGAAAGACTACGCTTGGTGATTACATTGCCTACAAGATATTTGACAGCAATGGGATTCTCAATATTGTAACGACGCGTGAAATTCTGCATTATACATTCCGTGCAGTTGAAAGCGAGTCATCGACGCTCATTTACGGCTATACACTGCAGGATGTTAGAAAGATCGGAAATACGGTTTATGAGCTGCTTATTCCTGCAAAAGAACAGAGCGGCGGTGCAACCATCAATAATGTTCGGCTGATGCACGGGAGTGTTGACCGTATGATCCATCTGCCTGGAAACTGTCTGGGTGCCACACTTGGCAGCCGCTGTATTTATGGTTTTTCCGAAAATGCGATCTATGCATGCAGGTTTGATGAAACGTCATTTACAGCATATCCGATAGATATCAGTATCAGCAATGTACTTGGGATGATCAGTGACAACCGTGCGGTAGTCGCTGACGGCTCGTCTATCTATATTGTTGAACTGCCATCCTGATGGAAATAAAGGATTTTTTAATGAACATAATCGATATCATTATACTGATAATTCTTGGCGTCAGTGTGCTTTACGGCATGCATCGCGGTTTTATCAGCAGTGTTCTTGGCATAGCAGCTGTGATCGTTTCTGTTGCATTGTCATTGATGCTCAGCGGTCAGGTTGCAGACCAACTCCGGAAAAATGAGACACTGGTCAATACTCTGATGTATTATACTGATGCGAGCAGCAGGATTAAAAATATGGATCTTTCCGGTATTACAGCCGGCAGCGTGTCCTCATCTGTGCTTGACAATCTTCTGACACAGATAAATCTGCCTGAAAGTTTTAAGACGGTTTTTCTGGATGAAATCCGTTCAGCCGCTCTGTCAAAGACCCAGACGGTTGCATCTGTTCTCAGCCATACCATAGTGGATGTTTCCATTTCGATTCTCAGTTTTCTTATTACCTTCCTTGTTATATTTTTATTGGCAACTTTCCTTGTTCATATGATTGCCTATGTCTTTGAATTTCCTGTACTCAGGCATATGGATGCCCTTGTCGGCGGTATATTTGGAGGTATCCGGGGAATACTGATTGTTTTTATTCTGTTTGCCCTGGTACCGCTTGTCATGGCCGTTGTGCCCATTGATGAGGTTGGCCAGGTAATCAGTGAATCAAAACTGGCACCCATGTTTGACAGCAAAATTATTTTCATGATTCTGAATCGGATTTAGGAAGCAATGACATCAATTATATATTCCGTATATTTTGCGCTTGGCGGTCTGATGATGGTCCGCAGACTTCTGCCGGAAAAGAAGACGCTGACGCGGATGTGGCTTGGTCTGTGTCTTGGAATCATCTGTGAAATGTGGCTGCCTGCCCTGATGGCTTATCCGCTGCGTTTTTCCATTCCTGCCCATATCGCTGCTGCAGTTGTCTATCTGATTCCTGTTGCGCTGATCTGGAAGAATTCAGGAAAGAATATGAAAGCCGCTGCAGAGGATGATGCAAAATTTCTGCGCATGTTCTGGCTGCTTGTGATTCCATTTACGCTCTTTTCAGGATATCTGCAGTGGACACATATGCTGAAACCTTCTCCGGATGGATCCTACTGGTGCGGCCAGTCGACATATGGCGATCTGTGCATGCATCTGTCATTCATCTCATCACTCAGAAATGCCTCTTTTCCGCCTTCCTATCATCTGCTTTACGGGACCAGCCTTGCTTATCCGTATCTGACGGATTCCCTCAGTACAACATTTATGCTGATGGGAATGCCCATCAATCTTGCTGTTGCAGTACCGGGCACATATCTCATGTTTCTGACATATTCCGGATTTATTCTGCTTGCAAGACGTGTGCTTGGCAGCCGGCCTTTGACGATTGCTGCAGCATTTCTCTTTTTCTTCCTGAATGGCGGTCTTGGATTTCTGTATGACTTTGATCTGGCTTTCCGGGATCACTTTGAACGGGTTCAGGAAATTTTTACCGGATATTACAAGACACCTGCAAATCAGCCGGATGTCAATCTCCGTTTTTCAAATGTCATTGCAGACCTGATGATTCCGCAGCGCTCCCTCCTCGGCGGATGGGCCATGGTGCTGCCTGCGTTCTATCTGCTGATTGATACGTTTGAATCGCGCCAGGTTAAAAAGCTGATTATGCTGTCGCTTTTTGCCGGTGCACTGCCGCTGATACATACGCATACTTTTCTGGCACTTGGACTGTTTTCGGGTGGATATATTCTGGTGCATCTGATTCAGGAACGGACTGAAATCCGGCACGTGCTCAGATATGCCGGAATCTATCTGGTTATTGTCCTGATTCTGGCATTGCCGCAGCTGCTTGGAAATGCCATAAAGCAGACTGTTGAAGGCGGTGCCCTCCGTTTCCAGTTTAACTGGGTCAATAACAGCGGCGGGCGCGGGTTCATTGACGGTTATTTCTGGTTCTGGATCAAGAATGCCGGTCTGCCGTATATTCTCATGTTTTGTGCAATTTTGAATTGCCGCCGGCGTGGCAAACTGGATATTGTACTTGGCATGATGGCAGTGTATGCTGTTGCGGAACTGATTCTGTTTCAGCCGAATGAATATGACAACAACAAGCTTTTTTATCTCTGGTATGTTTTTGCTGTTATGCTTGCGGCGGATTATGGTTCTGTTATCATGTGCAGGCTGGATGGACTCAGGGGAAGGATTGTACTGTGTGCTTTGTTTATGGCAGGCAGCGTGTTTTCAGGAGCGCTTTCTCTCGCAAGGGAAACTGTTTCCGGATATCAGCTCTTTTCCTCGAGTGCGGTCGAAGCCGGCCAGTGGGTGGACAGCTATACCGATCCGGACAGCGTATTCATGACCGGACAGCAGCATATCAATCCCGTTTGTTCTCTTGCCGGACGGCAGATTATCTGCGGCAGTGATTTGTATGTCTTTTTTCATGGGCTTGATTATCAGGAACAGAAACAGGACTGCATCATGTTTTATGCAGATCCCGCCGGAAGAGCGGATATTCTCAGAAAATATCAGGTCGATTATATTTACGAAAGTGATTATGAGCGGGCTGAAATGGTTATAGATACAGAGGAGCTCCGCGAAAATTATGAACTGGTTTATGAACGCGATGGTGTCCGGATTTATAAAAGCGGGATTTGACAGTGATGGATAATATTGCACACTTTCTTCATTATTCCCTGGATAAGAAAAGGAAAATCGTTCTGATCTATCTGGATGACCAGAACCGGGTGGTCAGAAAAAATGCGTCTGTAACCGCACTCAGCGATGCGGCTGCAGAGGTAATCATTGGCAGAAAGAAAATGATACTGCCAAGAGAGTCACTGCTTGGTGCAGGGTATGCGCGAGGGGACAGTGGTGACCTTGAGAAGGCATGATATAGGGATACTGACCTGCGTATATGGTTATTTTGTTGTCAAAAGCTTAAGCTGTACCATTAAGAGATGGCCTGCTGTGCGGTACCGGGCTGTCAGAAAATGATATGATGCTGAAAGCTTAAAGAGTAGATGGCCCAGCACTTCGTGCTGGTTTGTCAAATAATGACATCTGCGATTGATACGGTGCCAAAAGCACGACTATGTCATTAAAAGGAGGAATTTAGAAATGAAACTAACTGTCCGTCAGCCCTCTGCATCGCTCGATGCAAAGCACTATACCACTGAGCGTCTGCGCAGTGAGTATCTGATTGAAACTGTTTTTGAACCGGATGAGGCTGTATTTACCTATTCCCATTTTGACAGAATCATCGCAGGCGGTGTAATGCCGGTAAACAAGACGGTTGCACTTGTTGGCTGCAAGGAACTGGCAAGCGAAACATTCCTTGAGCGCCGCGAGATGGGCGTTATCAATATCGGCGGAAAAGGCCGCATCCGCGTGGATGAGAATACGTATGATCTCAAACAGTATGACGGGCTGTACGTCGGCATGGGCGCGAAAGTCATTGAACTTAGCAGTGAAGACGCTTCAAATCCTGCAAAGTTTTATATCAATACCTGCCCGGCACACAAGACATATCCAAATGTCCTGATTGACATTGACAAGGCAAACAAAAGGCCGCTCGGCTCACCGGAAACCTGCAATAAGCGCGTGATTAACCAGTACATCCATCCCGCTGTTATGCAGAGCTGTCAGCTGTGCATGGGTATGACCCAGCTGGCACCGGGAAGCAACTGGAATTCAATGCCATGCCATACGCATGAGCGCCGTATGGAAGTCTATTTCTATTTTGAACTCAAGGACAACAATATTGTGTTCCACATGATGGGTGAACCGAAAGAGACGCGTCACATCATCATGCACAATGAACAGGCAGTTATCTCTCCGTCCTGGTCAATTCACACCGGTGTTGGTACCAGCAACTATACCTTTATCTGGGGTATGTGCGGTGAAAATCAGGATTTTGATGACATGGATAACTTAGATCCTATGGATCTGTTATAAGGAGACCCTTTGACTTTGCAATGTGGAGGAAAAAGACATGAACGAGTTTATGAAGAATTTTTCTCTTGAGGGCAAGGTAGCCCTTGTAACCGGTGCATCTTATGGTATCGGTTTTGCGATTGCAACAGCACTTTCTGATGCAGGTGCAACCATTGTGTTTAACGACATCAAGCAGGAACTGGTAGACAAGGGACTGGCTGCCTATGCTGAGAAGGGCATCAAGGCTTATGGTTATGTCTGCGATGTTACCAATGAGACCCAGGTTACCGAAATGGTTGCCAAGATTCGTGAGGATGTAGGCATCGTTGATATTCTTGTCAACAATGCCGGTATCATCAAGCGCATTCCCATGATTGAGATGAGTGCAGAAGATTTCCGCAAGGTTATTGATGTTGATCTTAATGCACCGTTCATCGTATCCAAGGCCTGCATCCCCGGCATGATTGAAAAAGGTCATGGCAAGATTATTAATATCTGCTCCATGATGTCCGAACTGGGTCGTGAGACAGTTTCTGCTTATGCGGCAGCCAAAGGCGGCCTCAAGATGCTGACCAGGAATATCTGCTCTGAGTATGGCGAAGCCAATATTCAGTGCAATGGCATTGGACCTGGCTATATCGAGACGCCTCAGACAGCGCCGCTTCGTGAGCGTCAGCCGGACGGCAGCCGTCATCCGTTCGATCAGTTTATCGTATCCAAGACACCTGCTGCCCGCTGGGGAACAACTGAAGATCTTAAGGGACCGGCAGTATTCCTGGCATCCGATGCTTCAAACTTCGTCAACGGCCATATTCTGTATGTCGATGGCGGTATTCTTGCTTATATCGGAAAACAGCCGTAATAGTAAATAAAAAAAGGACTGCTGCAGCTGCAGCAGTCCTTGTATTTTACAGACAGAACATGAAGAAACGAAGAACGTCATAGTAAGCATCCGAAGAGAAGCGTACAGAGCGGGGACCGGTCTGACGGACGCCCGGATAGAATGAAGCACGGCGTGCCTTGTTGTGCTGTACGAAGGATACCTCTACATCAAACTTGTTTGGCAGACTGACTGCAAAACGCTCAGGATGGGCAATGCCTTCTTCGAATGCGGTTTTTGCTGTTTCCTGAATACGCTTAAGCGCAACATTCGGATGAATCGAGATGGAGCCGTTTCCGCGTCCCTGGGAAACCGGCACGGTAAAAATATTCGGAGAAATCCGTTTTGCCTGCTCACAGACGCCAAGGTCTCCCGTGATCATAAGTACGGGTACATCGTACAGTGCCGCTGCATAGAGGTTGATCAGCATTTCACTGGTCTGGATACCGTTGATTGTAATGGAGATGTTCTGCGTATTCATGGTATGGGACAGGGGATTGGTATCCGTATTTGAAGAAGAATGATACCCTGTAAAAAATGCACCGGTGAAACTTCCATCAATACCGGACATCATGGAGTGAATATCGCTGCCCCAGCCGCGGAAAATTTGAATCTGTTCAGGCAGCATTTCCGGCATCAGATTTCGTGCACTGTCATGTGCATCCTTGATGAGTATATCCTCTGCACCGGACTCGAGTGCGCCAAGACAGGCTGCATTGACCTCACGGGTCATCTGCTGACGGAAAGGCGTATAGTCAGGTTTTCCAAGTTCGGTTTCATCCCAGTGTGCAATGCCGCATGTACCTTCGATGTCGGCAGAAATAAAAAGACGATGAAGCATAGAGTTTCTCCTTTAATGACATAGTCGTGTTTTCGGCACCGTATCAATCGCAGTTGTCATGATTTGACAAACCAGCATGAAATGCTGGGCCATTTTCTTTAATGACATAGTCGTGCTTTCAGCATCGTATCAATAGCAGATGCCATTGTTGGACAGACCAGCATGAAGTGCTGGCCTGATAACATGGCTGTGCCATATCATTCAATAATCAGGCTTTTGTCTTCGGACAGGTGCCTTTAAGCACAGGTGGTAAAATGGCATTCAGGCTGTGTATGCCGCAGAAAAGGCTGTTTTCAGATCAGGCTATTTCGAGTGCAATTTCCATCATCTGGGTAAATGTATTCTGACGGTCTTCTGCAGGAAGCGATTCACCCCTGAAGATATGATCTGAGATGGTGCAGATTGCCAGTGCCTGCTTTCCGGCTCTGGCAGCATTCAGGTACAGTCCGGCTGCTTCCATTTCTGTTGCCAGAACGCCCAGGTTTTTGAGCTTTGCTGAACTGCCGGTTTCATCATAAAAGATGTCTGAAGAATAGAGGGCGCCTATCTTCGGATCAATTCCCAGATGCTTTGCAGCCTCGTAGGCTTTCATCAGCAGATCGAAGGAACAGCAGGGAGCAAGATTGCCGTCAAAGCCGAACTGGCGGCCAAAGCAGGAATTGGTGTAGGCACTCATGCCAAATACGATATCACGAAGCTTGATATCATCGCCGATACCGCCTGCTGAACCGATACGGATGATATTCTCAACATTGTAAAAATTATAAAGTTCATATGAATAGATGCCGATGGATGGAATACCCATTCCGGATGCCATGACAGATACTCTTTTTCCTTTGTATGTGCCGGTGTATCCCTGAACACCGCGTACATTGTTTACCAGTTCTGCGTTTTCAAGATAGTGTTCAGCGATAAATTTGCTGCGCAGTGGATCTCCGGGCATAAGAACAGTACGGGCAAATGCGCCTTCTTTTGCAGTAATATGCGGCGTTGGAACTTTAGCCATAATTCAGTCTCCTTCCAGGACAGAAGTAATCTTACGGGAATTACTTCTTAATGACAGACACTAAGTCGTTTTTCGGTGTCGAAACCCATTATACGTGTTTTTACTGCTGGTTTCAATTGTCTTCCGGACATACTGCCTGATATGAAGACAATCTGAAGAAATCGAAATCGAAATAGGCCAGGCAGGCACAAACATGCTTGACAGAAAACTGGGAAATCGCTAATATTAAACTGAAGTGATTTCGCCCTGAATTAAAGAATCGGGAAAGCCAGGAAAGGAACATTCATGCAGATTCGAACTGAAAAGTGGACAGCACTCTGTCTTATCTGTGCTGTTGTTCTGCTGAGCGTTTGTGCAGCACTGACCTTTCTGGTAGATCCGTTTGAGCATTACCGGGAATCATCCATACTGCCACTGTATGATCAGGAAAGCTATAATAATCCGGGTATCGCGCGGAATTACGATTATAATGCTGTCATTCTGGGCACGTCCATGGTAGAGATGAGTATGCCGTCCGTGATTGATGACTGCTTTTCGGTTTCATCTGTTAAGCTTCCGATGCGCGGTTCACATACTGCACAGATGGGATGGCAGCTGGGTCATGTTTTGCAGACACATCCGCTTTCACTGGCAATACTGGCTGTAGATGCTTACAGTCTCATGGGACCGCCGGATGATGATGAGGAGATTATTACCTATCTTTGGGATGACCGGCTACTGAATGATGTATACTATCTGCTTAACCGGGATGTTCTATTCGTCAGGATTCCCAGAATGCTTAAAAACCGCGGACTGCCGCTGGATGGCAAGCGGGACAGTATGTATCAGTGGACGGACGTGGTCTTTTCGGAAGCCAGTGTAATCAGTGCTGTTGAATTCAGCAGTCAGAAGGAGATGCAGCCGGTGGATTCGAGGCTGGAGAGATCGACGGAAAATATAAGCCGCCATCTGGAATCGTATATATCAGCTTATCCGGAAACACGTTTTGTCATTTATTTTCCGCCCTATTCAGTGGGATACTGGTATATGATGACCAGAGGCGGACTTTCAGAACAGCAGTATCGATCAAGACAGAGAGTATGTGAGCTGCTGCTTTCCTATCCAAATGTGGAAATCTATGATTATTCATCCAGAACAGAATGGACTGAAAATCTATCGCAGTATTTTGATTATTCACATCATAATACTGCGGTCAGCAATGCTGTGATGCGTGCTATTGCGGCAGGAGAAAACAGAATTCTGACCCTTCAGGACATCGAAAGAAATAATGAGGGGATCCGGCAGTCGGTAGAGCGCTTTATAGAAAAGTACGAACCAAAGTAATTTGCGGAGGATTCAGATTTGATAATCGATCGTATTGAAGAACAAAAACGGTATTATGCCCTGCATGTTGAGATGGAGCAGGCATTCTCATTCATATCCGAGGCGATTGATCTTGAAACCGGACGTTATGATCTGGACAATGGCCTGTTTGCTACAATTTCAGAAGGAACAACGCGTCCGAAGGACAGTATTCATTTCGAAGCACATAAAAAATACATTGATCTGCAGTACTGTATAACAGGCAGTGAACGTATTGCATGGGCGAATATTCATGAACTGAATCCGGTTGATTCTGAAAATGCAGGTGATAATTACTATTATGAAGGTCCTTCAACTTCTTTTTCCATTCGTCCGGGAACGTTTTATATCATGTTTCCAAGTGATGCACACAAAACCAGCTGTCACAATGAGTTTCCAAAATATTATAAAAAAGTTGTCATAAAACTACCAGTTGAGGAATGATAACACAGAAATCAGACTTCAACAGATGATGTTTTTCTGTTTTTCTCCGATGAAGATGATTCGGGATGATATTTAACGGTTTTCCGGAGAATGAAATTGAAATTGTTTCTTTCGATGAAAAAGTAATGATACTAACCGTTCAAACTTTATGAAGTTTCGCTCTTTCCTTCACATAATATAGTTCATATGCTAATATGATGTCATGAAAATAATAAAGTAGTTGCTTTATATCATTTTCATATGAGCATATATAGAGGGGAGGGTAACTTTTGAGAACATTTGAGACAGGCAAAACAGCGGTTGAGATTATCGCCTGGCCCAAGGACAGAAAATGGGATGGACGGTATCAGACATCAGGCAGTATGGATGGCGGCATTTGTAAGCTGGTGCTGTCAAATGAAGTATTTCATGATGCTGCCAAAGCGAATACAGCTTACCGTAGATTTGCAAAACGAATGATCAAGGAAGGTTTGGTCCCGCCCAGTATAGAATTCCGGAATATGGTCAGCAATGCGGCAAAGAATATATTCTGCATTCTGACTACTTCGGAATCTGTATTTAATTCTTCCTGCGAGGTCGGAAAGATGTATGTCATTGAATCCGGCAAGGAAGAGAATCGCCGGGTCTGTGCGGTTCTCCTGAGGGACGATAATCAGAAGACGGAGGAAAGGGTAATTTGAGCACGCAGATCGCTGCAGGTTCATTGCCGGAAGCATTTCTTGAACAGATGAAAAGTCTGCTTGGTGAAGCAGACTTTTTTCAATATCTTAAAACACTGGAAGAACCGGCAAAAAAAGGCATGCGTTTAAATCCAATGAAATGTCCTGTGGATAAAACAGAGCGTTTTAAATCAGAGTGTGCATATCTTGCAGAAATGATGAGCCGCATGACAGACGGCATATCAGAAAGACAGATGGAAAGCATACTGAAACCGGTTCCATGGGCTGAACATGGATATTATTATGAAGACCCGCTGCATCCAGGTCAGCTCCCGCTGCATGAGGCGGGCATGTATTACATTCAGGAACCGAGTGCGATGAGTGCTGCAGCGCTGCTTGATCCGAAACCAGGGGAAAAGGTGCTGGATTTATGTGCGGCACCAGGCGGCAAGAGTACTCAGATTGCCTCCATGATGCGGGGACGGGGACTGCTGGTCAGCAACGAACCGGTACCTGGAAGGGCCAGGGTACTGTCATCAAATATGGAACGTATGGGTGTCCGGAACAGTCTTGTTGTCTGTGAACTTCCGGAACGGCTGTCTCCTCATTTTCCGGCATTTTTTGACCGGATACTGGTTGATGCACCATGTTCAGGAGAAGGAATGTTCCGGAAAACACCGGAAAGCAGGTCCGAATGGAATGCCGGAAGTCCGATACAGTGCGCGGCACGCCAGATGGATATTCTGGAGCAGGCAGCTGTCATGCTGAAACCAGGCGGTATACTGGTATATTCCACATGTACGTTCAATGCTGTGGAAAATGAAGGCGTCATTGAGCAGTTTACCGGGAAACATCAGGAATTTGAAATGGTTCCTTTTGAATTGCCGGGACTCGGGAATGCACCGGGGGGCATGATGCATCTGTATCCGCACCGGATAGATGGAGAGGGACATTTTCTGGCAAAGCTGATAAAGTGCTCAGATGATACCTGCAGCACTGAGAAAAAGGAAGCTGTGTCCAGAAACAGAAAAAAGGGACAGATCTGTCCTGCGTTGCCGGATATCTATAAAGAAAACTGTTTTGCTGAGGAACGTCTGACCGTCCGAAATGAGATTCTCTGGTATATGCCGGACGGCATAAATCCTGGACAGCTGGATGGAGTCAGAATGCTCCGCTCCGGCATTGCCCTGTGCAGTCTGCACGGCAGGCAGCCGGAACCTGATCATGCGGCAGGCATGGCGCTTACCAGCCTGGAAGTGAAAAACGTATGCGAACTGAGTGTATCTGAATTAAAACAGTATCAGGCAGGGGAAACAGTCAGGAAAACCTGTGACAGGGGATGGGTAATGCTACAATATGAAGGAATATCCGTAGGATGGGGCAAGCAGTCAGATGGAGTGATAAAGAATCATTATCCAAAGGGATTGAGGCGTCGTGCAGGAAATTAAAAAAGAAAGCCGAAAGGCTTTCTTTTAATCTATTATTCAAGGCCGATTGTATTTTCGATTCTGGAAATACGTGTCTCAAGATCGCTGTTTGAGGTATCAGGAGAGGAGGAGGAAAGCTTATTTTCAGTTCTGGCAAGCAGATAATCGACCGAAACTTCCAATGTATCAGCTAAAAGGCAGAGCGTTTCGAGACTGGGTTGCCGTAAACCACGCTCGTAAAGGCCGACGGTATTCAAACTCTTACCGATTATGTCAGCCAGAGCCTGTTGGCTCATATGTTTGGCGGCACGCGCTTCTTTGAGGCGTTCACCAAACTTCACCATAATAACACCCCCTTAAGTGGCTGCTCCCCTCAGCGCATCATAATTCTTTCTCTAAGTATACGATTAGAAACTTTTCTGTCTACTTACAAAAATGATGTATTTAAAGGAAAGTTTCGATATTTTTGAAAAAATCATAGATTCAGAAAAGAAAAAGATAACAGTTTTCCTATACTTTAAGAGACTTAAAAGAGTTGCAGGAAATCAGCTGACTGTGATAAGATGATTTCAGTACCACGGCAGATTTACTTAAGCTGCTTTTTGATATCAGTTGACAGAGGAAGGGATAAAATTGACAGAAAACAGGCAGACCGAAACGGAAAATTATACGTTCCGGATGCTATACCTGATGGCCATTCTTTTTGTGGTGGATGGTCATATTCCGCTTACCGGAGAACTGCTGAACTTTGGCGGATTGTTCCGGTATTATTCCTTTCATATGCTGATGTTTGCATTTGGTTCCGGATACTTTTTCCATTCAGACTGTTCCTTTGGCAGTGCACTGCTCAAGGACTGCCGTCGTCTGCTGCTTCCCCTCTATCTCTATAACATTGCTTATGGCCTGATAGCAGCTTTTTTAAGAAAAGGCCTGGGAACAGAAATTGGCTCATCGCTTTCGATGTATACGCTGCTGATTGCCCCCATTTTGGATGGACAACATTTTGCGTATAATCTGGGCGCCTGGTTCATCGGTGCACTGTTCCTGGTCAGAACAGTGTATCGTGCTTTGTATAATCTGTGCAGCCGTTATATGACAGCACCGGATGCTGGTGCAGCGGTGCTGTCCTTTGTGCTGGGTTCGCTGGCCGTTTACTCAGCCCGTACTTTTGAGGTTTTACCTGTCATGCTGCCCCTTCTGCGTGCAGGTATTCTTCTTCCCGGGTATGCACTTGGATTTCTGTACCGGACACGTCTTGAACGGATCGACAGGATGCCAACGCTTCCCTATCTGACGATTCTGGTTCTTCTGAGAGTACTCTTTACGACAATTGTACCGGAGAATGCGTACCTGCTTTCAGATCTTTCCTACATCCCCTGCGGACCGGCAGGCATTTATCTTGGCGGGCTGCTGGCCATAGCTTTCTACCTCAGAATTGCCAGAATTCTGTCGGTTCATATTGCCGGTTGCCGTCCGCTGCTGTATGTTTCCCGGCATACATTTGAAATAATGATGCATCACGGACTTGGCTTGTTTGTACTGAATGTCGGTTTTCTTTTGCTGAACTGGTTGCATCTCGGTGCACGGGACTTCAGTGTATTACAGCTGAGGACTGTCGTGAATTATGTGTATGCACCGGATGGTGCGCCGCAGTGGGCAGCACTGTATCTGATTTTCAGTATCGTATTTTCCTGTCTCATTGCCTGGCTGACTGAACGGGCAGCAGGCCAGATCAGACAAATGATCAGAAAATAAAAATGGGACTGCAGAAATGCAGTCCCATAGATTATTTGTTCGCCCTGAATTCATGCTTTTTGTAAAGATCAATCATCTGTTTGATACGCACAGCCGGCTTGATGAGATCATGAATGCTGTTTCCGCTGTTCAGGGTATCGATCAGGGCAGCGATATAACGGTTCATATTGACAGATACATACCAGCTGCGTGCTTTCAGTTCCGGTTTCTGATAGATCAGATTGGTTGTAAATATCCGGTCAAACTGTCCTTTCGCATAAGCCTGATCGAATTTGTCAAGACCATTCGTAAACAAACCAAAGGTGGAAAAGATGAATACCCGTTTTGCACCCATTTCCTTGAGCTGACGGGCGGTATCCAGCATGCTGCCGCCGGATGAAATCATATCGTCCACAATGATGACATCCATGCCCCTGACGGATGATCCACAGAAGTCATGGGCGATTACAGGATTGCTTCCATTGACAATCTGTGTGTAATCGCGGCGCTTGTAGAACATGCCGATATTGACACCGAAAAGGGTCGCAAGGAATACCGCGCGTTCTGTGGCACCTTCATCAGGTGCAATGAACATGACGTGATTGCTGTCCAGTATCAGATCTTCATATTCGGTCAGCATAGCCTGTGTGAACTGCAGGGCGGGAGATATATTTTCAAGGCTCATGAGGGGCACGACATTCTGCATTCGGGGATCATGTGCATCGAAGGTCAGTATGCTGTGCACGCCCATCTGTTCAATTTCACGGAGCATGATGGCACAGTCAAGGGATTCACGTGTGGTTTTCCGGTGCTGGCGTCCCTCATATAGGAAAGGCATGATAACGGTGATGCGGTCCGCTTTTCCATTGCAGGCTGCAATGGTCCGTTTCAGATCCTGATAATGGTCATCAGGCGACATGTGGTTGATTTCTCCATTCATCGTATAGGTGATGGAAGAATTGCATACATCAACAATGATGTAGATGTCTCGGTCTCGTACAGATTCCCTGATGACACATTTTGCCTCTCCGCTGCTGAAACGGGGATGTTCAGCCGGAATCAGAAAATGTTCACCTTCGTGCCATTCAGACAAAATTCTGTCCACACGTTCTCCGATTTGAGCGGCAGATTTAAGTGCAATTACGCTTAATTTTCCAGGCATGTTTTTTCCTCAGCTGTTCATTGGTTACGGGCAGATTCTGAGCTTCTATTCAGGTCACTTTTAAGAATGGAATACAGACTGACATCTACATAACGGCCTTTATTGTATAGCCGCTGACGCAGAATGCCTTCTTTATGCATGCCGCATTTTTCCATGACACGGCCGGAAGCCGGATTTTCCGTTTCATGCTGTGCTTCAATACGGTTGATATCCATGGATGAAAAGGTGTACTGAATGACTTCACCAAGCGCTTCGGTCATTATGCCCTGATTCCATTTCCAGTGTGCCAGTGAATATCCGACTTCAGTACTGTGGTTATGCTCATCAAAGGACATATAACCGATGGTGCCAATCAGGTGGCCAGAAAACCGTTCAATAATCCCCCAGCTGGATGGTTCATCCAGCCGGTACTGCCGAATCATTGAGCGGCAGTATTGTCTTGCCTCACGAATATCGGTCTGTGCATCCCAGAGTACATAACGTGCGACCTCCGGGTCTTTGCTGTATGCAAATATATCATCTGCATCAGACATACGGATACGCCTCAGAATCAGACGTTCCGTTTCAAGCTGGGGCAGATAAAACAGGTTTGAACGAAAAAAGATCATAGGCACCTCTGCTTTTTTACGTTACTGGTATTATACCTCATCTTTTCTGGATAAAACAGGGTTCTGACAAAATGAGTTGAAAAATGTGAATGAATTTCCCTGACAAGACAAAAATTTACATGATACTGAAAATGCAGAAGTGAGTCAGTTATAGTAAACGAATATTATATTTGTGCATTGACGATTCCCAAAAATCTGGCTGAGTCGTCTCAAATAAGCTGAAAGCGCAAAGATCAAATTCGTTTACTATATCTGTGGACTGGCTGAAACAGCTTTATACTGAACGTCCTGAATAAACCATGAATGACGGTTGTATCGAAGGGAAAAGTATGATATTCTCGAAGCTGTCCGGAAGATCTGTAATCTGACAAAGGGGAAATGCAAAATGGAAAATCCGATTGTTATCTCAATTGACAGAAAAGTCAGGCCATCAGAAGTTTTCCTGAGAAGGGGTATGGCTGTGCTGGCGGCTTTTTTTCTTCTAGAGGGAATTATGTTATCTTCCGGGTTCATGCTGCCGTGTTTTCTTATGACGGCAGGCTACTTTGTCTACAAACATGTATCCAAAAGAGAATATGAGTATATTCTCGAAAACCGGGTGCTGACAATAGAGCGTGTCAGTGATTATGGACGAAATGTGATATGGGAAATTCCGTTTTCTTCAATTCAGCTGCTCTGCAGGCCGGATTCTCCTGAGGCAGCACCCTATCGCCGCGGCGGCAGTATTCCCGTCAAAAAATATGATTATACATCATATTTGCCTGAAATCCCGTACTTTACGCTGATCGCAAAAGAAGCTGGAAAACAGCCGGTAAAACTGCTGCTGGATCTGACACCCGAAGCGATTGACAAAATTCGGAAGACTGTTCCGGAAAGTGTCAGATGCTGACGTCATTTTCTAAAAATTATGGACTTTTTTTATTGTATGTGTTATGATCTGTATGATTTTCAGAAGTAAAATCTGAAATAATGCGGCGGGTAAATACCGTATTCTGATTGTATTTTACGGTCTCCTCTGGAGCCGTGGAAGAAATATCATTATAGGAGGATTGGTTCATTATGACCAAGAAACTTGTTTCCCTGGTTCTGGCCCTTTGCCTGGTACTGGGTGTCTCCGCAGCGATGGCAGAGAAGCTGTCCATCACCGTTTGGGACGAAAATTTCAATGGCAGCGCAATCAAGGCTGCAGTGGCTGACTATAAGGCAAATGTAGATCCGGAGTTTGATGTGGATCTGACCATCGTTTCCGGTTCCTCTGATGTTGAAAATGACATCACCCTGGCTGCATCCTCCGGCGATTACAGCAACCTGCCGGATATCGTTCTGTTCCAGGATCACTATATTCAGCGCTATGTGCTGGATTATCCGGATGCATGGAAGAACATCGACGACGCCGGCATCAACTGGGATGACTTCGGCGCTGAGAAGCTGAGCTACAGCACTGTTAACGGCGTACATTATGGTGTACCGGTTGACAACGGCACCGTTATCATGGCCTATCGTGTGGATCTGCTCGAGCAGTGCGGATACACCATCGCTGATATGACCGGCATCACCTGGGACAAGTTCCTTGAGGTGGGCAAGGAAGTATATGCAAAGACCGGTAAGGCGCTCCTTTCCATGGACGGCAGCGGCAACGATCTGCCTTACATGATGCTGCAGGCGGAAGGCGAGTCCCAGTTCAAGGACGGCAAGGCCAACATCGCCGGCAACGAGAAGCTTGCCCGTATTATCAAGGTTATCTGCGACATGGTTAATGAGCATGTCCTGATTCTGGCCAACGACTGGACCGGATATACCAACGAGACCATTATGCAGGATCAGGTTGCCGGCGTCATGAACGGCAACTGGATTATCCCGACGATGAGCCAGGTTACCGACAACAGCGGCAAGTGGCAGATTACCACCATGCCGACACTCGATGGCGGCGAAGGATATGCTGCCAACGGCGGATCTTCCCTGTATATCACCGCAAACTGCAAGAACGAAGAGCTGGCCAAGAAGTTCCTGGCCTATACTTTCGGCGGTTCCACCGAGACCTATGACAATGCACTGCGTAACGGCGGCGTCATCACCTGCTGCATCAGCGCCGGCAAGTCTGCTGTATATTCCGAGGGTGTTGAGTTCTTCAATGGCCAGGCAGTTTACAGCGATATCGTCGCAATGGGCGCGAATGTACCGATCATTGAGCAGAATGACTTCCACTACACCGTACGTACTTCCATCGGCAATGCGATCCAGAACATTCTGAACGGTGCTGATGTTGAGTCCGCTCTTCAGGAAGCGCAGGAGCAGATTGACTTCGCAATGGATATCTGATTTCGAAGTGGTCTGATTGAAAGAAACCCCTGCAGGGAACCGGTCAATCCGGTTCCCTGCTTCTTTAAAAAACAGAAGATGGAGGGTGCAAAGCTCCATGAAAAAGAAAAAAGGTTTTGGACTCCTGGCAAAGCAGGAGGCGGCAGGCTGGGTATTTCTGGCACCTGCTTCCCTGTTGATTTTCGTCATGAGTTTTTACCCAATGGTGCAGGCATTTATCAATTCCCTGAAAACCGGTTCTTCTGCAAATATGAAATGGGCTGAACCGCTGACCAAGAATTACCTGCGCATGTTCAAGGACAAGGTGTTTATGACGTCCATGGGAAACACCTTTATGTACCTGATTATTCAGGTACCGATCATGCTGATTCTGGCCATTCTGCTGGCGCAGCTCCTTAACAACAAGGATCTGAAGTTCAGGGGTCTTTTCCGTACACTGATTTTCCTGCCCTGTGCTACGGCACTTGTTTCCTATGCATTGATCTTTAAGACGCTGTTCTCAAATGAAGGCCTGATCAATGCGTTCCTGAAAGGAATCGGCATTATTCAGGAAAATGTCAACTGGCTTGGACAGTCCGGAACAGCAAAGGCGGTTATCATTATTGCGCTTTTGTGGCGGTGGACAGGCTATAATATGGTATTTTTCCTGGCGGGTCTTCAGAATATTGAGTATTCCGTTTATGAGGCCGCCAATATCGATGGCGCCAGCGGATGGAAAACATTCTGGAATATTACCGTACCACTGCTGCGTCCGGTCATTGTTATGACAGGTATTATGTCGATCAATGGTACACTGCAGCTGTATGATGAGTCGGTTAACCTGACAAACGGCGGACCATCCAATACAACCATTACCATGTCTCACTATATTTACAACAACTCTCTGGGACAGGGTGTAGCTAACTTTGGTTATGCTTCAGCACTGGCGATGATTGTTTTTGTTCTGGTTGCTGTTCTTGCGTTCATCAATATGAAAGTAGGTGATACGCGTGACTGACGGCAGCAAAAAGCACGCTGTATCCCATATTCAGCGTAAGCTGATTCCGGCGTACATCTTTCTGATTATTGTATCCTTTATTTCCGTTTTTCCGCTGTACTGGATGTTTACAGCGGCAACCAACACCTCTCTTGAGGTAGCTCAGGGTAAAATCTGGTTTGGCACGTATCTGCTTGAAAACTATAAAAATCTGACAGCCCAGCAGGATCTGTGGCAGGCGATGGGAAATTCCTTTTTCTACGCCATTGTGCAGACAGTAGCGACGCTGCTGGTATGCTCGCTTGCCGGATTTGGTTTTGAGCTGTATCATGATAAGGGAAAAGACCGTCTGTTCGGTATCCTGCTGCTGGCCATGATGGTCCCGCAGGTTGCAACACTGATCCCGCTGTTCACGATGGTTTCAAGACTGAAGCTTCTGAATACCGTATGGGCCTTCATTATACCCGGTATTGCAACCCCCTTTATGATCATGATGTTCCGTCAGAATTCCCGGAACTTCCCCATTGATACAATGGAAGCATCCAGAATTGACGGTTTGAGTGAGATAGGCATCTTCTTCAGAATGTATTTCCCGATGATGAAGTCTACGTATGCAGCTGCTGCGGTCATTACCTTTATGAACTCCTGGAATGCCTACATGTGGCCCAGGACAGTCATGAAGGGCAATTCCGTGCAGACGATGCCCATGCTGATTGCCAATATGTCCAATGGATATGCTGTTGATTACGGCATGCTGATGCTGGGTGTTCTGTTCTGTTCGCTGCCGACGATTATCGTGTTCTTCGTTCTGCAGAAGCAGTTTGCAGAAGGTATTACCGGTTCTGTGAAGTAAATATGATTTGCCATGAACGGTGTCTGAGACGCAGAAATGCGTCTCTTTTTTTGTCCAGGCTGATATGACCGGATGAAGGTTTCTATGGACAAGGTCCCATAGAATCGGTATAATGGCATTCCCTGACTGAAAACAAAGAATAAAAGTTTTAATAAAAATTGATTACAGTCAAAGTTTTAACAGAACTTTGTGTTATAATGAGGCTGTTCCAAGGCAGGGAAGCCAATCATGGATCAGAGAAGGATGAGAAGTATGCTGGAACTCAAACATGTATCATACAATGCAAAAGATGATCTTGATAAAGAGATCATTCGAGATATCAGTCTGACTGTCCCGGACGAGCAGCTGGTGGTGATTACCGGTCCAAACGGCGGCGGCAAATCCACACTGGCAAAGCTGATTGCAGGTATTGAAAAGCCGACATCCGGTCAGATTCTGCTCAATGGTGAGGATATTACAGACTGGGATATTACAACAAGAGCCCGTGCCGGTATTGGATTTTCCTTTCAGCAGCCGGTTCGCTTTAAGGGCATTCAGGTTCTGGATCTGATCCGTCTGGCGGCAGGAAAGCAGCTTTCTGCAGCGGCAGCCTGTAATTATCTGTCAGAGGTAGGACTGTGCGCACGGGAGTATATTGACCGTGAGGTTAACAGCAGCCTGTCCGGCGGTGAATTAAAGCGTATTGAAATTGCAACGGTTCTGGCGAGAGCAACAAAACTTTCTGTATTTGATGAACCGGAGGCGGGAATTGACCTCTGGAGCTTCCAGAACCTGATTCAGGTTTTCCAGCGTATGCGGGAAAACATCAAGGGCAGTTCTATCCTGATCATTTCGCATCAGGAAAGAATTATGAATATTGCAGATGAGATTATTGTGATCAAAGACGGACGTCTTGAGAAACAAGGTCGGCGGGAAAATATACTGCCTGAGCTGATTGGAACAGCTTCAGCAATGCCGTCCTGTGTACGGGCCGGCTGAGGTTTTCGGAAGTAGGAGGAGAGAGATCCATGTTAAAACTGGATGAGATTCAGATGCGTCTTTTGAAGGAGGTTGCAGATCTTCACGAGATTCCTGAGGGAGCATACAACATCCGTTCGAATTCCCAGGCAGCGGGACGCAAATCTACAGCAAATATTGAGATTATTCCGAAGACTGAGGTAAGCGGTATCGATATCCGTATCAAGACGGGAACCAAAAATGAGAGCGTTCATATTCCGGTTGTGATGACGCAGAGCGGTCTCAAGGAAATGGTTTATAATGATTTCTACATCGGAGAGGATTCCGATGTGGTTATCGTTGCCGGATGCGGCATTGACAACTGCGGTGGTGATGATTCCGAACATGACGGCATTCACAGATTCTTTCTGGAGAAGAATGCGAAGGTGCGGTATGTTGAAAAGCATTATGGATCCGGAAACGGTAAGGGCAAGCGCATTTTAAATCCTCAGACTGAGGTTTATATGGCAGAAGGAAGCACCATGGAGATGGAGATGGTCCAGATCAAGGGTGTGGATGATACTGACCGTAAGACGATTGCAGAGCTTGATGCAAATGCAAAACTGGTGGTTCGTGAGCGTCTGATGACACATGGCAGCCAGCGCGCGCTCTGCACATACGATATCAGGCTGAATGGTGAAGGATCCAGCGCAGACGTTGTTTCCCGCTCGGTTGCCAAAGAAGATTCATATCAGCGGTTTGATGCAAAGATTGTCGGCAATACTGCCTGCTATGGACATACAGAATGTGATTCCATCATTATGGACCGCGGCAAGATTCTGGCTGTACCGGGTCTTGAGGCGAATCATGTGGATGCGGCACTTGTGCACGAGGCGGCAATCGGCAAGATTGCAGGTGATCAGATTATCAAGCTGATGACGCTGGGTCTTACGGAGCAGGAAGCAGAAGAGCAGATTATCAACGGATTCCTGAAATAAGAGAAGTTGCCTCATCTAAACCGTTTCATCCAAGTCGCCTCATCTTGAAACAGATGGGGCGATTATTGTCTTTTGAAAGGTGAACAGTGAATATGATGCCAGAAAGATGCAGCGGATGCGGCATGCCGTGCATGGAGAAAATTGACTTTCTTTCCGGTCTTACCAATTCGGCCAGAGAGATGCTGTTCTCTGATTCACAACTGAAGACATTTGCAGCAGGATCGGTGATTTTCAGGGAATCCGATGCTGTCCAGGCACTGTATCTGATTCATTCCGGAACGGTAAAACTGGCCAGATGGGACAGCGACGGGCGGGAACAGATAGTGGGTCTTTTTTCGCAGAACGATGTAATCTGGGAGAGCCTCTTCCTCGAAGATGGACGATATTCTTATACCGCGGTCTGTGTGAATGAGGTTACACTGTGCCAGATCAGCAGGGAAGCTGTACGTACTGCAGTGTCACAGCCAGAGATCGCATACAGGGTTATTGATCTGCTCAGCAGAAAACTGCATGATGCCAATGAACGCAGCCAGTTTCTGGCCTCTGCAGATCCGGAACGCCGTCTGGCAGGATTTCTGCTTTACCGGACACGGCATGGAAATACAGATACGGTGAGTCTCAGGCTGGAGGAGATTGCAGGAAGCATCAGTCTTCGTCCGGAAACGGTCAGCCGGAAAATAAAGTCTCTTGAACAGCAGAAACTTGTGATGAAAGTGGGGCAGAGCCGGATCCGGATTCTGAACCGCGAAGCATTAAAGAAGATTTACCTCGGGGATACAGTGTAACGATTGAAAAGAGCATTTGTTTTTCTGGAAAGAACCGTACAAGTACCGGGGTGCTGAGAACCGGAATGCTTTAGGGAGGAATAAATATGAACTATGCTGAGGAATCAAAACGGCTGCATGCACAGTGGCAGGGAAAAATAGAGGTTGTCTCCCGTGTGCCTGTAACCAATCGGGATGAACTTTCACTGGCGTATACACCGGGTGTTGCTGCGCCATGCCTGGAGATTCAGAAGGACTACAATAAATCTTTTGAACTGACACGGCGCCACAATCTCGTCGCAGTTGTAACAGACGGTACTGCAGTACTGGGGCTTGGAGATATAGGTCCTGAAGCCGGAATGCCCGTGATGGAAGGCAAATGTGCGCTGTTTAAAGCATTTGGAGACGTGGATGCATTCCCGATCTGTGTCCGCTCAAAGGATGTAGATGAGATCGTGAACACCATTTACCTGATTTCAGGTTCCTTCGGCGGCATCAATCTGGAAGATATTGCTGCGCCGCGCTGTTTTGAAATCGAGCGTCGTCTGAAGGAAAAATGCGATATCCCCGTTTTCCATGATGATCAGCATGGAACGGCCATTGTCGTCGGAGCAGCGGTACTGAATGCACTGAGGGTTGTCGGAAAGGATATCGGTGAAGTAAGGGTAGTCATCAATGGTTCAGGTTCTGCCGGGATTGCAATCGGCCGTCATCTGATGACACTGGGTGTGCGTCATCTTAAGATGGTTGACCGCTGCGGCATACTCTGTGAAGGTGCTGAAATGAATTCTGCTCAGGCGGAAATGGCAGCACTGACCAATCCGGGAAAACAGAGCGGGACACTGTCAGATGCCATGAAGGGTGCCGATGTATTTATCGGTGTGAGCGCACCGCATGTAGTGACAAAGACCATGATTCAGTCCATGGCGCGGGATGCAATCGTCTTCCCAATGGCCAATCCGGTTCCGGAAATAGAGCCGGATGACGCGAAGGAAGCGGGTGCTGCCATTGTTGGAACAGGCAGAAGCGATCATCCAAACCAGATTAACAATGTACTGGCTTTCCCTGGGTTATTCCGCGGTGCACTGGATGTACGTGCCAGTGATATCAATGAAGCCATGAAACTGGCGGCATCGTATGCACTGGCGGATTTGGCCCGTGAGGATGGTATTCATGCCGAATACATCCTTCCGCTGGCTTTCGATAAGCGGGTCGGTCCGGCTGTTGCATCGGCTGTGGCCAGAGCTGCAAGGGAAAGCGGGGTTGCACGCATATAATAAAAAACAGCAGCACTGCTGCTGTTTTTTTATTCAAACTGTGCCCGGTACAGATTGTAGTAAAAGCCTTTAGAAGCCATGAGTGAGGCGTGTGTTCCCTGTTCAACGACATCTCCATGGTTGAGGACAAGAATAAGATCCGCATTCTGAATCGTCGAGAGGCGGTGGGCAATGACAAAACAGGTTTTGTCACGCATGAGATCACGCATGGCACTCTGAATCGCACGTTCTGTACTGGTATCTACGTTGCTGGTAGCCTCATCCAGAATGAGCATGCAGGAATTGTCCTGTGAGGAGGCGAGCATGGCTCTGGCAATTGTGAGCAGCTGTTTCTGCCCCTTGGAGATATTGCCTCCGTCTTCTGCAACAATAGTTTCATAACCGTCAGGCAGACGCATGATGAATGGATGAATATGGGCAGCTTTTGCGGCGGCGACAACTTCATCCATGGTGGCGTTTTCCCTGCCGTATGCGATATTTTCAAAGATGGTGCCTCGAAAGACCCAGGTATCCTGGAGGACCATCTCATAGGCGGAGCGGAGCGAACGGCGTGTCAGATGTCTTATGTTTTTGCCGTCAACCCGGATTTCTCCGCTGTCCACATCGTAAAAACGCATGAGCAGGTTGATGATGGTTGTTTTCCCGGCACCGGTCGGACCGACGATGGCGATGAGTTTTCCGGCCTGTGCATTCAGGGAAAGGTCATGAATGATGGTTTGTTCCGGTGTATATCCGAAGGCAACATGGTCAAGGGAAACATTGCCGTTGACATCAGTGAGATGCTGTGCATCCGGCAGATCTGACAGTTCTTCCTCCTGATCCAGCAGATTGAAGACGCGTTCAGCGGCAGCCAGAGCAGAGAAAAGCTCATTGATGATGTTGGCTACCTCATTGATCGGACCGGAGAATTTTCTTGAATAGAGGACAAAAGAGGAAATAGATCCAAGGGTGATGGCGTGGTTCATGTAAAGAATGGAACCGAAAAATGCAATCAGACTGAGACAGATATTGTTGATAAAGCCCATGGTAGGACCGATGGTGACACCAATTGAATCCGCATCATAATACGCATTTGCAGCACCATTGTTGATGTCATCAAAACGTTTGTCAACTGTATCTTCATAAGCATAGGCAAGAATGGTTTTCTGGCCTGAGAGCATTTCCTCCACAAATCCATTCATGGTCCCGTAGGATTTGGAGCGTTTAACAAAGCGCGGCTGAGTGATTTTCCGCATCTTCGCAGTGTACAGGACAGAAGCGGGAATGGTAATAAGCGCCACTGCCGAAAGCGGCAGGGAAATGGAGATCATCATAAAAAGCGAGCCGATGACCGTAACAACACTGGTCAGAATGGAAACGATATCCGTAGACATGCAGGTGCTGATGACGTCAATGTCATAGGATACCCGGCTGATGATGTCACCGGCCTGATTCTGATCAAAGAAGCCGACCGGCAGCCGCATCAGCTTTTCAAAAACACTTTGACGCATCCGGAAGGCGACACGCTTGCTGATCCGGACCATGGTAATATTGATGATGATGGTCAGCAGGGAAGCGGAAACGTAACAGATGAGCATGCGCAGTGCATAAGCATAAACGCGTTCAAAGTTGACACGTCCCATGCCGGCAGCCGCTTCATTGATGGCAGCTCCTGCAAGGTTCGGTCCCCAGAGAGAGAGCAGATTGGACAGGATGGAAAGAATGGCGACAAAGAGGATCATATAGCGGAAAGGACCCAGAAAACGGAGAAGACGTTTGAATGTTCCCTTTGAGTCCTTTGGCTTGGTCATAATGGAATCACGTCTGGCCATCAGTCCACCTCCCCCATTTGTGTCTCATGGATTTCACGGTAGGCAGGACATGTCTTCAAAAGTTCCTCATGCGTACCCCGTCCAATCAGTTTTCCTTCATCGATCACAAGTATTTCATCCAGATTCATGATGGAACTGACCCGCTGTGCAATGACAATCAGAGTCGTGTCCGAATGATGCTCCCGGATTGCCTGGCGCAGGTTTGCATCTGTCCGGTAGTCAAGTGCGGAGGAAGAATCGTCCAGAATGAGTATTTCCGGTTTGGCAGCCAGTGCACGTGCAATCAGCAGCCGCTGCCGCTGACCGCCGGAAAAGTTGCTTCCGTGAATGGCGGACTGGTGATCCACAGTCTCCGGATATAATGAGACAAAGTCATACGCACGTGCATCTTCAAGTGCAGCGGTGAGGCCGTCATCATTCACATCGCGGCCAAAGGTGATATTTTCACGGATGGTATCGGCAAAAAGGACGTCATTCTGGAAAACAACACCGAATCTGCGGTGCAGATCGTCTTTGTCCATGGTCCTGACATCCTGCCCGTCAATGAAGACGTGTCCCTGACTGGGGTCATAAAAGCGCATAAGCAGGTTGATGACAGTGGTTTTG
Source organism: Clostridia bacterium (assembly GCA_017469025.1). GTDB lineage: Bacteria > Bacillota > Clostridia > Christensenellales > Aristaeellaceae > Ventricola. Next base: position 38,554 of record JAFUHD010000292.1, read on the forward strand.
CCGCTGCCTGTAGCACCAATGATGCCAAGAGAACCTCCCTTCGGCAGGGTAAAGTCAATGTCATTGAGACAGACCTGCCGGTTGGCACCGGCAAATCTGGTATTGGAATGCGAATCCAATTTAAAAGGAGGTGATTTCTGTATGCCCTCATCATAAGAGAATGTGACATGATCAAATACGATAAAGCCGTCCCTGTCGGTATGGGCACCCTTTTCCTGAGGAAGACGCGGCAGGTCTTCGGGCACATGCATAACGGCAGCAATGCGGTTGGCAGAAGTATTTGCCTTGGAGAGCATCATAAAGACACGGTTGAGTCCCATGACGCCCATCATGATCATGTTGAAATACGTGAGGAATGCCAGAATGACGCCCGGCTTTGTGACACCTGCATTGACACGCTGCGCGCCGAAGATAACAACCAGTGTAAGGCCAATATTGAGAAACATGGTGACAATCGGTCCGGGCATGGCCATGGTAATACTGGCACGGATATCACGCTTTGCGGTTTCCTGGTTTGCTTCGGAAAAACGGCGGGTTTCATAAGACTCTTTTGAAAGTGCCTTAACGACCCGGATGCCGGTGATGTTTTCACGCATGATCCGGACAATCTGGTCCATTCCCTGCTGGACCCTGTTATACAGCGGGATTCCGTGCATGGAGACACAGACAACCAGGACAATCATAACAGGCGCCATGATGCACAGTATCATGGCAAGGCCGCGGTCCATGGAGAGTGTAACCGCGATGCCGCCAATCAGCATGATCGGCGCACGGATGCCGATGGTCTGAACAGACTGAATGAAGCTCTGTACATTATATGTATCAGAAGTCATCCGTGAAATCAGGGACGGCAGGGTAATCTGATCCATCTGATTGCCGGTGAGATTCAGTGCTGTATGGAATAAATCCCGGCGGATGGCATAGATGCTGCGCTTGGCAGTACGGACGGACAGCCGGTTGGCTGTTACGTTAAGAAAACGGACAGCCATGGCCAGAAGAAGCATGAGCCCGCCCCAAAGACAGACGAGGGACAGACGTTCAAGCGGGACAATGTTGTCGATGAGGTGCTCCATGATATAGGGAATAAGGAGTTCGACCGCTGTCCCTGCCAGTTTGATAAACATGACACCCAGTATGACCCAGATGTGTTTTTTAAGATAAGACCAGAGAAATTTCATGATGTTTCCTGTCCTGTTTTAATAGGCAGTCATTTGCCTGATTTGCAGCTCCGGCACAGAAACTGCAGGTATGAAGCGTGCAGCACAGTGTGATAAATGATCCCCTGTATTTTTTATCAGTTCATGCCGTCAATGGGACGGTTTCATTCAGAATTCATCGGGCAGTTCAAGCGTGCTCTCGAGTTCGTCAATCTTCTGAATGACATCAATCTGGCGCTCGTAGAAGAGCAGGGATTTGTTGTGGCGGAAATAAGCATCGCAGCCGTATTGCGAGATGAAGCGCGCAGTGCTTTCCATGGCAGTCAGTTCAGTGACAATGATCAGCATCTCCTGGCCTTCTGCATCGAAGGTTTTCTCGGCAAAGTCAAAGACATTGTTCAGTGATTTTTTAACTTCAGCTGCTTTTTTCTTGAGTGCTTTGCTGGCTGTGTCAAAATCATGCTTCATGGAATCGAGCTGGACACTGTCTGCGTCATCGTTCAGCCTGGCCATTGAAGCTTCGAGAAACTGAATCAGGGAATAATAGGCATATTCCTGATCACCTGAAAGCATGTTGCCGCTCTGTCCCTGCTTCAGCCGGAGTTTTACGCCGTCAATTTCATTTGAAAGTGTCTGACGGGGATTGCTGTGACGGGTCAGACAGATTCGGCGCACATTTCCGAGGGACTTCTGGGCCATCTCCAGCATGGTGCGTTCGTTCATGACAGGTTTCACGACTCCGAGCACAGCATCCATGATGAGTGCGATGAGAGAGATACGTTCGTCAAAGCGTGCTGCTTTTGCCCGCTCAAGAATCTCTCCGGATATCTTGCCGGACAGAATCTGGTCAACCTGATAGTCGCTCTGGTACTTTTTCCAGAGATCATAGTAGTTGGCAAACTGCTTGGCGGTCTTTGGATTCTGAATGTACTGGGCAATCAGAGTTTCTTTGACATCGATATTGTGCATCTCATAGAGACGGATCATGTCACTGAGATCTACCCAGCCGCGGGGCGTTACAAAATGTTTGCCATCAACAGTGGATTCGACCATGTAAAAATCGCCTTTGCGTATATCCAGATAACTCGTTACTGCCGGATGGACGCCCTGATCCATTGCCCAGGTATGCCAGACATCATAATTAGCCTCGACGTCAATGCGCTTGAGACGGTCCCATGTAACCATGTCAAATTCTCGGACAGACTGGTTGTATTCCGGTGGATTTCCAGCAGTAACAACAATCCAGCCATCCGGTACACGGTGCTGTCCGAAAACCTTGTACTGAAGAAACTGCAGCATGGCCGGTGCAAGTGTTTCGGAAACACAATTGATTTCATCCAGAAAAAGAATGCCTTCATTTACACCGCTCTGCTCCATTTTCTCATAGACAGCAGAGATGATTTCACTCATGGTATATTCGCTGACCCGGTATGTTTCTCCCTGATAGGTCTTTTCGGTGATAAATGGGAGTCCGAGTGCACTCTGGCGGGTATGATGGGTCATGGAATAGGAAACCAGCGGAATGCCCATTTCCTGAGCAATCTGTTCCATAATGGCTGTTTTGCCGATGCCTGGTGCGCCGATCAGGAAAATCGGGCGCTGGCGGTGGACAGGAATGACCGGACGGCCATACTCATCCTTTGTCCGGTAGGCCGTAATGGCATTGCTGATCTGCTGTTTTGCTTCAAAGATATTCAAAATCGATGTCCTCCTCGATGAATGCTCGGGTGAGCATGAATCTATTCGATGTCGTCTGTTTCAAGAATAATCCGGATTGCCCAGGGCGGAACCAGCCGTTCGCCCTCAGCATCATTATCCAGGAACACAAATGCCGTCTGATAGTCTGTCTGTGTGGACGGATAGATGCCAAATCCATCTGTAAAGTACAGAAGCCCTTTCAGATTGGTAAACTGATGCTGTGCGCGCAGCTGTTCCACATATTCAAATACAGGACGAAAATCTGTACCGCCGAATCCATGAAGTTTCATGCCTTTCAGATAATTCTGGAATTCGGTCTGTGTTGTGATGACCGCATCCTCCTGTATTTCCGAGTCACACTGGATGATGTGCAGGTTGAAGCGTCGGTCATAGGTTTCCTCCTGCATCAGAATATTGTATGTCTTCTGAAGAAACATCTGGACGATTTGTCCCTGAACGGATCCGGAGGTATCTATGGCAATGACAAAGTCACGGATACGCTTGTCTTCTCGGTATTCAAGCGGTTCAATCAGTGGCATATCCTGATACAGGTTCAGCCCGTATGTGTAATAGACATAGTCGAATTCGTCCGGAGACAGGTGCATGACCTCATGCATCGTTGCAAATTTTCTCAGAAATGAAGTATAGTCGTATCGCTCACGGTTCAGTGACCGCAATGCCTGTTCCATACCGCCGGCACTGATACCCTGCTGCCTGGCAAAGGTTTCAAGATCTGTCTGGACATGTTCGGAAATGTCCCGCCACATCTTTTCTAGTTCCTGCAGCTGGTTTTCATACAGGTCATTTTGAGATGCTGATGTATTGTTCTCATTGCTGCTGTCCGGGCTGTCAGCATCAGGGCTCTGGGTGACGGATTCAGATCCGGCAGACTCAGCGGATTCATCCGAAAAGGAATCGGCATCCATCGTGCCGGACGTGTTCGCATCAGTTTCCTGTTCGGTCTCACTTTCATCTGACTGCGGATCATTGTCATCGTCGCCGCCATCTATGCCGCCAGATTCTCCGGAATCAGTCTGATCGTCGTCTGTTTCATCTGTCTCATCAGGATTATCGGACTGGTTCTGAGGCATGGAACTGCGCTGAAACTGCCGGTTTGAATCGCGGGTATCATCCGAAACAGGCTCTGGCTTCTGATACCACAACGTATGTTCGTCAACGTTGAAAAGATCGAGCAGTCTCTGCATTTCAACGGAATCGGGTGGATTTGACTGAAAATACCGGTAGAGCTTTTCCGCAGTAATGTTTTTTATCTTTGTTTTAAAGTCATCTAGTATCCGTTCACGTTCCTGCTGACCGGGTGCATCCTGAAGCTGACGGATCTGAAGTTCACGGACCATGCTCTCCGCAGCCAGATCACAGGACAGGTTCCACAGCGTCTGATCGATGCTGTAGGGAATGAACATGTGCCGGAACAGGCTGTGCATGAGCGTATGTGCCACTGCCCTCAGCGCGAATGACTGGGACTGCCTGTAGCCGCGAAGCAGATAGAGCGGTTCATAGATCAGATGACGTCCATCGGAGGCAAGCGGGTATTCTGAATTCGGCATGGGCTTCAGCTCAAAAAGCGCGCGGTCCAGAAAACGCAATTTGACGATAATCTGTGCTTTGGCAATGGACAGGATTTCTTCGGCAATTTCCTGAGATTTTTCAGTGATCTCCCGGACTTTGACATCTGCTTCCGCGGACGGCCTGTAGACGTCAGAGGGGTTCAGGATTTTCATATAAAATTCCTTTCGCAATGGGTGGGATCTATTCGTGAGCTGACTGGAGCAGCAGCGCTGTCCATTCGGTTTTATTGTGGCGGGTTGTTATATCAACCAGATTCCTGACATTCCGCTTGTGAATCAGACCGGTTTTACACAGTTTCCTGAGCATAAAATAGTCATCTGTTTCGCAGAGATATTCAAGGCAGCGTTTCATGGAACGTGAAAGATACAGCCGCAGGCGTGCTGCAACCTGTTCGTCCAGAAGATAAGGGTTCACAATTCTGATCATTGTCATCCTGAGCTTGTCATCGCCGCTTTTGATTTCATCGAAAGCTTCATCATGGCGCCGTATGAGCCATGGAAGATCCAGCTTTATTTTGCCGGATATGTAATCCTCAAGTGATCTGCCGTCAAAAAGCCGTGGTGAATTGTTTGAAAGATCTGCAGCATGTCTGAGTGCGGCTCCGGTCAGCCTGCAGATTTCACGATCATGTCCGTCGGTTATGGAAATCCATGTTGCATTGTAGAAAAGTCGTGCAATACTAGCCTGCGTTTCCGGCAGAACAACTGTGTCAATGGTATTTGGTGAAATTTTAACATTTAAAACCGTCGCCTTGATAATGAGACGGTCCAGGTGCCCTCCTAAAAAGATATCTCCGAGCATCCGTAACGGATGATTCAGGACGAGTTCATGCCGGTGCTGCATTGTGTAGGAGTAATCGCAGAGAATTTCAACATCTTCCATTGCGGGAGTGGCATCACATTCCTGCGGACAGAAGAGCAGGCGTTTTTTGTGATCATAAACCTGTCCACCGACAGACATGAACACCGGATTGTCTTTATCAACGATGATCTGCTTTTTTGCAAGCGTATACAATCCGTTGATTGCATTCAAGAGTGTTTTTGGAATCCGGAGCGTATCAGGCGTTTCCGTATCAGGCCAACGGTATGTGGCTGTAACCGGAAGGTTTCCAATATGATCCGGAAGGCAGGCATCCCGTTCAGGTCCAGTATAGCCATGAGACACATATCCGTATTTGGATACGGTTCTATCCGTAAAAGTATATTGAGTGGGAAGCATTTTAAACTTCCGGACAAGTTCCTGCTCCTTTTCCGGGAGCGTCAGATCAACAAAAACGCAGTGATTCGAACGGGCAAAATTCAGTGCGGCAGAACCTGTAAAGCCGAATATTGTCAGTGGGTCTGAAAAGGAACTTTTGACGCTGGTCGCAGTTGAAATAAACGAAATCGAAATGGGAAGGTACAATTCCTTCAAATTCGGACAGTAACGGAAAACACTGGGGTCAATTTTTTTGGTGCCTGCACGGACAGACAGCCTTTTTTCCTGTCTGGCAGATGGAAGGATCAGTTTCAGGGTAGAAGTAGTCTGTTCATAAAGCACGCCGTTTTCGATCGTGAAATATGGATTTTCCGGATCAATTTCGATGTCCGTCAGCTTTTCCAGTGCATCATAATACGGTATCTCAAGTGTTTTAAGGTTACGGCCTATGCGCATTTTTTTCCGTCCGGGGTCACTGGGACAGGAAAGAGAAACGACAGGTTTTCCGTAAATGGTATCCGGTATGACTATCGTATCTGATTCGTCATGTTTAAGAATATCCTTAATCTCTATGGAGTCAGGTGTTTCGCGGAATGAGAAATATTCCCGGAAATCAACAGACGATGAAGCGGTTTCACGATAGTCTTTGAATGCATATCCGCCGGCAGCGGCAAAAGCTTCTGCGTTGCTTCCTGGTATTCCATAAATCAGACGCTGGTTTCCGGACAGAAGCGGAACCGGTGTGCAGCCAAAGAGATCAGGATGAATGGTTTCAACATGTTCCGGGATTATCAGTTCACCAAGCAGCGCACAGCCTGTAAAAGCACCTTTTTCCAAAGTGCGCATACTCTCCGGAAGATGAACGGAATGAAGATGGCTGCAGCCTGCAAAAAAATGCTTTGGAAGGCAGGTCATTCCATCCGGAAGGATAACGGTCTGAAGTTCGGTGTGTTTTGCAAAAAGACCGTTTTCAAAGACAAGCTCCGGGTGCTTCAGCAGAAGAGACTCTAGGTTCAGATCGGATTGACTTTTATAATTATACCGTACAACGTGGTTATCGTTTACAGTAAACAGCATGATAGGATCTGAAATCGGGGTTGAGTCAGAAACGGTCTGTTTTGTGCGTTGTGCGGCGGACAATTTCAGGGAATGGGCGTATCCATTGGAAATTGCCCAGGACGCAGCAGCGGATCCCTTTTTACAATTTATAGAAAAGAGTAAGTCTAATTTGCATTTTCCAACAGACTGAACAGATGCGGGCAGAATCAGCGTTAATACAGAGAGGTTGTGTGCCCAGTCATCTTCAAGAATTTCACATCCCTCCTGTATCTCCAGTCTGTATATGTACGCTTCAGAAAAGGCCTGACTTTCAATGCGCCTGACAGAAGGAGAAACGATAACGGAAGCACATTCAAGATCTGAAAATGTCTTGCTGCCGATACAGGTGACGGAATCGGGAACCTCAACTTTATTCAGATCGAACGGACAGATATAAAGCGTTTTGAGTCCGTCAGAGGTTTTTTCAACGAAGAAACTGCCGGCAAATCCATACCTGGGATTCGATAGGGAAATTGTGAAACCCGGAAAGTAATCACCGGTGTAACTGTGATATGTGAACCCCATAAATCCCGGAGATTTTATGTTCGTGATGGATTCAGAAATGATAATCTGACCGATTTTTACGCGGGAAAAATCCGTTGGATTGATGCTGGTGATCCCGTCTTCAAACTGTAACCTGCCTATTCTTTCGCATTCATCAAAGGCAGATGCAGCAATTTCACTGACAAAAGCAGGAATGGTAAGTACCCTTGGATTCTTTTTTCTGCATTTCAGGAGAATGATCTTATCGGATGTTTTCCTGTAAACAAAAGAATTGTCTTCCCAGATTCCGTTTGCTTTTGATTCAGCTTTTTTTCTTTTTTCCTGTTCGATCAGTTCCTGATCTTTGTACAGAATGATTTTCTGCAGGAAAGCACAGCCATGAAAAGGCGAGAGCAGCTGGTTTATCCATGTTTTTTTTACAGAAACAACAGTCGTGCTGGCAGGAAGATCCTCCTCTGAGACAAAACCAACAGAGAGGAATGCCGTCCGTGACATAGTGATTCTCTGAAGAGATGCGCAATAGGTGAACGTGAATGGTGGTATTCTTTCGACCGCTTCAGGCAGAATGATTTCCTGTAGGGCGGAGCAGTCTTTAAAAACCGAATCTTCCAGAATGGATACGGAATCCGGAATAGTGATTTTGCGCAGCTGGTGACATCCACAGAAGGCACCGGCTGCAAGTTTTGTAACGTTGTCTGGAAGTTCTATGGCTTCAATTCCATCTACGTTTGCATACAATGGAAGGAAAGTCGGACTGTCCAGCAATTCTGCGGGAAAGTCTATTTTCCGGATGGAACATCCTTTAAGTACATTTTGTCCGAGAAATTTAAGTGATGCGGGCCAGTGGATTTCCGTGAGATGTGTACAGCCGGAGAATGCTTCATCTTTGATTGTCGAAACGGAATCGGGAATTGAAATGCCTGTCAGGGACTCGCATTGTTTAAAAGCCTTTTTACCGATGGTATGCAGTCTGGCAGGAAGGATGATCTCTTTGAGAAGATGCAGATCCTCGAAACATCTGTCAGGTATCGAGACTACAGATTCAGGCAGAATGATCTTTAGTATAGCCGAGCAATATCTGAATGCCTTTGGACTGATGCGGACGATTTCATCCGGTACAGTGATAACGGTTTCTCCGATGTCGGGATCGATGTCTATAAGTGTTTTTTTCACACAGGTATATTTCATGGACACACCCCTGTAAACTTGATTGTATCAAGAATATATGATAAAATCAATAAAATAAAATATACATCATTAAACACAAATTTATTTACATGATATTGATAGAAAGACAACTAAAATATGAGAAATAGTATGAAAGATTTTGTACTGGAAAGGGATAACTCTTGGCGCAACAGCGAGTATTACCGGTTGAAAAAGTATACCGGCAACAGTCCGTCGGTTGTGATTCCGGAAAATATCAGATACATTGATCAATCTGCTTTTCAGGAAAAAAAGGTAGTAATGCTGACGTTTCGGAATTGGCTTGGAATCTTTGAATTGGAAGGGACATTTCCGACAGTAGAAAGTCTGAGATTTGAGAATGTCAGGCAGCCACGTCTTTCAATTGAGAGTTTGCTGAAGCTTTTTCCAAATATTCGTACAATTGAGTATCCCTCATCGGAAGAACTTACCATTTGTTATGACAGGAAGGTAAATGAACCCATTGTGTTTCGTCTGCCCTGGGTGTTTATAAAGCGGATATCCGTTCAGAAATATGGTACATCCAGCGTACCTGAATTAGGTTCGGTAATGATTTTTGCACCGTTTCTCTCTCCGGGAAAGGCAGCACCGGAAATCCGTTGTCAGGTCATAGAGACATTTCTTACGCATCCTGAGTGGTATGATGACAAAGCGACGGCGATGTATCAAATGTGGATCCGAAAAAATGGTATCAGCTTTCTGCCGTTATGCATGAAAAACGGGTACATGAACCTGCTTAACAAACTGGTATTTGAACAGAATATACCTTTCACGTCTGCGGCATTTGATGCGATCATTCAGGCAGCTGAGGATCAGAAGGATACGGCACTTAAAGCAGCCTTCATCGGCGCCAAAGAGAAACATCATGATCTGGCAAAGATCAACCAGAGAATGGAAACACTGGCATCGAATGATCTGGAAAATCCGCTGAGACCGCATGCGATGCAGCGTCTGTGGTCCTGGTCAAATCAGGAGGATGGGACACTCTGTATTAAAAAGCTGAAATATGATACTGAAGCTCCGATGATGGAAAGCAGCATTCTGATTCCATCGGAAATTGCCGGGAAAAAAGTTGCTGAAGTTACAGGAGCGGTGTTCAGGGAGTCACAGGCAGAGGAAATTATTTTTCCGGAATCCATTGAATGGATTCGTGGAAAGGTGCTTGAAGGGAACCGGGCCATTCAGCGTGTCAGATTTCTGGGACCAGTCAGAATCATTCCGGAAAGTGCTTTTTCCGGCTGTGAGAATATCAAATCGATTACCTTTTGTGATAAAGAGCAATGGATTGGACGGCCTGATGATCAGCTTTTATCGGAATTCCAGCAGGAATATCCGGAAAAGCTGGACAGCATTGTGATTCTGAGAAAAGCGTTTGAATACTGCTACAGGATCGAAGGCGTGCGGCTTAACCGTGCTGTTCTTGAGGACTCAGCCTTTTACAATTCAGGACTCAGAAGGATCCATCTGAGAGATGTGATGGCAATTCCAAAAAGGTGTTTTGAATCCTGTACGATGCTGGAACTTGCAGACATCCAAGGGACAGTTGTAATTGGGCCAATGGCATTTTACGGGTGTTCGGATCTTCAGGAACTGCATGTTTCCGACAGTCTCACTTCTGTCGGGACGCAGGCATTTGCTTACTGTAAAAAACTGAGCAGAATTTATCTGCACAATGTCAGCCGGCCGGGACAGATCAGGCGCCTGTTTCAGAATAATGAAAATTACAGAAAAATTGAATTCATCCAGACAAATGAACCATAACTCTCTGCTGACGAAAGCAGATTTTAAACTCAGAAACAGGGCCGTTTTTCACACGGCAGTGATGCGTTGGTATTTTACCAAAGGCTTAAAATGATGACAAGGGAATCCCGTATGACAAAAAGTTCTGATTACAGAAAAACATACAAAAAGCGTGCACAGCACGCTTTTTGTTATCCTCTGCTGACTGGATTTACATTGATGGAAGCAAGACGTTTCGGGTCTACCTTTGGCCGGCGGTCCGGTGTCAGCAGGCCGTTAATTTCCTGCATGACGTCCGTCAGCTGAGTGTAGCAGTAGCCCTGACAGTAGGGAATGCTGCGGATGGCATTGGTGACAGATGTGAACCGTTCAAAGAATGCTTCCTCTCCCGTTACCTTGTCATGATATCCCCAGGTGGACATACCGCCCATATTTTCCTGCACACCAATATCGGCAAAGGCGATTCCGCCATACTCGGTGATGAGGAATGCTTCCCGGCCGGTTGGCGTACATCCCTGTGCATAACAGGGGCGCATGTCACAGGAATGCTGCTCAACGTATTTCCGGCTTTCAAAATGGCGGCTCAGCGTATCCCCGTCTGCAGCATAGTCATGCAGTGCACAAAGATCGGTTTTTACCTGTTCCCAGCCGTCATTGGATGAGCAGAGCCGGGTATTGTCCAGGGCTTTGGTCAGGTAATAGAGCATCCTGGCAGCAGCCTGCTGTCTGGGATTTGTGCAGATATTCTGAACGCCCCAGCTTTCATTGAGCGGAACCCAGCAGATGATGGATGGATGATTAAAGTCTCTCAGGATAAATGCCCGCATGGTATCCATGAGATGCCGGACAGTATCGTCTGAATAATCATAGGCAGATGGCAGTTCGCCCCAGACGAGCAGACCCAGGCGGTCCGCCCAGTAGTAATAACGGGGATCCTCCATTTTCTGGTGTTTTCTGGCACCGTTATACCCGAATGCCTTTGTTAATTCGATATCCCTGCGTATTGCTTCGTCAGAGGGCGGCGTCAGCAGGGACTCCGGCCACATTCCCTGATCCAGTATCAGGCGCTGGTACAGGAGGTGATTGTTCAGGTAAACCATACCGTCCCGGACTTCAATTTTCCGCATGCCAAAGTAAGTGCTGACATGGTCAAGTGCTGTATCGCCGTCCAGCAGCTCTGTGGAAAGGTCATAAAGATTCGGATGCTCCGGAGACCAGTGACGGACCGGGTCGAGACGGCCGGATACGATCATGTCCACGGGAATCCGTGTAATGCGGTCCGTTACAGAGACAGATACAGTGCGGACAGGTCTGCCGTCAAAGCTGACTGTCAGGCGGAGCAGGAGCGGTTTTTTGATCATCTGATTCAATGTAATTTCGGCTGTGAACAGATGATGGTCAATGTCGGGCGTTACATGAATCGTACGGATGTACAGATCGGATACCGCCTCAAGGTACACGGTCTGCCAGATGCCGCTGACGGGTGTATACCAGCAGCCCATAAGACCGCGTTCCCAGTACTGTTTGCCGCGCGGCTGTGTGGTATCCGGGTCATCCTGCACCCTGATGCAGAGGCTGTTTTCTCCTTCATTGAGATACGTTGTAATGTCAAAGTCAAAGGGACTGTAGCCGCCCTCATGGGTACCGGCGAGCTGTCCATTGATGTAGACACGACAGGCAAAGTCGACTGCTCCAAAACGCAGAAGCAGATTTCTGCCCTGCATTTCGGCAGGAACAGTAAAAGTACGCTTGTACCAGAGCACCGGATGAATTTCATCTGTCGGTCCGATACCGCTTATTTCTGTTTGATAGGCAAACGGCACCAGGATCGTTCTGTCGAAAACTGTATCCGGGAGATACCACCTTTGGGCAAGGCCAGTATCGTTATCATCAAAGGCAAACTGCCATTTGCCGTTCAGATTCAGAAAAGTATCACGCATGAAGTCCGGACGTGGATGTTCCGGCCGTGGAATGGATGGAGTATTCATAACAGTCCTCCGTTATCTGGCTGTTGATTCTGTGCAAAACTGTTTTTATGACAACTGCTGCATGCTGGCTTTCATGATCAGAAAAAACGCCTGGCCCTCCGGTGCAGTACCGGGTGCATCAAACCGTGGTGCACCGCAGACAGGATATACGAACCCGTCCGGCCGGAGAGCACGCATGGCTGCATCCGCCATTCTTTCTGCGGCGTCTGAATAAGGTGCTTCATGCCTTATCCACTTGTTTTTGAAGGCTGTAAAGAGAACGGATGCACACATCTGGGACAGATTTACCTCAGGGAAAGTCGACGGGTTATCCACAATATTGTGGAAAAGTCCGTCATTCCGCAGCCAGGGCAAAAGTGCGTCAGTCAGGCGGCGCAACAGGCAGATCATACGGGTCTGACATGCGCCGGCAGTCAGGAGCGGAATGATGCGCGCGATGGCGCACAGCGCCCAGCCATTGCCGACACCCCAGTGGTTTGGATTGATAAAAGTTCGTGTGGCATCGTCATAGCGGTGAGCCAGCAGACCGCTTTCATCCTGAAGACAGGAAAAATAGCCTTCCACCATAGCAGCTGCTTCTTCCGGAAAACCGGCTTCGGCAAGGAACGGGGGCAGCATGTAAATGGAATCGGCCCAGATTTCCTGTGAGTCCAGGAAATGATAGACAAGTCCGTCTCTGGAACGGGGTGCTTTTTCTCTGGCCCACTGAAGCAGGGATTGTGCACCGGCAAGAAGATCCGGATCCTGCTTTTTTTTCGCAATATAAAGAAGTGGTCCGCCAATACTGCACGGGTCCGTGGCGGCTGTTTCGCCGCCAACGATGCCGGCACGTCCGTCAGGCTGCTGACGCAGGACAGCATCCTTGGCCATCAGGTAAAGCAGGTCGTCCCGCCCGATAGCCCGTATGGCTTCCATGGCAATCCCCTGTTCCCAGGCATGCCGCTGTGAACAGAGCAGGGCGGACAATACAGGGTTTATCTGTTCGGAAAAAGCGCTCATGTGAATGCCTCCGGTATGAGTATTTGTCAACAGGACACTGTCTGCCGGATGATCTGTACTGCCATGTACTGCTTTCCGGGCAGTTCAATCCGGAATCTGCCGGTATGGATGCCGCGTTCCTCAATCAGCATGTTCCAGGTATCAATGACGCGGACGCGGAACGGTGTGTCATTGTCAAAGTAGAAATCGCGGAATGAGGGACGCATGAAGCTGTAATAGTAGAGGTAATAACTCTTGACCGGCAGCATGAATTCGGATTCCGGAACAGCACAGACCTCATCCCATCCGCAGTGTTCATATGGCGCAAGTCCGATGCCTGGCGTCATGCAGAGAATTTCGGAGAGCAGATCCAGCCGTTTCCAGCTTTCACCGTGCAGCAGGCCGCCGTGAGACCACCAGAGCACATCGTCCGGATTCATATAGGTTTCACCGTGTCCCGGATAACCGCCGCGGCAGGCAGCTTCCCAGAACCGCCGGTTCATCTCTTCGGGGGTGATGTTGCCCCAGCCGTGCTGAATGTTTCCTTCATAGGCAATTTCGTCCAGTACGATGGGCTTGCGGTACCTTGCCCGCCATTCATTGACCTGTTCACTGGAACGGTAAAGATCCTGACGCTGGATGCTGCAGTGGGTAATCCAGGGACGGCTGTGGTCATAGAATGCCCTGCAGTTATGGATGGAACGCAGGTGCTGATAAGGATCGCTTGCACAGAGAATGGAGGCATACCGTTCCCAGTCGGAAAGTGTCTTTGATGGCAGAAGGTCATATTCATTGGCCAGGGACCACCATATATTCCTGAAAGCTGCAAACCGGGCTATGGCATAGCGCCAGTACAGGTCATCCTGCTCCGGCGTCATGGAGGAAAAGCCCCAGCGGTCATACGGATGCATCATGATGAGATCTGCTTCGATGCCTAGGCGCTGGAGTTCAAGAATACAGTGTTCGATATGGCGGAAGTATTCCGGATTGAACCGGGTATAATCGAACGCATTCCCTTCGGTTTTGAAGGTATATTCGTAGAAGTTATCCCTGGTCAGCACACTGCTGTCCATTGGTGTGCCTTCATAGGGATATGAACGCGGTTCACCAAGATTGTAATCATAATGTTTGGGGAAGATGCAGAAGCGGATTTTGTTGAAAGCGCTTTCTCTGAGGCTTTGCAGCGTCTCGGAAATGCGTTCGTCAGACTGCAGATGCCAGACATAGCAGGTGGTGCCAAGCGGATAATAAGGGGTTCCGTCAGCATAAGCAAAGTGATATCCGCCTGCAACATGAACGGGGCCGTGACTGTCCACAGCAGGCGGTAAAACGGTAAAGCAGCCTTCGACACGTCCGCCGCCATAGCTGCCATCCAGAACATAGGTGTATTCACCTTCGAATGACGGCATGAATCTGACTCGGTAAGTCCCGTTTCCGTCGTAAAATCCATCTACGGAAATCCGTTCACTGGAACCTTCAAAGACAGCGGAAACCGTTCGCTCCAGATATGGATTGCCTTCACTGGCTCCATGTACGCTGATCTCAAAAACATCCCATTTTCTCACAGTAACCATTGGAAAAGGCGTCCTTTCACTTTAATGGCGGATACAGCGGGCAGGGCACATATCCACTAAGTATTATAGGGAATCTTCGGGCTTAGATCAAGTGCAGATACACCGTCATATTTTTGACAGTCTTTTGAAAGGGATGTTCCAAAATTTTAAGAATATGGACTGTTCAGTTCATCATGACGGCGCAGCCTGTTTCAATGCAGGAAACAATCCCATGGGCATCCGGCAGCGAATCAGAAAGGCGGATGATATCGGGAAAGAGAGAAAACTGCATCTGAAAAAATGACACATGGAACGATGAAAAACCGATAATCAAAACGATTCGTTCGGTTTTTTGCAGCATTCAAGGGTCTTCAAGGGTCTTTGAAACAAGGCCATGGAAAAGCCGGACATCTGGTCCATGTTTCTGTTGCCCGGATTCGTGAATTTCGTTATAATGATGCCAACAGATTACTTTTTTGGAGTGTAAATATGGAACGCAAAATTGTGATGGTTATGCCGAATCTTACGGCAGAACTGAAGGCGTGTATTGAGTCAGAGGCCGTATCACTTGGATTTGTTCCTTACTTTTTTAAAACGCCGGAGGATGCTGAGGAGACCGTAAAGGATGCGGAAATTCTCTTTGGAAATGTGCCCGGACTCTGTGCGCACGCATCCGGGCTTAAATGGATGTGTACAGCGAACGCGGGTGTTGAGCCGTATCTCAAGCCGGGTGTACTGCCGACACCTGAAACGGTTCTGACGAACTCTTCCGGTGCATACGGCGTAACAATTGCGGAGCACATTGTCATGGTAACTCTGGAGATGATGCGCCGTGAGGCAGAATACAGGGAGATTGTTAAGGCACATACGTGGAAGAGGGACCTTAAAATCAGTTCCATCTATGATTCCAGAATAACCATGCTGGGAACCGGGGACATAGGTCGGAAGGCGGCGGTGCGTCTGCGAGGATTTGGACCAAAGTGCATTGTTGGGATCAGCCGGAGCGGCAGAAGGGTTCCGGAGATGGATCAGAATTATACGGTGGAGGCACTTGACCGGATTCTTCCTGAAACGGATCTTCTGATCATGTCGCTGCCAGGCACACAGGAAACCATGCATATCATGAATGAGGCACGTCTCAGGAAACTGCCGGAAACCGCATACCTGGTGAATGTCGGGCGCGGCAACGCGATAGACCAGGCAGCACTTGAACAATGTCTGCGCGGGGAACGGCTGGCTGGAGCAGCACTGGATGTCTTCGAGACAGAGCCAGTGCCGGCAGATGCATCCATCTGGAGCTGCCCGCATCTGCACATTACGCCGCATACAGCTGGAAACATGACCCTTACACATACGGTCCGCTTTATTGTGGAACAGTTTTTGACGAATCTGCAGAATTATGCTGCCGGAAGACCGATGAATGCCGTGGTGGATCGGCAGATGGGTTATTAACACTGGGAGGAAGACATATGAGACTGACAATAGACGGACTTGGAAGTCCGGAATGGGCAGAAAAAGGAATTCATCTGCCTGAATTCGATATTGGAAAAGTCAGAGAGCGTACCTGTGAACATCCTGTGTGGGTACACTTTGGCGTGGGAAACATCTTCCGCATTTTTAACGGAGGCATCGCAGACCGACTGATTGAAGCCGGTGAACTGGACCGTGGTATCACCTGTGTGGAAACATTTGATTTTGAGGTGATTGACCGCGTGTACCGTCCACATGATAATCTGGCACTGGCGGTTACGCTGTATGGAGACGGTACCACGGATAAACGGGTCATCGGATCTCTCAGCGAGGCAGTTGCCATGCGTCCCCATGATCACGCGGCGAGGGAACGTCTGTGGACGATTTTTACAGATCCGGGTCTTCAAATGGTGTCCTTTACCATTACAGAGAAAGGATATGCCCTGAAAAACGCGTCAGGCGCTTATTTTGACTTTGTAAGGGCGGATATTGAGCAGGGACCTGCTACTGTAACCAGTGCTGTTTCGCTGGTGGTTTCCCTGCTTCTTGACCGCTATCTGGCGGGCGGCGCCAGCCTTGCACTGGTTTCCATGGACAATGTATCGCACAATGGTGAAAAACTGCGTAATGCCGTTATTGAAATTGCGGAGGCGTGGCAGGACAGGGGCTATTGTCAGGAAGGGTTCCTTGCGTATATACGGGATGAATCCCGGATTGCATTTCCATGGACAATGATTGACAAAATTACGCCGAGACCGAGCGAGAGCACACAGGCACTGCTGACAGATCTCGGTGTATCGGATATGGATATCGTCATAACGGACAAAAAGACGTATATCGCTCCGTTCGTCAATGCAGAAGGTCCCCAGTATCTGGTTGTGGAGGATCATTTTCCAAACGGCCGGCCGGCATTTGATAAAGCTGGCGTGTATCTGTGCAGCCGGGATACGGTCAATGCAGCCGAACGGATGAAAGTGACTGTCTGTCTGAATCCGCTCCATACGGCGCTGGCACCGTATGGCTGTATACTGGGGTATACCCGTTTTTCGGATGTTATGCAGGATCCGGAAATGCAGCTGCTGGTCCACAGGGTTGCAGATGAAGGTATGAAAGTGGTCCATGATCCGGGAATTCTGTCTCCGAAAGCGTTTATTGACGAATGTATCAATGTCCGTTTTCCAAATCCGTACATTCCCGATACACCGCAGCGTATAGCAGTAGATACATCCCAGATGGTTGGCATCCGGTTTGGCGAAACCATTAAGGAATATGTAACTGCACAGGGAAGTGCTGCATGTCTGTCCGGAATTCCGCTGGCAATAGCCGGATGGTTCCGTTATCTGCTGGGCAGGGATGAGTCGGGGAATGCATTTGAACTTTCTCCGGATCCCATGAATGCGGAACTTCAGTCAGCGCTTGCGGGTATTGAGATCGGCAGACCTGAAACGTATCAGGGACAGCTGAAACCCTTCCTGCACAATAAGAGTATCTTTGGCAGTGATCTGTATGAAGCCGGAATCGGTGAAAAGATCGAAACCATGTTCTGCGAGGAAATTGCAGAGTTTGGTGCTGTCCGCGCAGTCATCCGGAAATATCTGGCATAAATAACCGGGGACGGCATTGCCGTTCCCAAAAACCGGTATATAAACTGGTATAAAAAAGCAGGGACGGCATTGCCGTTCCTGCTGATAGTGTTTTCATTTTTCAAGAAACTGACTGAGAATGGAAAACAGTTTTTCAACGGAGATGGGCTTTTCGGTAAAAGCATTCATGCCTGCATCCATGGCAGCCTGCCGGTCTTTATCGCTGACACTGGCCGTCATGGCAACAATGGGAATGGAGGCTTTCTGCGGATGATTCATCTGACGGATGTGGCGTGTGGCTTCCACACCATCCATGTTCGGCATCAGAATGTCCATCAAAATTAGATCGTAGTGACCGGGCTCGGCCTGTCTGAGTTTCTCTACACATGCATTACCATCTTCGGCAAATTCCACGCTGGCACCTGTCTGACGCAGAACCGCCTCGGCAATTTCACGGTTCAGAGCCATATCTTCCGCAACAAGAATTCGTTTTCCAGTGAAATTGCAGGAGACAAATCGGCTTTGAATGGTCTGTTCTTCAAGCCGTCGACGGAGTTCGTTCGGATCTGCCGGTGTACTGCTGTCTGTAATCTCCAGAAGCCGGTTAAATGTATTGAGCAGATAGTCTGCTGAGATCCGGATGCTGCGCAGGTAATGATCGAGCATCGGCTCTCTTTCGGTGTGTGTCTCAATGAGATCAGTACATCCCAGAATGATGTGAATGGGCGTTCTGACATCATGGGTGATCTGAAACAGGTGCATCAGACGGGAGGGATGTCTGGCATCTGTAAAGTGATTCAGGAGATCTTCAACCGGGATGCCAAACAGATCTGCGATCTTTGTGAACAGCGTGATATCTGGAAATGAAATGTCCCGTTCCCATTTGGAAACAGCCTTGTCTGTAACATGCAGTTTTTCAGCAAGTGCTGCCTGTGTCCAGTTTTTCTGAACCCTCAGAGAACGGATATACTGTCCAAGTGTGGACGAATTCAATACGGATCACCTCCCGAAGAAACTATACCACAGCTCAGAAGACAGAAACAATCGACTGACGGTTTACATGATTTCTTTACGGTCATATGTCAGTCAGGCGTTGTCTGTGAAGGAAAGTCGAGGAACAGTATCATGAAAAGGATAAAGCAGAATGATGATCAGCAGATGATGAAGCTTTATGAATCGTGGACATATCGGACAGTAAACGGTCATCTCTATGCAGATAAGTACACTGGAAGTGATCTGAATGTCAGGGTTCCCAAGTTCTATGATATTGCCAGGGATGCATTTGAAGGATTGAACATAGAAAGTCTGACACTGCTCAGGGCAGAAAAACTGCACCATCTCTGGGATGCTCCGATGCCGGGCTGTGAACATGTACATCATCTGACACTCTGTTACAGTGGAGATGGGGCAGCGTTCCTGCATCTGTGCGGCTGGACTGAGCGCCTGCCAGAACTTGAGGAGATTGAGATATCCTGCCAGGTACCCCATCAGCTGATTCTCTGGGAGGGTGTGCCAAATCTTTCACATGATGTAACAGTCCGTGATGAAAAGTGCAACAAATTCAATGTTTATGGGCATATGATTACGGAGGTTACCCTTCCAACGGACCATTTTTTCCTGTCCATTCCGCTGCTGCCGTCAAAGGTGCCGGATCCTGCAATCCGTGCAGCACAGCTGCTGACGCTGCTTCGGAAACCAGAACTTGTTCCACCGGACCTGCTGGAGGCGTATCAGGCGTGTCTCAACAGAAACGGTGTACGCTGGATTCCGGTTTTTATGGAGAATGGTGTTGCTGACAGTGTACTGCTTCCGATTTTTCGCGAAATACAGCCATTGAAACCTGAGAAATATGAGACGCTCCTGGAAGCAGCCCAGACAGATGGGAACGTGGCAATGGCTGCGGCAATTGTCGAGGAACAGAACAAATATGTCGACCGTGAGAAAGAACAGAGAAAGCGGGAACGGCAGGAAAGCTATGATTTGGACCATCCTTTTTCAGCACGCAACATGAAGAAAGAATGGGACTGGATGATTCTGCCGGACCAGACAGTATGCCTGACCAAATGCCGGGTTAAGGATACGGGCACGGTTTATGTGCCTCCGGAGATAGCCGGCAAACCTGTAACATGTCTTGGAGAAAAACTGTTCTATAATTGTCCGGCTGATGAAATCGTCATTCCTGAAACTGTAAAACGAATTGAAAGTAACTGCTTTTTAAATGCCAGAATATCATCCGTAACAATACCTGAATCTGTTGTCTGGATAGGAAGAGGCACTTTTGAATCATGCAGACATCTTGCTGCTTTTTCTGTTCCAAAGCAGATCACGTCGCTTCCAGCTTATATGTTTTATAACGCTTCTTTGCAGAAAATTGAACTGCATGACGGAATTAAACGAATTGGAGCGGGTGCTTTTACCGGATGCAGTCAGCTCAAGGAGATTGTATTGCCGGAGCATATTGATACGCTGCCGGATCATGTGTTTCAGGGCTCCGGCCTGACTTCAATAACGATTCCAAAGAAGGTTCAAAGAATAGAAGGATTTGCTTTCGACAGGTGTGAAAATCTGGTCTCCGTTGTCTTTGACAGGGATTCCGAACTGGATTACATAGGACATGACTGTTTCAGCTTCAGCGGATTGAAAGCGTTTGAAGTTCCAGAAAGTGTAAGTTTGATTGAAAACTATGTGTTCTCATTCTGTGGGCATCTTGAACACTTTGAGTGTTTCAGGAAAACGAAACTTCGAAAAAATGCCCTGAGCGATACACGTCTTAAACCGGTGGAGCAGGGTGAAAAGCTGATATGGGAGGCAAAAAAACCGAAATGGATGAATATGGTTGATTGGAAAATGATTCGCGCTGGCAGTCTGAACTTTCAGCACAGAAGAGAAGCAGGGAAGGAAGCACTGAAATCCGTGCATTAAAATGATCTAAGTGCTGTTTTGACATGGATTCAGACAGAAAATGCAGGGGATTCATCTGGAAAGGAAGAGACTCTGACAGAAGATTGTCAGGCACATTGTGCTGTTTTGTCAAACAACGACATTGATGGATACAGTGCCGAAAGCAAAGCTGTGTTATCAAAGGAAGGAAACCCATGACGAATGAACGGAAAATATGTGTTGCCGGCATTGGCGGTGTCGGCGGGCTGCTGGCCGCAATGCTCGGAAAGGTATATGGCGGTCAACTGACGCTTGTGGCACGTGGACACCGGGCAGAGATGCTGAGGGAGAATGGACTGGTCCTGCACAGCGAGTTCTATGGTGAAGTTCGCGCGAGGCCGCAGCGAATCTGCGAAGAC
Organism: Clostridia bacterium; assembly: GCA_017469025.1. Classification (GTDB taxonomy): domain Bacteria; phylum Bacillota; class Clostridia; order Christensenellales; family Aristaeellaceae; genus Ventricola. Next base: position 59,615 of record JAFUHD010000292.1, read on the forward strand.
CCTGCGGATATCGGAGTAAAGGATATTATTTTTGTGTGCGTTAAGAACTATTCGCTTGAACAGATTGCAGAGACGATCCGTCCTGCGGTGGATGAGCATACTGTCATAGTTCCGGTGCTTAACGGTGTTGAAGCGGGAAACCGTATGCGTGCACTGTTTCCGGAGGCAGTTGTCGGAGATGCGGTTATCTATACCATCTCTGGAGCCAATCCGGATGGATCCGTGACACAGTCCGGCAGCTATACCCATCTGTTTCTCGGCAGCAAAATGCCGGACAGACGGTTTCAGGAAGGCGTGCACATGGCGTATGATCTTCTTGTGCCTACCGGATTTGATGTCCGCTGGTCCCAGAATATCGAGAGCGAAATATGGCAGAAATTTATACTGAACTGCGCATTCAATATTACAACGGCACGTCATCAGACGACAACCGGCGTGATCCGTGAGAATGAGCAGATGCGGGCGGATCTGCACGCGCTCCTGTCCGAGGCATATCAGGCCGGTATGGCTGAGGGGATTGACCTGCCGCCGGATCTTGTTGAAACCAAGTACAGTTATGTGATCAACAATCAGCCGCCGAACGGAACCAGCTCCATGAAGCGGGATGTGGATGCCGGTCGTCCGATTGAGCTGGATGCCTTTACGGGGACTGTAATCCGTCTGGCTGAAAAACATGGGTTTGATGTACCGGTAATCCGGGCATACCATGAAGCCCTTGAACGGATGGTAAGTGCCTATTCCCATTAAGAAAGACAAGCCTGGCAAATGCCAGGCTTGCTGTATTTTTGGCTAATCAATGCCATATTTGTGCATTTTGCGCCAGAGCGTGGAACGGCTCATGCCGAGCTGCTGTGCAGCAATGTTCCGGTTGTTTCCGGTTTCATGGAGAATGCGGCGGATACGCAGTTCTTCCTGATCAGCCACAATATGGATCTGCTGTTCGGATTCTCCCTGATCGAGGTCAGGCAGCAGACGTTCCCGGATAAATGCCAGCGATATTTCCGGCTCTGGTGCGAGCATAACTGCGCGCATGCAGAAATACTCGATATCACGCAGGTTGGAAGGCCAGGGATAGCGGCACAGATGCGTCATGGCTTCATCCGTCAGATGGACCTGCTTTTTGAATTTTTTGGCGGCCAGGTCCAGATATTCCGTGACATAGGCGGGAATATCTTCCGGAATTTCCCGTATTGGAGGCATTGGCAGGGTAAGGCCCAGCAGCGTGTTGGCCAGCTGCCACATCCACCGGTCTTCCCGGGCGAGCTTAAGCAGATCCACGAATGTGGAGCAGATGAGCCGGACAGAGGCGGGAATGGGTTCGGCGGAATCTTTGCGCTGAAAGGTTCCTTTACGGAGAATGCTGAGAAGCTGACGCTGACAGTCCGGCTCCAGCATATGGACATCGAGAAGAAACAATGTGCCTTCGTGGGCTGTGGAAACAAGACCTATATCCCTGCCGGTCCGCCGGCCGAAGAGAACATCGAACTGGTTTTCGGGCTGAATGGTACTGATGTCTACAGAAACAAAGGGGTTTTTTCTTCGAAGACTGGCATTGTGGATGCATTCGGCAAGCCGGGATTTTGCCAGACGTGGTTCTCCGGTAATCAGAATGGGAACATCATATTGGGCATACGTTTCTGCACACTCGATGAGTGCACGCATTTTCGGGGATTTGCAGGGAAAATTCTCAAAGCGGGCTTTTGCGACAAAACCGCGCCGGTGACGTTCCTGGCGGACGCGTTCATCGAGATTATCAATTGCTGCAAATTCCTGCATGGAAATGATGAAACCGTCATGCTGTCCTTCAAAAGTCATGGAGGCAACGTTTGCAACATAGGATGCCTGACCAAACTGCAGAACAACGGCATAATTATCCCGTTTGAGTTCAAGTGCACGAACCAGGGCGGGTGAGGGGGACAGACCATCCAGTTCCAGCAGTTTGGTTCCATGAACAGTCTGTTCAGGGCATCCCATGGCTTTTTCGGCACGCGGGTTGGCAAACAGTATTTCACCTTCCGCATTCAGACGGATGATGGCATCTGAGGAGTGCTGGAGCAGAAGGCGCATTTCCTGCATATGACGCTGGTCGCGCAAAAGTATTTCAGACAGATGAACGGCATTGCCCAGTGCTTTTACAATGCTGTTTTCAGACAGCCCAATGGATTCGCAGGGCAGACCTTCGCCCTGTGCAATGGCACAGGTCTGGGCATCTCCGATAATGAGCTCGGCACCGTCGGCTTTTGCCGCACGAACGGCTTCTACAGTGTCAGAACTGGAGGCAGCCGGATAAAGCCGGATTCTGGTACCGGACAGACTTGCAATGGGTGCAGGATCCGGAAACAGATTCGGGGATCCGATCAGTGCAATGGTGCGGGGACATCCCATACGCTGTGAGGCGCGTACCAGAATGGCAGCCATTTCATCACCGGAAAGAGTGACCTCAATCAAGGGAAAATGCTGCTGCGTTTTGAGAATTTCACTAAGCTGTCCTCTTGTGATAATGACACCGATGCTGTCATGAAAATAGGCATTCACTCCGCTGATGACACTGTCCGGCTCAAATGGAAGGACATCGGCACTGACACCGGACTCGATGCAGATTTTGAGGAGCGGGTCAATATAGTCAGGGGATGAAGTGACAATCAGGATAGGTTTCATAACGATCTCCTCTTTTCCCGGTTCTGCTGTGAATAAATCCGGATTAAGCATATCAGGTTCAGCGGAATCATACAAGCGTCTGTTTTAATTTTGAAACAGTATTTGATACGAATGAAACACTTTGTTTTATATATTGAAACATATCCGAAAATTTCTTTTGTAAAACCCGTAAAAAGTGACGAAATGGGGGTGTTCGTTCGTTGACTCTGCTTTTTTGGAATGATATGCTGAGTCCAGACATTGAGAAAGCTCATGTATTAAGCCCTGTAAGGAGGTATGAAGATGGCAAGATATATTGCCCAGCGGCTGGGACAGACCCTTCTGGTTCTGCTGATTGTTTCATTCCTGACATACATGCTGGTGGATTTTCTCCCGGGTGATCCGATTGCAGCAATGACAGGCGGTGAAATCTCCGGTGAGACGTATGAGCGGCTGTATAAGGAAATGAACATGGACAAGCCGGTACTGGTCAGGTATGCACTTTGGCTGAAAGGTGCCCTGACAGGAGATCTGGGCACATCCCAGTCCTATCACCGCCGTGTGGTGGATATTATCAGCGAACGTGTTCCGGTGACGATTTATTTTTCGCTGCTGGCCTTCGTGATCAGTGTACCGCTGGGCATTCTGTTCGGCATTATCAGTGCGGTGAGACGTGGCAGTGCAGCGGATACGGCAGTTACACTGACAGCCAATGTCTGCTGCTGTCTGCCGCAGTTCTGGCTGGGCATTCTGTTTATGTATGTGTTTGCCATGAAACTCGGCTGGCTACCGTCCAGCGGCTTTGTCTGGCCGCATGAAGACCTTCTGCTCAGTATCCGGCAGACCATTATGCCGCTTCTGTGCCTGGCTATCGGCGGTATTGCCTCCATTACGAGGCAGACACGTTCCTCCATGCTGGAGGTCATCCGTCAGGATTATATCCGGACGGCACGCTCCAAGGGACTCAGGAGCAAGGCGGTCATTTATGTGCATGCATTAAAGAATGCGCTGCTTCCGGTCATTACGCTCATGGGTCTGCGTCTTGGCGGTCTGATCGGCGGCTCTGTATTTGTTGAAAATGTCTTTGTTATCCCGGGCATGGGCTCCCTGCTTGTCAATGCGATTACCAGTGTGGATATTCCGCTGATTCAGGGATGTGTTCTTCTGATCGCTGTATTCTCCTGCGTTGTGAATCTCATTACGGATATTGTCTATGTCTACGTTGATCCCCGGATCAAGGTAGCCTGAGAAAGGAGCAGAACATGAGTCAGACGCGAACCGATTCTGCAGCTGCCCAGGCAGCCATTCGGGCCAATAAGGCAAAAAAGCGGAAACAGTTTATCCGCGCGCTTTTCTCAAGGAAGATCGTTCTGGTATCAGCGGTTATTGTTGTCCTGATCATTCTGGTGGCACTGTTTGCCAATCAGCTGATGCCCTTTGATCCGAACAAGCCATCTGTTAGAGACCGGAATCAGGGCCCGTCAGCGGTTCATCTGCTCGGTACGGATGAATTCGGACGCGATGTGCTGAGCCGTATCATCATCGGCAGCCGGGTATCTCTGATTGTCGGTGTTCTGGCAGTTGTCATCGCCTGTATTATCGGAACCAGTCTCGGCATGATTGCGGGTTATTTCGGCGGCATCGTAGACGATGTCATCAGCAGAATTGCGGAGGCTGTGCGTGTCATCCCGCAGGTAGTGCTGGCAATAGCACTGTGTGCGGTATTTGGCGGCGGCATCGTGAATATGTCCATTATTCTTGGTATATCAAACATGACGGTTTATATCCGTATGATGCGTTCTCAGGTTATGTCCATCAAGGAGCGGGACTATATCATGGCAGGACGCCTGCAGGGCAACAGCAATGCACGGCTCATGCTGAGACATATCCTGCCCAACAGCATCTCACCGATTATTGTTACCATGACGCAGCAGATTGGCGGCACGATTCTTTCTGAAGCCGGTCTCAGTTTCCTCGGTCTCGGTATTTCGACGCCGACGGCTTCCTGGGGCACGCTGGTATCCGGCGGACGGTCTTATCTGCTGACTAATCCAGTCTATTCTCTCGCGCCTGGTGTATGTATCGCGCTTCTGGTCATCTGCCTCAATTCGCTGGGCGATGGTGTCCGGGATGCACTGGATCCGCGGCTGCGCGGAGAACTGTAAGGAAGGGGGTGTGTGCAAATGGCATCGAAGCATCTGCTTGAAATCCGGAATCTGGTCACAACCTTCCGTTCGGACAACAGGGAATTCAACGCCATAGAGGGCGTGAGCATGCATGTGGACCGCGGCGAAATTGTCGGTATTGTCGGCGAAAGCGGCTCCGGCAAGTCGGTTACCATGCTTTCAAGTCTGCAGCTGATTGCCAGCCCGGGCCGTGTAGCCGGCGGCGAGGTTTATCTGGAGGGTGTAAAGGATAACCTTCTCAGCTACGGAAGCGACAGTGAGGAAATGCGTCAGATCCGCGGCGGCCGCATTTCCATGATTTTCCAGGAGCCGATGACCAGTCTGAATCCTGTTCTGACAGTTGGATATCAGATTCAGGAAAACATTCTGCTTCACAAAAAGGTTACACCGGAAGAGGCAAAACGCAGAACGATTGAGGCCATGAAGATGGTCAATATACCGGATGCGGAAACACGGTATGATTACTATCCGCAGCAGTTTTCCGGCGGAATGCGCCAGCGCATTATGATTGCCATGGCGATGGCTCCGGGGCCGGACATCCTGATTGCCGATGAGGCAACGACGGCACTGGATGTGACAACGCAGGCCCAGCTGCTTGAAATGATCCGTGATATTGCCAAGAAGACCAATACGGCCGTGATTATGGTTACGCACAACCTCGGTCTGGTCGCACGCTATGCAGAACGGATTTATGTCATGTATGGCGGACATATCATGGAAACCAGCGACTGTGTTGAGGTGTTCCACAATACGAAACATCCTTATACCCGTGCGCTTCTCAGAGCGATTCCGCGTCTGGATGATCCCAAGGACCGTGTCCTGATTCCGATTGACGGGCTTCCGCCAGTGCCGTCCCAGCGCCCGCCGTACTGTCCGTTCTACGAGCGCTGTGAGTACCGCTGTGATGCCTGTAAGGCAAATACGGATTATTCGCTCAAGCAGGTTGGTGAGAACCACTGGTCCAGCTGTATTCTGACACAGCAGCAGCTGGACGAGGGAGCAGAGGCACTGCTGCACAAGAATTACGGTGAGTCGCCTGTGCGTCCGCAGCTGGATGATTACTGTCTCAAGGTCTCCAATGTCCGCAAGTATTTCCCGGTTTACAAAGGACTGCTTCGCAAGAAAGTGGGAGAGGTGAAGGCCATTGAGGATATAGCCTTTGATCTCAAACAGGGAGAAACGCTCGGTGTGGTTGGTGAGTCAGGCTGCGGAAAGACGACGCTTGCCCGGTGTATCATGCGGATGTATGAGCCGGATGAAGGTACGATTATCTTTGGCGGCAGGGACATTGCCCATCTGAAAGACAAGGAACTCAAGCCGGTGAGACCGAAGATTTCCATGATCTTCCAGGATCCGTTCTCTTCCCTTGATCCGCGCCAGAGTGCAGAGTCCATTGTTGGCGAGAGCCTGCTGATTCACAAGCTGGTGAACGGACGTACAGAGTATGAGAATCGTGTGGATGAGCTGCTCCGCAAAGTCGGCATGGATCCGGCAATGAAGGATCGTGTGGCACATGAGTTTTCTGGCGGTCAGCGTCAGCGTATCGGCATTGCCCGCGCCCTGTCGTCAAATCCTGACCTGATCATCTGTGATGAGCCGATTTCAGCATTGGATGTATCCATTCAGGCACAGATTATCAATCTGCTTGAGAAGATACAGGCAGAAACCGGGATCAGTTACATCTTTATCGCGCATGATCTGGCGGTGGTCAAGCACATATCTGACAGAATTCTGGTCATGTATCTGGGCCGTGTCATGGAAATTGCTGAATGTGATGAACTCTATGAACATCCGCTGCATCCCTACACACAGGCACTGCTGTCGGCAATTCCGGTCGCGGATCCGCTGGTTGAGGCACAGCGTGAGGCAGTGCCGATCCAGGGGGAAGTGCCGAGTATTCTGAAACGGCCGTCAGGCTGTCCGTTCCATAACCGCTGCCCGAGAGCAACGGAACGCTGCAGTCAGGAAGTGCCTGCGCTGCACACTGTAAAAGGCAGCCATCAGGTCGCCTGCCATCTGGTTTAATCCGGTGCAATCCTGCAATTGGGCAGGTTCACATACACAGAATGTGTAAAATGATTAAGGAGGTATTCCCATGAAGAAAATGCTTGCTCTGATTCTTGCTGCAATGCTGCTGGTCTCCGTAATTCCGGCTGTGCTTGCAGAGGCGGCGCCGACGTATGGCGGAACCCTGACCGTTCTCGGTTTTGAGTTTGCCACCTTCTTCCCGCCGCATTCCACAACAACCTCTGACCGTTATAATGAGGCACCGGCCATTGAAGCACTTGGCCGCCGCAATCCTGAAACCGGCGATACCGAAGGATGGCTTGTGGACGAGTTCATCGTGGATCCGGATGCACTGACGCTGACACTGAAGCTCCATGAGGGCATCAAGTTCTCCGATGGAACGGATTTCAATGCAGATGCGGTTATCTGGAATTTCCAGCAGATGGTGGACTTTGGCAAGAGCTCTGAACTGGTCAATCCGGCGAGCTTTGAAAAAACCGATGATTACACCGTCGTGCTCAAGTACAGCGAGTGGGCAAACACCTGGACAGATACGGTTGGTGAAGTCCGCATTTATTCTCCGGCTGCCTATGAGGCAAACGGTGATGACTGGGCGGCCATCCATCCGGTTGGAACCGGTGCATTTGTCATGAAGGAAATGGTTGCTGACAGCCATATCTCCTACGTGAAGAACGAGAACTACTGGCGTGAGGGCGAACCGTATCTTGATGGCATTGAGGTACTGTTCATGAGCGATGCTACCACCCAGCTTTCTTCTTTCATGAATGGTGAACTGGATGTGCTCCGCAATCCCAACAGCGTCGGCATCAAGCAGCTCCAGGACAAGTATGAGAACGTAGCCAACAATGCTCCTGACCTGGCCGGCATCACTTACTTCATGTTCTGCTCCGGTGTTGAGGAGTCTCCATTCTACAATCTGGACGTCCGTCTTGCCGTCATGCATGCCATTGACTGGGAAGAAATGTCCGATGCCATCTATGACGGTCTCGGCGGCGTAACACCTGTTTTCGCTGTTCCGGGTGCCTGGTCCTATGATGAAAACCTGGCCATGTATGAGCAGGACTTTGATCTTGCTAAGAAGATGCTTGCAGATGCCGGCTATCCGAACGGCTTTGACACTGTGATTACCATCAATGGTGAGAATGCGGCCAATGAGCCCTGTGCTGTCATGCTGCAGTATTACCTGAGCGAGATTGGTATCAATGCCGAGATCAAGAAGCTGACCAACTCTGACTTCAACGCGCAGAAGGCTGAGGGCAATTATGACCTGGGTATCATGGTCAACAATGGTTCCTCCAAGCTTGACTTTACTGCAAACTACATTCGTCTGTATTCCTCCGAGGGCGTCAACTACAAGGTCATGATGGCCAAGCCGGCGGACTATGAGGAAGCGCTGTTTGGTGCACGTGCTGCCAAGTCCCAGGAGGAGAAGAAGGAACTGCTGAAGACGGCTGCCCGTCTGTTCAGCCATGATTATGCGCTGGTCGTTGCAGCCGGATATCAGGGTGCTTACTGCTATGCGCAGGCCGGCGTACATGATACCGGTATCTGCTCTACAACCGCTGAAGCCTGGACACCGGAGAGTGCCTGGAAGGAAGCCAAGTAATTTTCCGGTTTATTCCTAAACAGAATAAGTGTAAAGGCAGGAGCAATGCCATGTGTTTGCCTCGGCATTGCTCCTTTAATGACATAGTCGTGCTTTCGGCACC
>JAFUHD010000293.1 GCA_017469025.1 Clostridia bacterium
CCTTTTAATAGAAGACGTTTCACTTATTCTTTCGAGAAAGCCGAACGTGGGAATCAGGAGAGAGCTTGCAAGAAAACTAACTAAACATGTAATAATCAAAAGTAGAAATAGAATTTTTACCGTTCTATTGTGAATTCACGTAACAAGAGGATCTGAACATGGCAGATTGTATAATCATTGTAGATACTGATCCGATAACACGGAAGACAGCACGTGATGCGTTGTCGAAGGCAGCTGTACATGTGACAGAGCTGAAAAGCGGACAGGAGCTTCTGGATCATGTGCTCTCGGACGGAATTCCTGATCTGGTTCTTCTGGATATGGAACTGCCTGATCTGAGCGGATTCGAAATCATACGGCGTTTTCAGAAAATCCTTCCTGAATCTCAGAATGTACCTGTGGTCTTTCTGATGGAAGGAGACGCACCGAACGGACAGACTGAGGATATGCATGGTGTGCTGGATGTCATTCAGAAGCCACTGGATCCGGAAGTTCTGGTTAGCCGTGTCAAGAGGACACTGAATTTTCAGAAGGAAGCCCGGGAGCTTGAAAAGCGTATATCTGCAGATCAGCTGACAGGATTCTGGAACAAAACGGCCACCAATGTGAAAATGACGGAGATGTGCCGGACGGAAAAGGGCTTTCTCTGTCTGTTTGACCTGGATTCATTTGGATCATTTAATGATCTTTATGGCCATGAAGCTGGCGATCAGCTGCTGATCCATTTTTCGGAGCTGATGATTAAAAATATGGACCCGTAGGATGTATGCGGCCGGATAGGCGGTGATGAGTTCATTGTTTTTCTGCGCCATCCTGTATCCGAAGATGAGCTGGAGTCTGAAATGATCCGGCTCAAACGGATGTTTTCAACCAGCTCGAAAAAATTGCTGGGAGATAAACCGATTCTGCAGCCTGGTGTTTCTGTTGGAGCGGTTAAAGTTCCGCAATATGGTACAGATTATACAGAGTTGTTTCAAATGGCAGATCAGGCCATGCGCTATGTCAAGGAGAACGGCAAGCACAGCTTTAAGCTGTACAGTGCGAAGAAGGTTTCAAAGCCGGCGCATAATGGGAAGCTGGATCTTGACTCCATCACACGTGTGATTGAGGAAAAAAATGATTCTCTGAATGCCATGTGGATGGGAAAAGAAGCGTTTGGTTCCGTATACCGGTACATGGTCCGGTATATGAGCCGTTATCACGGCGTGGCTTATCGTGTGCTGTTTACCAATACGCTGACTAAGCACGTCGATGATGAAGAACGGTCTGTGATTATGGCGGAGTTCCGAAGCTGCATGAGCAGTTCCCTCCGGAACAGCGATATCATGATGGAATGCGGAGAGAATCAGCTGTTCTTTCTGCTGCCCGAGATACAGGAATATGATATCAATCATGTCATTAACCGTCTGATTGCCCAGTGGAAACATTCACCGTATTCTGAAAACACAGTTGTAACCTATGAGTGCGGACGCGTTCAGCTTCGGAATCAGGCTGAACAGGACAATTCGGAGACGATTCAGACGATTGCCCTGGTAGACGATGTTCCTGATGAATTACAGGAAACATCAGATATTCTGACCCTGAATGGATTCCTGGTTGCCAGCCTTCATTCCGGAAAAGAGCTGATTGCCTATCTGCACGACAACAAGCCGGCACTGATTTTGCTGGACCTCAAAATGAAGGATATGGATGGTTTTGGCACCCTCCGTCAGATGCGGGATACCCAGATGGGAGCGGATGTGCCGGTAATCTTCCTGACAGCTGATACAGATCCGGAAAAAGAAGCGGAATGTTTTAAGATTGGCGGAATGGATTTTATCCGTAAACCGGTTGTTTCCGAGGTACTTATTCAGCGTGTAAAACATACGATTGAACTGATTCAGCTTCAACGGAATCTGGCGGCAACGGTAGAACGCAAGAGTCAGGAAAATGAAAAGCTGTCGCTGCATGTTGTACAGACGCTGGCCAGGACCATTGATGCGAAGGATCCGTACACAAATGGACATTCCACGCGCGTAGCTGCCTATGCAAAGGAAATTGCCAGGCGCTGCGGCTATACCGAACGGGAACAGAGCGAAATCTTTATGATGGGGCTTCTGCATGATGTCGGTAAAATCGGCGTACCGGACAGCATCATCAACAAGAAGGGCAAACTGACAGAAGAGGAATATAAGGTGATTCAATCCCATCCCAAGGTTGGCGCCAACATTCTTGAATATATCGAGGAAATGCCGAGGCTCTCCGAAGGTGCACGCTGGCATCACGAGTGGTATAATGGTTCCGGATATCCGGATCATCTGTCAGGGGATGAAATTCCTGAGCAGGCCAGAATTATTGCGGTGGCGGATGCGTATGATGCAATGTCGAGTCGCCGGATTTATAGGGATATCATGAATCAGGAAGATATCCGGCGTGAAATACGAAACGGCCGAGGAACCCAGTTTGACCCGGTATTTGCAGATGTTATGCTGCAGATGATTGAGGAAGATAAAGAGTTCAAAATGCGCGAAATCAAATAGTCTTTTCCCGGAATGCCTGAATTCGGTGTTCCGGGCATTTTTGACCAGTGATCAATGGTCCGGCCAATGCATTCAGTTACATAGAGGAGCATACGATGAGCAAATATACGGATCTGGCGATGGAACGCCGTTCACACTTTACACCGGATGGCCGTCCGGTTTATAACTGCTGTCAGGCTGCTGTTTCTGTATTTGCGGAGGATGCAGGATTTGACGAGGAAACTGCCATGAAAGCAGCAACGTATTTCCGGGGAGGCATGCAGACAGGGTCTGCCTGCGGCGCAATTACGGGCAGCCTGATGGCACTGGGATTATCCGGCCTGGATGATCCTGCAGCTGCCAATCGCCTGCTGCGTGAGATAAAAGCACAGCATGACGGGATGATAAACTGCAGGGATCTGCTGAATGCGAGCGCTGAACGCGGAGAGGTAAAAATGGTCCATTGCAACGGCATGATCTGTGATGGGATCAGGTGTACGGAAGCTATTCTGCGGGAAAACGGAAAACTTCCAGATGAATAAGAAACAGCTTTCATACACGAAACGGATAAAAAACAAGCAAGGCATCCACCGTTGGGGGATGCCTTGTTTTATTGCTTCAGGGTCAGCTCGTTCAGCTCCATGATGACCTCCCACAGGACGTTTGTTCCAAGAGCTGTAATGGAGGATGGCGCGGGCAGTCGCATGATCTGTGTAAAACCAGCCCGCCGGGCAGCACTGGAAGCTCTGTCCATATGATAATTACTGGTAATCAGTACAATGGGGCGTTCCGGGTCAATCAGGGCAGCTGTGTTCTGGAAGTTCTCTATAGTGGTTTCGGCGCGGTCTTCCAGAATCATTTTATGTTCGGGAATACCGTCTGCAGAGAGCAGATCATGCATGACGGAAGCTTCGGTTTTTCCATTGGCACCGGGATTGCCGCCTGTCAGGATAAGGCGTGCCTCCGGGCAGCGCTCGAGATAGGCGTGTGCAGTATCAAGTCTTGCCAGCAGGTCGCTGGTCGGCATTCCGTTTTCAAGTGCCATACCAAGTACAATTGCATGCTCAGCCGTGCCTGACGTGTCCATGAAACCACCGATGATGACCTTCCCGCTGAAAAACAGTATTACCGATACGGCACAGATGAGGAGTATCCGCAGGATGTGCCCGATTGTGTGTAGAAACGATGAGGCTGCTTTGGTGAGCCATCCGAAGCGGATATCCAGTGCCACAAGCAGAAACAGCCCGCAGACAGCCAGTTCATATTCAAAAACTCTGGTGTAGGTGCTTCGCAGAGCAACAGTCTGGATGCGGTAATGCATGAGACAGGAAAGCTGCAGGGTAAACAGGAGGATCATGGCAATGAGGACATCTCCGATGATCCGTCTCAGAGAACTGATATGGCTTTTCATATGGCTTACTCCAAAGCATTTTTTCCGATTGCAGTGTGATTCATTTGACTTGAAAACTGAGGGAATTCTATCTGTTCTGCGTGAAAACTGCGATTGCAGTGTGATTCATTTGACTTGAAAACTGAGGGAATTCTATCTGTTCTGCGTGAAAACTGCAAGCAGGGTATTTGTCATGCCGGACAGGAAAGAGCAGAATTGAAATCATCATGAGGAAATGCGGATTTTTCCGGAGATGTTGAATTTGGGATGGTTACTGGGTATAATGGGATTACATTATTTGGATAAATGGCTATGTTGTATAAAAACGCTTATACAAATGTCTGGAGCAAAGCACATAACAGCCCTGATGAATTCCATCTGAACGGGAATACGAACTGTGAGGGAAAATCATGAAAAGATATTGTTTTACGCAAACAGAGCAGGAACTGCTTGAAGGACTGGCCACGCCGTTTGCTGTCTATCAGTTCGTTGACAAACGGGTAGTTACGCTTGCTCTTTCAGACGGTTTTTGCACGCTGTTTGGATTCAAGAACAAAAGGGATGCGTATGTCCTTATGGACCAGGATATGTACCAGGGAACACATCCTGATGATATAGCAAGAATTGCAGACGCATCTTTTCGTTTTGCGACTGATGATGGCAGTTACGATGTTGTTTACAGATCAAAAGTATCCGGCAGCCCGGACTGGCACGTCATTCATGCAGTCGGGAAACATGTTTATACGGAATCAGGGGTTCGGCTTGCTCAGGTTGCCTATACCGATGAAGGCGTTTATGATCCCGAATGGCGTGAACATACCGGGGCACGGGACGGAGACGGTGATACGGGAACGCTGCCGGCTAGTGAATCTGTTCAACTGGAACAAAATCTGGTTTTCAGCAGTATGATGGAGGATCCGGCCATTCAGAAATCCGGTTCCTATGATTATCTGACGGGACTGCCCAGTATGACCTACTTCTTTGAACTGGCGGAATCCGGCCGTGAAGCAATTCAGAGAGAAGGCGGCCAGGCTGTTCTGCTTTACTTTGATCTGGGCGGAATGAAGTTTTTCAATACCCGATATGGTTTTTCGGAAGGAGATCAGCTCTTACGTTCTTTTGCCAAGATACTGACCGATGTGTTTTCAAGTGAGAACTGCGGCCATATAAGTGCGGACCATTTTGCGGTTTTTACAAAGGCAGACAACATTGAAAATACGATTCACAGACTGTTTCACGAATGGCATGGTGCCAATGGCGGCAGAGTTCTTCCAGTACATGTAGGTATTTACCTGGACAATCTTGACCGGATTCCTGTGAATGTTGCCTGCGACCGTGCCAAAATAGCCTGTGATGAAATCAGCAGTTCCTATACGGACAGGTTTGATTATTACAGTCAGAAGCTGGGGGATGACGCAGAGCGGCGGCAGTATATTCTTGAAAATCTGAACCGGGCCATACAGGAGCACTGGATTCAGGTGTACTATCAGCCGATTGTCCGTGCAGTAAATGGCAGAGTGTGTGATGAAGAGGCTCTGGCACGCTGGATTGATCCCAGAAACGGTTTTATGTCTCCGGCGGATTTCATTCCTGCACTGGAGGAAGCTGGGGCGATTTACAAACTGGATCTGTTTGTACTTGACCGGGTCCTTGAAAAGATTCATATGCAGGCGTCGAAAGGCCTGTATGTTGTACCGCAGTCGATTAATCTGTCCCGTTCTGACTTTGAAAAATGCGATATGGTTGAGGAAATCCGAAATCGCGTTGACAATGCCGGTGTTCCGCGGGAGCTGATTACAATTGAGATAACAGAGAGCATCATAGGCAGCAATTTTGAATACATGAAAGAACAGATCAGGCGGTTCCAGGAACTGGGCTTTCATGTCTGGATGGATGACTTTGGCAGCGGTTATTCGTCACTTGATGTTTTGCAAAGCATTCACTTTGATCTCATCAAGTTTGACATGAGTTTTATGAAACGTCTTGAAGAGGGTGATGGATGCAAGATCATTCTGACGGAACTGGTTAAGATGGCCAATGGTCTCGGTGTTGATACGGTCTGCGAAGGCGTTGAAACGGAGAAGCAGGTCAGGTTCCTTCAGGAAATCGGCTGTTCAAAACTACAAGGGTACTATTTCAATAAGCCGGTGCCCATGGAAACGATTCTGGAACGGTATGCCAAAGGCATTCAGATCGGGTTTGAAAACCCGGATGAATCGGAGTACTATGAGACCATTGGCCGTGCGAACCTGTTCGATATTGGCGTGATCGCAAATGAAGACGATGCCAGTCTGCAGAATTATTTTGATACGCTGCCCATGGGTATCATGGAGATCCAAAGCGGGAGGGTGCGGTTCGTTCGCAGCAATCAGTCGTACCGGGACTTCATGACACGCTTTTTCAGGTTTGATCTGTCAGACAAGCTGAGTGATTATACATCCTCTCCCTTTGGACGGGGTTCTGCATTTATGAAACTGGTCAGTCAGTGCTGTCAAAACGGCAACAGGGCCTTTTTTGATGAAAAGATGGACGATGGTTCCATTGTGCATTCTTTTGCGAGAAGAATCGGCGTGAATCCCGTCACCGGAGCGACAGCAGTTGCCATCGCAGTGCTGTCCATTACCGATGAGCCGGAAGGGGCAACATATGCCGGAATTGCCAGAGCGCTTGCTGCTGACTACTACAACCTTTATTATGTCGATCTTAAAACAGAGGATTTCATAGAGTACTCATCTCCGGTCGGTGAGGAAGAACTGGCTGTTGAACGTCATGGGAAACATTTCTTTGATTCAGCCAAACGGGATACGATGACGCGGATCTATGAGGAAGACCGCGAAGCGTTTATTTCCGGCTTTACAAAGGATAATGTCATTCGCGAGCTGAATGAACATGGCGTCTTTACAAGAACATACCGTCTCATCGATGGAGGCAAACCCATTTATGTCAGCATGAAAGTCATGCGGATGCAGACAGACAGGGATCATATCATTATCGGTATCAGTATTATAGATTCACAGATGAAACAGAAAGAAGCGGAAACCAAAGCCCGTCAGGAGCGGATTGTGCTCGGAAGGATTGCAGCGCTTTCAGGCCGTTATCTCAGTCTGTATCTGATAGATCCCGAGACAAACAAGTACATAGAGTTCAGTGCGACACAGGATTATGAGCGGCTCGGTATTGAAAAATCAGGTGAAGATTTCTTCAGATTGGGAATTCAAAACGGCAGACGGACCGTCTATCCCGAGGATCTTCCCAAATACCTTCAGTTCTTTTCTAAGGATAAGATGCTGGAGGGCATACGGGAGCAGGGTGTATTCAGTCTGAATTACAGACTTGTGATTAACGATGAACCTGTACATGTAAATCTGCGCGCGGCGATGGTTCAGGAGAACGGTACTGATCAGCTTATTGTCGGTGTCATCAGGAAAGACAGAACGCATCGCCTGCAGATCAAGGATGCTTGAAACATACCGGTGTTTCCGGTCATGCTGCAGGAAGAGGTGACAAATGGATTATCATGCTTTTGTATGTTGTGTGGATATGCCATGCTGCGTTATATCCGTCGAGAAAAAGCCTGACAAAACCTTTGGTGCAATCCGTATTGTTGCAGCCAATCAGGCATACCAGACGATTATGGGGTCCGGCTATTATGACGGCATGATTTACAGCGAACTGGTACCGAAGGATAATAAGTTTGAGGATTTCTGTATACGGGCAGCCTGCTATGGACAGCGGATGCATGCGTATGTTGAGACCAGGGCACTTGGCTATTGGACCGATCAGACGCTGATTCCACTGATGTCCGACCGCGATGATACCGGCTATTGCCAGTTCATCTTTGAATTTACAAAGGAAGCCGAGTCAGGACGTATGTCTGATCTGTCGATCCATACCGCAGAAACCGTGATCAAGGCTTGCATTGATCTGGTCGGTGCGAAAGATATCAAGTCCGGTGTCAGGGAAGTTCTGAAACTGATTGTAACAGAAGCGGATGCAGCTGCTTCAAGGATTATGCTGATCAGCCACGAATATGAGAAAACAGAAAAATTCTGTGAGTATGTAACCCGTGATGAGTGGCTGCATACCCGGCCGGATGTGATATCGTATGATCTTATGTGCACATGGGAAAATATGTTAGGAAGCAGCAATGCAGTCATTATCAAGAATGAACAGGATATCGCTGAGGTTGAGGAAAAGAATCCTGCCTGGGCAAAGTCAATGCGTGATAATAAAGTCACCAGTCTTGTCCTGATTCCGCTGAGGCGGGAAAGGCGGGTTATCGGTTATCTGTATGTGATCAACTTTGACGTTCAAAAAGTAGTCGGGATCAAGGAATTAATCGAAATGATATCCTTTTTCCTCGGCTCGGAAATTGCGAATTATCTGCTGATGGAACGGCTGGAGTCGATCAGCCAGATTGATGCCCTGACGGGGCTTAATAACCGCCGGGCGATGCTGGAAAGGGTGCGTGTAATCTCTGAGCAGGTTCCACCCAGACCCTTCGGTGTGTTGAACATTGATCTGAACGGACTCAAGGCTGTGAATGACCATGAGGGCCATGATGCAGGCGACCGTTTCCTAATCACTGCCGCAGAATTGTTTAAAACGCTTTTCTGTCATAAAGATATCTTTCGCACAGGAGGGGATGAGTTTGTCATTATCATTGACGATATTGACAAAGAAACCTTCGGACAGAAAGAGCAGCGCCTGCGCACCGATGCGGACAAAAACAGTGTGAGCATGGCCGTCGGCAGTCTTTGGTCAGCAGAAACTTCCAATGTGGCGACTGTTCTGCGCATTGCAGATGACGCCATGTACGCGGACAAGCAGGCGTTCTATGACAAACATCCGGAACTCCGGCGGAAATAACAGTTAGTTCTATAAAAAAGCCTTCAGGATGACCTGAAGGCTTTTTAGGCTGCTTTGGGATTTAATTTAGAAAATGCAGAGAAAAATGATCTCCGGCCGCACAACATGGCTTAGTTGCGTGTAACCGGTCTGTTCTGTGCCATGACACCTGCCAGAGGATGAGGCTTGTAAGGCTCTTCGAGGTAAGCAGTTTCCTCACTGGTCAGACTGAGATCGACAGCTTTGACTGCACCGTCAAGGTGGTGGAACTTTGTTGCACCGACGACAGGGGAGGTAACTTTTTTCAGAAGCCAGGCCAGGGAAACCTCTGTCATGGATATACCGCGTTTTTCGGCAATTTCAGCGACGCGGTTGATAATGACCTCATCCTGTTCCTTCGTGGCATCATACTTGAATTTCGCGTAGTTGTCCTTTTCAAGGCGATTGGATGTTTCGCCCGGTTTGCGGGACAGACGGCCGGATGCAAGGGCACTGTAAGGTGTCAGAGCGATGTTCTCTTCATTACAGTATGGCACCATTTCACGTTCCTCCTCGCGGAAGAGCAGATTATAGTGTCCCTGGATGGAGACAAATTTGGCGAATCCCTCTCGTTCGGCAATGGTATTCGCCTTTGCCAGCTGCCACGCAAAGCAGTTTGAGATACCGATATAACGTACTTTGCCTGCCTGTACAGCACGGTTCAGTCCGTCCAGAATATCTTCAATGGGTGTCTGCCAGTCCCACATATGATAGATGTACAGGTCGACATAGTCCATCCCGAGGTTGGCGAGGCTTTGATTGAGTATACGTTCTATGTGCTGCTGTCCGGTGATGCCGGCGCTGATTTCATCCGGCGTTCTTGGCAGAAACTTTGTTGCGACCACTACCTCATCTCGTTTCGCGAAATCCCGGAGTGCGCGGCCGACATACTGCTCACTGGTTCCACTCTGATAGGCGATCGCTGTGTCGAAGAAATTGATGCCCAGATCAAGACCATGCTGGATGATCTCACGGGAATGCGGTTCATTCAGTGTCCAAGCATGCTGTCCCTGGCCGGCATCACCAAAGCCCATGCATCCCATACAGATACGTGAAACATTCAGCTCACTGTTTCCTAATTTCACATATTTCATATCCTGTCATGCCTCCCTTAATGATTTAATTGTACTTTCGGCACCGTATCAATCGCAGTTGCCGTTGTGTGGCAAACCAGCACAAAGTGATGGGCAATCAAAATAATGACATAGTCGTGCTTTCGGCACCGTAGCAATTGCAGTTGTCATTGTGTGGCAAACCAGCACAAAGTGCTGGGCCATCTCCTGTTTCCCTGTCAAATATAAAAATGACATCATGTCAGCAATAGTGTAAAACAGTTCTGACATGATGTCAATAGACTTTCAAAAGAGTTCGTTGATTTGCGGACAACTGTTCAGAGACTCTGCAACTGCTTTCCGCACTGCCCATTCTTTGTGCAGGTCAGGTATTTGAACCGATATCAGCTGGCTGTAGACTGAAGGAGCGTTCGGATGCTGTTATATGCAATGTCATAGACACTCATATACACGAAATGCATCCCGGCGTCTGCCATCGCCTGCCGCTGTTTTCCGGTTACGGTCGTATAAGGGTATATTCCGTAAAGGAATGGCAGAAAAGCATACAGAAAATTCTGCTGTGCCCCGGCATCCATGTGGGGACAGAATTTCGCAATACAACGGCGAAGTGCTTCGATCGAATCCCCGTAAGCTGTCTTGAATTCCCGCAGGCATTCCGGACGACTGTTTTCTTCCATATCGAAGTGATTCATACTGAGCAGTTTAAGGAGCATGCCGCGCTTTTCAAGTGTATGGGCAAGGGCACTGGCCAGGTCATCCAGACTCAGTGAGGGATGATCATCGGTCAGACTGTTCAGTTCTCTGATCCAGCTTTCATATTCTTTCTGCATCAGGGCTAGAAAGATTTCTTCTTTGGTCTGAAAGTAATTATAAATGGATGTTCTAGTGAAACTGGTTGCACCAGCGATATCTTTAAGGGTAATTTCCTTAAAGCTCATTGTCAGGTAAAGTTTCTCGCAGGCGGAGATGATCTCTTCCCTGCGTGCAAGTGTCAGTTCTGCGGAACCTCTGGGCATGCAGATACTCCTCTCTTTAATGACATGGTTGTGCATCTGGTCCTGTAACCATTGCGGCTGTCTTTTTTAGAGATTAAGAGCTTTAAGCCGTGTAACCATGCAGTTGTCATTTTACATATCAGCCCATGGGGTGGGCGATCGCTTTTGATGTTGGCAGACCGTCTGATTTTTCGTGACTGACATATATCACGATAGTCCTGCTATTATAAGCAGTTTCTGACACCGTGTCAATTAATTTTCGATCTTGTATTGACATGGTGTCATTATGATGCTACAGTACAAATCAAAGCATAAAGAAAGGTGAACCTGATATGGAACGTGTTCTGAATCCGAGACCCGGACTGGCGGAAAAACGTCAGATTTTTTCGAACAAAGCCCTGAAAGCCATGATCGTTCCCCTGCTGATTGAGCAGCTGCTTCAACTGATTGTCGGTATTGCAGATACCATGATGGTCAGCTATGCAGGCGAGGCAACCGTATCCGGCGTTTCGCTCGATACGATGATTTATACCATTTTCATTTATCTTTTTACAGCAGTGGCGACTGGTGCAGCGGTTATTGTCTCCCAGTATATCGGACGCGGCGACCATGACAAGGCAAATCTGGCTGCCTCACAGGGATTTCACATCGGCGGGGTGCTGTCCCTGGTCTGTGTTTTACTGACACTTCTGTTTGGGAATGCAGTGCTTGCACGGCTTTATGCCAGGGTAGACGGAGCCGTTATGTCAGCCTGTCAGATTTATCTGCGTATTGTTGCGTTATCTTTTCCGGCCAATGCCATATATAATACAGGCGCTGCGCTGTACAGATCCATGGGTAAAACACGTACAACCATGTATGTATCTGCGGCCATGAATCTTCTGAATGTTATTGGAAACGCAATCGGTGTATTTGTTCTGAAAGCAGGTGCGGCCGGTGTCGCATGGCCTACAACAATCTCATGGTACTTTGCTGCGGTCATTATGACAGCGCTTTGCTTCAATGAGAAAAACGACGTGTTTGTCAGGGTGAAAGACATGCTGCGCCCACAGCGGGAAATGGCAGGCCGTATTCTTCATATCGCTGTACCAAATGCCGCAGAACAGGTGCTGTTTCAGCTGGCAAAGGTAGTCCTGGGCTCCCTGATTGCCACATTTGGAACTTCCCAGATTGCGGCAAACGGTATCGGGCAGACACTGTGGTCCTTGGCAGCCTGCATGTGTACCTCCATGAGTCCGGTCTTTATCACCGTAATCGGTCAGTGCATGGGTGCAGGCGATACGGACGCGGCATCCTGGTATATGCGTAAACTAACGCGGCTTTCGCTCATGCTTTCATCGGCGTGGAATGTAATGGTGCTGCTTCTTGTCCCTTTGATTCTGCCACTGTATGCGATTACAGCTGAAACACGGCACTTCATCTGGGTAATTGTGATTATTCACAACATTTTTGCAGGCCTTGTCCAGCCTTTTGCAATGCCGCTTTCCTCTGGTCTCCGGGCTGCAGGAGATGTAAACTTCAGCCTCTGGTCCTCAGTTCTGTGCACGGTCGTATTCCGTACACTGCTGTCATTTGTTCTGGGACTGTGGCTCAAGATGGGCATTGTGGGTATTGCCTGGGCAATGGTGCTTGACTGGTGCCTGAAAGCGGTTCTGGATGTTCTGCGTTTCAGAAGCGGAAAGTGGAAAAACAAAAAAGTCATTTAATCTGCCGAATACCTTGAGAAAACAGAAAGATCGGATGGCAGGAGGGACAGATGAAGATTTACTTTGCAGGATCGATTCGCGGCGGCAGGGACGATGTCGGTCTGTACCACCGAATAATTGAACATCTTAAACAGGAACATACGGTTTTAACCGAACAGGTCGGAGATCTGTCGCTTCAGGAGGCATCAACAGACAGGGAGATATACGTGCAGGATACAGCATGGCTGCGGGAAGCAGATATTGTAATTGCGGAGTGCTCCACGCCGTCGCTGGGGGTGGGCTATGAGCTGGCATATGCCGAGAAATACGGGAAGCCAGTGCATATCTTTCATAACAGATCCCGGGGAAACCTGTCTGCCATGCTGACAGGGGATGAATACTTTAAGATCCATCCCTATGAAAATGAAAATGATATCTATCCGGTTTTAGACAAACTGCTGGCTCAATGACAGGCTGTTCTTTAAAACTGCTGATCCTGCAGGATCTGTCAGGTGAACATCGTTCAATGCCCTGTTTGTTTTGCCGCCAAATGCGGCCGAACAGTTGTTATGACGGCTGTTTAGAATGAAGGAAATGGCCCAGCACAACGTGCTGGTTTGTCAAATCATGACAACTGCAATTGATACGGTGCCGAAAGCACGACTATGTCATTAAGGGAGGATGTGCAGATGCTTGAATGGTTGAGAAAACTGTTCCGGGGAGATGTTCCGGCTGAATCAAGTGTTAAGACAGAGAATGCCGCAACTGCCGGAATGATCACCAGAACATGCCGGAATTGCGGGAAGACATTTACACTTCCTGAGAATGTCCAGTACTGGCCGGATTACTGCCAGACATGCAGAGCAAAGATCAGGCCAGTAGAGACAATCAGAAGAAAGTGCCGCAGATGTGGGAAGGAGTTTACATTTGTCTCATCCATTAACCCATGGCCTGTCTGCTGTGATAACTGTGCAGGGAAGGGAAAGAAGCGTTCATAGTACAGACGCTGAACGTCTTTGCAGATACTGACTGCTGTACAGTCAAAAGGTTCAGTTTCCAAACCCGGATGTCGTCAGACATCCGGGTTTTTGAATTGCATGGTTATTTTAAAAGCGGTATAATCGTTGTATTCAGGTCCGAGGGGGGATTTATATGAAGATGGTAACGAAGGTACTTTTTGTGCTTGTTTTGTTGCTTTTCTCGGTGGGGGCATTTTCTGAATCATATAAACCCGGCGATACAATCGTCTTTGGCAGGTATGAGCAGGACAATGATATTTATGATGGTCATGAACCGATTTCATGGCGCGTTTTGTCTGTGGAAGGAAACGAGGCACTGCTGATCAGTACGTATGCGTTGGATGCTAAACCATACAGCACAAAAGGTGTTTTGGCGTCATGGGTGGATTCCACGCTTCGCACCTGGCTTAATGAAACATTCTACATAACCGCATTTACGGAAGAAGAAAAGCAGAGAATTGTAACGAAAACACTCAGCAACTGGCATGAGCCAGCGACAACCGATACGGTGTTTCTCCTTGACAACGATCAGGCAAAGCACCTTTTTGCGGATCATGCGGACCGGATGGTGAAGGCAACTGCATTTGCAGAGGCCCAGAAGCCTTATATCAGTCGGGAATTTGGACCAGATAATGTACACTGGTGGCTCAGGACGATCAGCTGGGAAAGCGATTATATGGCATCTTTTGTGGCGACCAGCGGCGGCGTTATGACCTGTGGAGGAGAATCGCTGGGCGCAATCGGGAATCCCAAGATAGCGGTTCGTCCCTGTATCTGGCTGAACCTTGACGGATTTGTTGAAGAGACGGTGGAGCCTTACATGCGGCCGCATAAGGTTCTGATTACCAACGAGGTTATTGTAAATGTCCGGAAAGAACCAGATGCAAAAGCATCACGGATTGGAACAGCGACGCCTGGTAAAACCTATGGTCTGATCAGTCAGGCCGATAATGGCTGGTATGAAATTGTACTTGAAGACGGGACTACTGGTTTTGTCAGCTATAAGGTTGCACAAAAGATAGAGTGACCTGCATGAGCACAAATGACGCACCGGGACGGTGGGGTGATTAAGAGCAGCAGAACGGTGAGGATAGGGCACAGCTTGGAGTCCGTGGACTGATCGGCTTTGAGCAGCATTGACAGAGGAATTCGGACAAGGGGATTTGCGGAAAACACTAAGGAATGACAGAAGATCATAAAAAAGCTGCATTCTTGGTAAATGCAGAAGATGATGGCTGGGCTGTTTTTTCTTCGATGATATTGTTTGGGACGATCCATCCGTTCCAAAGGGCTCATAAAAACATGAGAAGATCATTGCCAAATAATATGGCAAAGCAGCTGGATGAACAGCTGCGCAGAAAGGAAACAGCTCAGCATTTCGTGCTTGTTTGTCGAATGATGATATTTGCGATTGATATAGTGTTGAAAGCCCAACATTGTCATGAATGAAGACGCACGAGCCAGACGAATCCGATCCGGTGAAACGCTCCGCACACGTTTCAAAAGGAACCCCAACTTTATACGAAAGATGAATTCTCATTAAAAAAAGGCACTGATGCAGTAAACATCAGTGTCTTTTCCAGATTTTGGAAATACGCTGAAATTATCTGAATACGGAAGGATAATTCGATGGACGGCAGGATCAACAGCACGCGGCCGGAAGTCTGCAGTGAAATTGCCATTGTGGACTGGCGCACGATCTACGATAAGATTTGCATCGTCCACGGCATAAAAGTCATACTGGACTTTAATCTGGCTGAGATCTGCGGTTATTCGGCCAAAGCATTATCCGTCAGAACAATTAAAGTGCATCGTTGACAGCAAGAACTGCTACAACAGCAGCGGTTGTGCCGGTCAGAGGGTTGTCAGCTATGCGGCGCATGAAAGAATGCACTGTGGTTCCATCCGGGAGGCTTTCGTCAAAAACAGCGCGGCCGCCTTCCTCGCAGCACCGATGGAGCATTTGGACAAATGGCTGTCCGGGGCCTTCCGGTGTTTTTTCAAAGGAACTGCCCATGCAGGAAATATCGATGCTGAATGTCTGATGCATGAAATCCCGGTAAGCCTGATTACTGCGGGTAAATCGTGCTTTATTATTACGGACTTCAATAATTGCCATAGGGATGGTGCTGAAATAATGACGGAACTTGTCGGTATCATCTTTGGCAAGGACAGCCAGATCATACAGGTTGATTCTGCCGATAGCTTCGAAATAGTCGGATTCATTTGGGTTTTCAAAACCAATCTGGGTGCCGGTTTCATACCGGGTGAGAATCTGATCGAGAGGGAGGGGTTTTGTATAGTAATAACCCTGTAATTTGGCACAGCCGATTTCACGCAGAAATTCAACCTGATCTTCATGCTCAACACCTTCACAGACAGTGTCAATGCCAAGACCGACAGCCATCTTCATGAGTTCAGTCAGAATGATACGGTTCTTGTTATCATGACTGAACTGCTGCATAAAGCGCATATCAAGTTTAATCAGGTCAACAGTGAGACTCTGAAGGACATCAAGGGAAGAATATCCACTGCCAAAGTCATCCATCCAGACCGGGAAGCCGAGAGAACGGAAACGTTCTATCTGCGCCTTCATAAAATCAAAGTCGGAACCGATAATGCTCTCCGTGATTTCTATGGTAAAGAGCTTGCGGGAAATGCCGGCAGAATCAATGCGTCTGCAGATTTCCTCAACAATGTCACAGGCATCGAAGTCAGATCTGGAAAGGTTTATTGACTGAGGAACCAGATGCAGTCCTGCTTCCTTCGTTTTCTTCATTTTTGCCAGAACTTCTTCTACAACATACAGATCCAGTTTGTAAATCAGTTCAGCTTCTTCAAGAATTGGAATAAAGTCCGCCGGAGACAGGAATCCGCGGGTCGGATCAATCCAGCGGGCCAGAGCTTCTTCGTCACAGACATGTCCATTGGTAGAGCGGATAATTGGCTGATAATAGACTTGTATCCATTTTTCAGCGATCGCCTGATCCAGATGTGAGATGATGTACTGTTTCCGTTCAACACTTACGTAAAGAGATGAGTCAAAATAACAAAATGATGAATGATAATTGGTGTGAATGCTGTCACAGGCCAATTTAGCCAGATCGTACGCAGTCGTGACGTCTGCAACATCAGTGTTTTTCGGATCATCCAGATAGATGCCGGCAAGAATGGGAGGACACTCCTCCGGATGAAGTGCGTTCCATTCAGAAAACAGTTTGTTCAGCGTTCCTTCAATTCCGGTGCTGTCCGCAATAATGGCAAAATGGTCCCGCCCAAACCGGCTGCAGTTTTCCTTGCCGAAAATCGAAATAAGCAGCTGGGCATATGACCTGAGCAGACGGTCTCCGCCATCAAAACCATGCTTCTGATTGTAGAACTTCATGCCGCTCAGATTCAGGTAGAGAAATGCGGGGGTTTTCCTGCTTTGAATCAGACTTTTACGTTTTTTCCGTACCAGCTCAAAAAAGTAACTCATTCCGGGCAGGCCAGTCAGCAGATCATAGTAGTTGCCCTTAAGAATATTATCCTGAAGACGTTCTTCAAGCTGATCCCGATACTCATTTTTTTCATTTTCAAGGACGAAACTGCGCAGTATACACGTGCTCAGCAGACATCCGATGGCATAGAGGGGCATCAGTGGATAAATTGCCTGAAGCAGAATAAAGGCTGCCATGGTCAGGCTGGATAATCCAATGGTATTGTGCCGGAGTTTCATCGTTTCAGTGCGTTTTCCGGCAATGGTCAGAGCGTAAACCCCGCTGAAAAAGAACATGGCTATCTGCAGAACCAGAATGATATATCTGCCGGTCAATGCGTGATAAACATCGTCCTGATCAAAGGAAAACAGTACCGGATGAACAAAATTCACAAACAGTACCAGTATTTCAAAAACAAAGAGAATCCAGCCGCTGACAGACAGAATACGGGAAAAGGCATTGTTGTCTTTCAGATAGGCAATGACATAGCGTGTCCAGAACAGAATGGAAAATGCCATTGCCGCAAAATAGACCACGGTATCCGCGTAAATGAGGAACATCAAATGAAGCTCATACAGAATGCCCCAGGCAAGATCGGTAATAAAGTATAATGTAACGGAAAGCAGAAACTGGCTGTATAAGCGGTTTACAGGGAGAATCATACCATCGGATGTATTAAAAAGAATATCATGGTTGATGATTAACTGAATAAACAGTGCAAGCAGTCCGGCACTTGAATAGAGCATTTCGGGTGCCCTCCTAATCAATCATGTTAGATTTATCTTATAAAAATATACCTGATAATATAAACTTGAATTCCCGGGTATATTGTTAACTGTGGCGTCCAACGACCCCAGAAAATTCAAGGGCCGTTGGAAATCACAGATCGTTCCAATACATCCTTATATTTTTCCACTTATTTTTTCAACGACTTTTATCTCAATAAATTCAAGTATTTAATTTCGTTCAAGCTTCTGCTTTTTTGGTTGTTTTTGCGTTGGATCTTCTTTTTCGTGTGACCTTGTCCTTTGAGCCAACGGGTCGGCCAAGTTTCTTGGATGTATCTCTATTCTTAGTTTTTGAACCAACGGGTCGGCCTCTGGGACGTTTTGGAGGCGGTTCTATTCCTTGCTCCGCTTGTTTTTGGGCTTCTTTCTCGCGTTCAAGGGTCTTCTTGTTCTTTGATCCGGCGGGTCTTCCAGCTTTTCTCTTTTCCG
>JAFUHD010000294.1 GCA_017469025.1 Clostridia bacterium
GATTTGGCAATCAGAAAGTGCAAAGAACTGAAAATATACACAGATTGACATATTCCAGTTTCTCGACATGTTCCCGTGACCGTAAAATAAGGCCGACATGTTCCCCTGCGCGAGAAAAATAGTATCCATGTTCTTTTTCGCAAGGTGGATGCGCGTGCCCGATGTATGATTATGTAGAAGCACGACTCGTGCCAAGATGGGGATCTATGTGAATCCGGGGAATACCAGTTTTGCCCAAATCACAAAATCAGAATATGTGGACAAGACAGGGCTTATTACACTCATGAATGAACGTATTGGAAAAAGAGCGGTCTTGTCTGCATCAGCCGCCCCAGCCGTTTTGGGAAAACCTATGCGGTTAAGATGCTGACGGCGTATTACAACTGTTCCTGTGATTCGCATATGCTGTTCGATGATAAAGAAATTGCAAAAAGCGCAGCGTATGCCAGACATCTGAATCAGTACAATGTTATCTGTCTGGATATTACGAGTTTCAGTTCTGAAGCCAGAAGTTCTCTGGTTTCTCTGCAAAATGTTCCTGATATGATTAAAAAAGCATTATGGAAAGATTTGGGGGAATCCGGGTTTGAACCGCGCGATGGAGATACTATGAATGATTTCCTGCTGCGCTGTGTGGAAAAGGGGGATGGGAAGCCATTCATCTTTATCATTGATGAATGGGATGCCGTGATTCGGGAGGCAAAGGATGACCCTGTGGCTCAGACGGCATATCTGAATTTGCTGTGCGGCTGGTTTAAAAATGAAAACTTAACGCTGAGAGCTGTTGCAGCAGCATACATTACGGGTATTCTGCCGATTAAGAAAGATACAGTCTGCTATTTCGGACTTTAGAGAATATCCCATTTTATTTCCGGATGGTTTTGCAGAATATACCGGATTTAAAGAAAAAAACCAATTGCAAACGGGCGAAACGAACTAAGGATTTGAGCCAAACGTGTCCCGATATCGTAGAAATTTGGGATTTTGAAATGCCATTTTGACGATTCCATCCACCTTTTCTAGGAGATCATGATGTGGATTACTGTCGAACGAAAACAGG
Organism: Clostridia bacterium; assembly: GCA_017469025.1. Taxonomy (GTDB): domain Bacteria; phylum Bacillota; class Clostridia; order Christensenellales; family Aristaeellaceae; genus Ventricola. Next base: position 1,061 of record JAFUHD010000294.1, read on the forward strand.
TTCATATCTCATGAGTTCATTTCGATTGAACCCTGAGTGTGCATTCAAGAAGCATTTCAATAAATAATGAGTATGAGTCACTCTGTCTAATGGATTTTGAGAGTCAGGAGGCCCTTTGAGTTCTCTTGAATCATACTCCTTGCTTTCCAGCTTCGGTGCTTAGACACGCTTTTGTGTTTTTTTCACCCGTTTGCAATTGGGATTTTTAAAGAAAATGAAGTACAGGCTCTTTGCAAATTGTTTGAAATGGACTATTTGGAACTGAAGTCCTGGTATGATGGGCATGTTTTTCCTGAGTGCGGTGTGATATACAGTCCATATTCGGTCATGAGAGCGCTTGAGAATCACAAATGCCGTTCGTACTGGGCGAAGACTTCAACTGCAGAGCCGTTGATGAAGTATATCAATATGGATTTTGATGGACTGCTAGAGATCATTACACGGCTTATTTCGGGTGAAAGTATCGAAGCTGATGTGGATACTTTTGAAAATGACTTTGAATCCTTCAAAAGCAGGGATGATGTGTTGACGCTTCTGATTCATTTGGGTTATCTGACATTTGATGAAACTGAAAAAACAGTCAGAATACCAAATGAAGAAATACGACAGGAATTTCAGGATTCAATCCATGAAGCCAGTCATGAGGCAACGTTTCGAAGACTTGAATAAAGTGAAAATTGTTTGAAGATACGATTAATGATTGAGGATACGAAATGAGCGGCCTGACACAAATTGTCGGGTCGACTGTTATCAGGCAGCCATAAAACCAGCAGTTCTGAACGATCAGGACGACGCTATAAAAAGACCTGCAGCCAAGAAGGCAGATGAAATATTCTGGTGATTTTCTTATTGACGAATTGTGCCGGGACAATTCGCAGTGGGCAGTTTGGTGAAATTCAGGTGAAATGCAACGAAAGTGTCAGTTTGTTTTCGTACAGGTAATGTGATAGAATGCAACGGTAAACAGGTCATTCTGACGAGAAGTGTCAGATTGACGATACATAGTAGAAAGGGACGGCATGATGAGAACAGAAAGCTGTTCATAGAAGAGAGGAGATTATATAATATGCTGGTTTCTGATCAGGGCAAGCGATTTGGCAGAATAATCACGGTGATTATGGCAGCAATCATGGGCGTGATAATGGCTGTGGCTGCTATATTTGTCAATCATCTTCCATTTGCACCGGGGGTGCTGCTTAAAAACATCGTTATCAGCTTTTTGGTGGCACTGGTGATCGGACTGATTGTCCCGCACAAGCAGCTCGGAGACCGTCTGGCAGCTAAATGCGGGCTTAAGCCTGAGAGTCTGGGCTTTAAGCTGGTTTCAAATCTGGTTCCGTCTTTGATTATTAACACGGCAAATACGTGCATAATCTCTGGTGTTAATATCCTCCCGAATCCCGGGATTCCCCAGCAGCTCAGAATGGGGATCTGGGGCAGCTCTATCCTGGGTGGATGGCCGATCATGTTTGTGGTTTCTTATATTGCGTCTTATTTTGCACAGATAATTGCTGTAAAATGTGCCATGAAGATTTGCCCGCCACCAAAGGGAGGACCGGCAGGACGCGGCGCCGGTGCGGGAAAGAAGCCCAGATAGAGTTTGTTAGATAAAAGCTTCATCGCAAAATACATGTTCCGGACAGCACGGATTCAGGCGTGAATCCGGAACATTTTCGGAGGGGAGCCCTTGTCTTGATTAAGAAAAATCAGAAGCTTCTCAATTTCCTGAATGCGTTTTCTGATGCAGTTCTGATTATCATATCGTATTATGCGAGTCTTGGAATCCGGTTTGAAGTTCTGGATGGATCTGCCGGGAACCCGCTGATGGATTCAAGATTTGCGTTTGTTGCTGTTGTATACAGCATCATGATTGTCATGGCCTATGCGATTGCGCATTTATACCGCCCGAAGCGGCTCAAAACGGTTGGCATTGACAATATCCGGGTATTTATCATCAATGGGATCGGCGCGTTTGCGCTGTTGTCATTTTTCTTTCTGTTTAAGCTCATTGATGTTTCGCGCCTGGCTATTTTTCTGTTCTGGCTTTTATCCAGCCTGTTTGTCAGCGTCAAGCGTACATGCCTCTATATCGTACTCAGGTATTACAGGGGAAAAGGTTACAATCTAAAACATGTCATTGTAATTGGAAACGGACGCCTGGCCAATCAATATATCAAAGCAATCCAAGCCAATACGCAGCTTGGCATCCGGGTAGACGGATATATCAGTGCTGTTGAGAAAGAGGGAATGGGCGTTCCGCTGGGCAGTTACGAGGAACTGGAGACCATCATTGAACAGGGCGATTATGACGGACTGATCATTGCGCTGGAACCGCATGAGATCCGCTTTATGCCGATGATTCTCAGCATTGCAGACAAGGAAGGCGTCCATGTCGAGATGATTCCGTTTTACAACGATTATTATCCGACACATCCGACGGTTGAAACCATTGGGGATGTCAAACTGTTCAATCTCCGGGCTACACCGCTTGACAATATCGGCAATTCATCAATGAAACGGGTATTTGACCTGATGGCATCTGCAGTTCTGATTATTGTGACAAGTCCTCTTATGGTCTTAATAGCAATAGGGGTCAAACTATCAAGCCCGGGCCCTGTCATCTTCAGGCAGGAGCGGATAGGAAAAGACAAGAAACCGTTCAAGATGCTGAAATTCAGAAGCATGCGGATGAATTCGGATGAAACAACCGGATGGACAACAAACAGGGATGACCGCCGTACACGCTTTGGCAGCTTTATCCGCAAATACAGTCTCGATGAACTGCCGCAGTTTTTCAATGTTTTTATCGGTCAGATGAGTCTTGTCGGGCCGAGACCAGAGGTACCGTTTCATGTGAGCCATTATAAAGAGGAAATTCCCAGATATCTGATCCGTCAGCAGGTGCGTCCGGGAATAACAGGCTGGGCTCAGGTGAACGGACTGAGGGGAGATACATCCATCCGTGAACGTGTTGAATATGATCTTTGGTACATTGACAACTGGAGTTTCGGACTGGATATGAAAATTATCCTGAAGACCATATTCGGTGGTATGGTGAATGAAGAAGTGATAGGGTGAGTTGCCCGGATACGAAGGACCAGTCTGCCGTATAATGGACAGCAATAATGAGGATGACAGCAAAAAAACCGGCTAATTGACAAATTGGAACAGGGAGGGCGAAAACTCCCTGTTTTTGTGATATAAAGATTGGCAATATTGATAAAAGGTGTTTGACATGCTTATGTAAAACAGGTATAATTTTGTCATAACGTGATGGCAGTCCTGAATGTGTCCAGAACACACTACCGGATGCCTGAACGCAAGAAATGAAAGGAGTCCCTGCATTATGAAAAAACTGTTTGCACTCGTATTGGCACTTGTCTTTGCACTGAGCGTAGCCTCTATGGCTATGGCAGCTGTTAAGGACTTTGATCCTGATCTGGTTGCGGCAGCCCAGAGTGATGGTGAACTGATCGTTTATGGTTCCTGCGAAGAAGCGTATCTCTCTGCAGCTTGCCAGCAGTTCGAAAAAGAGTTTGGCATCAAGACCAGTTATCAGCGTCTTTCCACCGGTGAGGTTCAGGCAAAGATCACCGAAGAAAACGGCAATCCGTCCGGCGATGTATGGTTCGGCGGCACCAATGATCCATATGCTGAAATGGCATCTACCGGCCTTCTCGAGGCTTATGAAGCAAAGAATGCTTCTCACCTGACCTCCAAGAATTACCGTGATCCAGATGGCTACTGGTACGGCATTTACAAGGGCATCCTTGGATTTATGGCGAACACCGAAGAACTGGCCCGCCTCGGCATCGAAGCGCCGAAGGACTGGGACGATCTGCTTAAGCCGGAATACAAGGACCTCATCTGGTCCTCCAACCCGTCTACCGCCGGTACTGCCAAGCTGGTCATCAACACCATGGTTCAGATGAAGGGCCATGACGAAGCCATGAAGTACTTCGTCGAGCTCGACAAGAACATCCAGCAGTACACCAAGTCCGGTTCCGGCCCGTCCAAGAAGGTCGGCCTCGGTGAGTGCGTCATCGGTATCGGATTCCTGCATGACGGCATCACCCAGATTCTTGCCGGATATGACAACATTGCTCTGATCGTTCCGGCCAGCGGCACTTCCTACGAAGTCGGTTCCACCGCTATCTTCAAGAACGCCAAGCACATGAACGCTGCCAAGCTTTGGATCGAGTTTGCCCTCAGCCCTGACTGCGTCAACATCGCAAAGGATAACGAGTCCTATCAGTTCCTGGTACTGGACAATGCTACACAGCCGCAGCAGGCGATCGACGCCGGCCTTGATCCGGAGAACGTCATCGATTATAACTTCGCGGATGCCAAGGCAAACACCTCCAAGTATGTTGAGGACTTCTTCAACGCAGTTGGACAGGATGACCGTTTCAAGACCGAGTAAATTAAACGATCCTTTCCGGGTCTGTCGGAAACAAAGGATGGCGGACAACGCCATCCTTTTTCTAATTAAAGACAAGATGCACCGCGCATCTGAAAGCATTGGAGGGATCTTCTCTTGGCAACAACCAAATCAAAACAGCTGGACCGGAAGAAATTCTTTGGAGATCCGCTTCTGGTGGTCACTATTTGTGTGCTGACCGTACTGCTGGCACTGTTTATTCTGTATCCGCTTTCCATGCTGCTCATTGAAAGTGTTTATGAAACCAATACAGTAGTTACGGAAACTGGAGAACGCATTACAACAGGCCAAGTGACCGGCTCCGTTTTTACCCGCGTAATCGGGATGAACCGGTTCAGAAAAGCGTTTACGAATACACTTGTACTGGGCTTTCTTGTCGGTATAGGCGCGACACTGCTGGGACTGCTGTTTGCCTATGTGGATGTATATGTGGATATCCGGAGCAAATTTGTTCGCGGGCTGTTCTCTCTGGTATCCCAGCTTCCGGTAGTGTCTCCACCGTTTGTTCTCAGCCTTTCCATGATTCTGCTTTTTGGCCGCAGCGGCCTGATTACACGGACGCTGCTTGGTATCTATGATTCCAATATCTATGGTCTCCATGGCATTGCAGTCGTTGAGATTCTGACTTTCTTCCCGGTCTGTTACATGATGCTGACCGGTCTGCTTAAAAACATAGATCCATCGCTTGAGGAAGCCAGCCGGGACATGGGTGCCAGCCGCATGAAGGTATTTACCTCCGTTACGCTGCCACTGCTTCTTCCGGGTCTTGGAAATGCATTCCTGGTGACTTTTATTGAATCAGTAGCTGACTTTGCAAACCCGATGATGATTGGCGGCGATTTTGATACGCTGGCAACAACCATCTATCTTCAGGTGACTGGCGGCAGTTATGACAAGTCTGGTGCGTCTGCAATGGCGGTCATTCTGCTGTGCCTGACACTGGTTCTGTTCCTGATCCAGAAATATTATCTGGAAGCGAAAACTGCTCAGACATTAACTGGTAAAGCGAGCCGTGCACGTATGTTGATTACGGACAAGAGCGTCCGCATTCCGCTGACGATTCTGTGCTCAGCTGTTTCCATTTTTGTCCTTATGATGTATGTTTCCGTATTCTTCGGCTCTCTGTTCAAGCTGTGGGGACGCAATTATTCACTGGTCCTCTCGCATTATGAGTATCTGCTCAAGTATGACGGACTCAAAGCGTTCAGGGATTCGTTTATGCTGTCCGCTATTGCAGCGCCAATTACTGCACTTCTTTCCATGATCATCTCTTATCTCGTGGTGAAGAAGAAGTTCAGGATGAAGGGCTTTATCGAATTTGTTTCCATGCTGGCAATGGCAGTACCTGGTACTGTTCTTGGCATCGGCTATATCCGCGGTTTTTCCGGCGGTCTGTTCCGCACCGGATTCCTGCAGGGAATCTATGGAACAGGTGCTATTCTGGTCATCGTTTTTGTTGTCCGTTCACTGCCTGTTGGCACCAGAAGCGGTATCTCAGCACTCCGACAGATTGACAAATCAATTGAGGAGTCCGCATTTGATATGGGTGCCGGAAGCGGCCGTGTCTTCATGACCATAACGTTGCCGCTGATCAAGGATTCCTTCCTGAGCGGTCTGGTTACGTCCTTTGTTCGTTCAATAACAGCTATTTCGGCGGTCATTCTGCTGGTAACACCTCAGTATCTGCTGATTACATGCAAGATCAATGAGTTTGCTGAAAAGGGCAAGTACGGCGAAGCATGTGCTTATGCAACCGTATTGATTGCCATGGCTTATGCAGCAATTCTGATTATGAACTTTGTGACGCGCTACTTTGGCGCCAGCAAATCCCAGCGTCTGGCTGACAGAGAAGCCAGAAAGTATGCCAAAAAGAAAGCTTAAAAGACTGCATGAATGGGGAACATCCGGGATGACCAGGAAACTGATGAACGGATTGTTTCCATGAACAAGGAAACGGCCATGTGCTTTTGCACCGGTACGCCTCAAAGTGGCATTTGCAATTGATATGGTGCCGAAAGCTAAAGCTGCGTCATTACAAGGAGATGGCCCGGTGCATGCACCGGTACGCCCCAAAGTGACATTTGCAATTGATATGGTGCCGAAAGCTAAAGCTGCGTCATTACAAGGAGA
>JAFUHD010000295.1 GCA_017469025.1 Clostridia bacterium
CATACATCACATAGGCAATTTCTGCTGTGATGGCTGCACCGACGAAAAAGAGACGCAGGGCACCGGTTTTTACATAGGCTTTGCTTTCAAGCGTTTTGAACGGGGGAATGCGTTTCATTAAAAAGAAGCCTTTCTTTATACAATGCGAAGCGTTAGTAGTGTATCACAAAAAGAAGATGCAAACAACATGACAATTCGGACAGTCCGTATTGTGCGAAATATAACAGCGCTATTTAAATAGTGAAGGCGCTTTATATTTCGGCACCATTATTCCTGACAGGGGGTTCTTCGTCCAAACCCTGTGGTCTTAAGCAGTGTCTCCGATGTCCCAATGTGTCATTATTTGCGGAGGCTGATAACACGCATCTGCATGAGACAGCAACAACAGGGACGGCAGATTGCAATGCAGGTTGGCTGCATGCACCGTGGGTAAAAACGGGAAATGGTGGAGATTATCCTGCAGATTATCCTGTAATTGATGAGTTGGACAAGTGCAAATCTTGCTACTTTTCTTTTTCTGAAGAATCGGTTATAATGACTTTGTTAGATTTTTAACAAAGACGGATGCCGGATGACCGGGATCTGTCGGAACAAAGCATGGAGGAGAATGCGGATGAAGAATCGTCTTTTGGTGCTCCTGATGGTGCTTGTAATGCTGATCAGCCTGATGCCTGCTGTGATGGCAGATGGCGAAACGGCAACCGGCACAGCTACTGCCCAGGGCTATGGTGGAGAGATTACGGTGAACGTGACCCTGACTGGCGAGGCAATTACCGGTGTTGAAATTGTCGGTGATGGCGAAACCAGCGGTATCGGCAGCAAGATTGTCGAGGAATGGCCGGAGGCCTTCGTTGAGGACAACGGAATTGTTGATACTTATTCCGGTGCTACCTTTGCGGGTATTACCCGTGCAGCTGTTATTGAGGCGGCACGCGGAGCACTGACGGATGCAGGTGTCAATCCGGATGATTACATGCGCGAAGTAAAAGCAGAAGCGGCTGAGGACGTCATGCTTGAGACAGATGTGCTGGTCATCGGTGCCGGCGGTGCAGGTATGGTCGCAGCGATCACGGCCGCTGATGCGGGGAAAAACGTGGTCATTCTTGAAAGCCAGCCGGCAGTCGGTGGAAACAGCGTCAAGGCTACTGGCGGTATGAATGCTGCCAAGACCGAGTTCCAGGACACGAATACCTTTGACGAGGCTGCAGGCGTCGAAAAGACACTGAAGGCAGCTGAGGCATATGCAGACAATGAGGCGATTGCTGCGCTGACGGCAACTGTCAAGGCTCAGTGGGAAGCGTATCAGGCTGCGCCGGAGGGATACTTTGACAGCGCAGAGCTCTTTGCGCTTGATACCATGATTGGCGGCAAGGGCATCAATGATCCCGAACTGGTCAATACGCTTGTCAATAACAGCAGTGCTGCTATTGCGTGGCTGTCCACTGTCGGCATCGATCTTAACAATGTTGCTGCCTTTGGCGGCGCGTCCGTCAAACGTATTCACCGTCCGGTGAATGCGGAGGGCAAGGTTGCCTCTGTCGGTGCCTATACCGTGCCGCTTCTTGAGGCAGCTGTAAGTGCGCGCAGCAATATCACGCTGATGACGGATACGACAGCTGTTGAACTTACCACGGATGAAAACGGTGTGAACGGCGTTATCGCTGATGGCAAAGCCGGAAACAAGGTGACCGTGAAGGCCAAGGCAGTTGTGCTTGCAACAGGCGGTTTTGGCGCCAACCTTGACATGGTGGTTGAGTACAGCCCCGAACTGGCGGGATTCATGACGACTAACGCCGCAGGTATTCAGGGTCAGGGCATCCAGATGGCACGTGCACTCGGTGCCGCAACCGTTGATATGGAGCAGATCCAGATTCATCCGACTGTTCAGGCGGATACAGCTTCCCTGATTACAGAAGGCTTGCGCGGCGATGGCGCCATCCTGGTAAATGCAGAAGGTAAGCGCTTCACGGATGAAGTCGGTACCCGTGACGTTGTTTCCGCAGCAGAGATTGCACAGCCTGGTTCTTTCAGCTGGCTGGTGGTTGACCAGAAGATGGTGGATGCATCTTCCGTTATTCAGGGATACATCACCCGCGGCCTGATGCTGCAGGGAGATACCTATGAAGCACTGGCAGAGGCACTGGCCATTCCGGCAGAAGCTTTTGCCGAGACAATGAATACCTGGAACGGCTATGTTGCCGGCAAGAATGATCCTGAGTTTGGCAGGACCAGTTTCGCTGAACCGCTTGATACCGCACCTTTCTATGCAGTTAAGGTTACTGCAGGCATTCATCACACGATGGGCGGCATCAAGATCAACTCTGAGACCCAGGTACTGAATACTGAAGGTGCTGTTATCCCCGGCCTCTTCGCTGCGGGCGAAGTTACCGGTGGTGTTCATGGCGCGAACCGTCTGGGCGGCAACGCAGTTGCTGACTTTGCAGTATTCGGCCATATCGCTGGCGAGCAGGCAGCTGCTTACTGCGACAAGGATTAAACCCAATTCTGAGCGGCTCTTCTTCGGAAGGGCCGCTTTTTTTGATTATGCGGCCAGTTGTTGGGCAGAAATGTAATTTATTGGTCAATTCTGATATAATGGCTGTAAAATTCAAAAGGCGGGCATTTTTGACTGGAGTTACTGATCTGGAAATGGCAAACGTCGGTACTTTGTTCTGCACAGGAAGTATGCCTGGCAGAGGCTGCCCCTGAACCGCTCTGTGAAACCATTTGTGAAACAGATGGTCTGTTTCACTTTCTGTGCTGATTTACCGGCCAGTGGTCCCGAGGCGCGTGTCTGCAAATTGATTATCTGTCACACAGGAAGCCGGCCGGCCTGTGTGAGGTGCCACCGGAGAAACAGCGTCTAAGCGCATCCGGTGGGGGCTGACCCGGACCGGATGTAACAGAATATATGAACCGGTTATACTGCCGGTACCCTTTTACTGAAAAGACAGGAAGGCAGGGAACTACATGGAAAAGCTGGCACTGATTACCGGGGCAAGCTCCGGTATTGGGGAAGAGATTGCGAAGGAACTGGGACAACGGGGATATTCTCTGTTTCTGACCGGGCGGAATGAAATGCGCCTGGAAGAACTGGGCAGGTCGCTTGGCGTTCAGACGGAATGGCAGTGTTTTGACCTGTCCTGTACGGAGGATATTAACCGTCTTGCGGATGTGATGGATGCAAGAAAACCGGATGTGCTTATTAATAATGCAGGCTTTGGCCTGTTCGGAGACCTTATGGACGCGGACAGAGGGGCAACCCAGTCTCTGGTAACCGTGAACTGTCTTGCGCTTACGACCCTCATGCAGGCTGCTATGCGTGCCATGCGGGATAAGCAGGAGGCATATATCCTGAATGTTGCCTCTGTAGCAGGACTTCTGCCCGCTGGTCCGCACATGGCCAGTTATTATGCCAGCAAGGCTTATGTAACCAGTCTGACACTTGGTGCGCGCCAGGAAGCCCGCGAACGCCGACTGCCGGTATCCATCAGTGCGCTCTGTCCTGGTCCGGTCAACACGCGCTTCAATGAGCGTGCGGGTGTGCGCTTTGCACTGCCGGGCAAGGATCCGGCGTCCATAGCAAGAGTTGCAGTGGAGGGACTTTTTAAGGGCAGACCGCTGATTGTACCGGGCTCTTTGATTGGTGCAAGTGCGTGCCTTTCACATCTGCTTCCAAGAACGCTGTATACGAAACTGATTTCAGGTCAGCAGCGGAAAAAGGGCTGAGCATATGGGCTGTCACAAGTGTGAAAAACTGCCTTCCGGGGCCTTTCATGACGCCAATATGAACTTCATGGCAACAGTACCATTCAGGCATAAAAAAAGACTTCGATTCGTATGAACCGAAGTCTTATATACGGAAAGAATCTGCGAAACAAATCGTAGGAAAGGAGGTGTACATCACAGGACAAATGCCTGCGGCAGGATGATTAAAGGTCATCTGATGTCCGGATGATCTTGACATTGCTCGAACCATAGTGAGCAGTTGCAGTGCGGATGCATGCCTGATGGTCGCCGTCTACAACGTTGCTGCCATGGGTCTTTGAATTGAGAAAATGGATGCAGAACTGTCCGTCAAAGTGATTGGTATGGATGAGCTGGGAACCGTGCGGCTGGCCGTAGAAGGAACAGACGATCCGGTATCCCGTTTCTGTCGTTACAACGCCGGGACGGCGCAGGAACGTAATCTTGGAGGCAGAGGTGACATGATAGATTTTGAGAAATTTCTCAGTATCGGCACTGGTCAGGGGCTCCACGTCCAGATGATTGCTGGCGGACTGAATGGAAACGGTCAGTGTAATGCCGGAATTCAGATCTGTCAGGCGGACAGTACGTCCTTTTGACAGTCCAAGCTGACCGAAGAGATGATTGTTCTTTGCTTTAAACCAGTCGAGGCTGTAGATTTTACGTGTGCTGGTGGAGCTGCTGGAGGAACTTGAGGAAGTGGTGGAAGCCTTGTAAACGGAATTGATTTTGGCGATCGTGTTTGTGCCCAGAATACCGTCTACGGTAAGTCCGTATTTTTTCTGGAAGGCTTTTACCGCCGCAGTGGTCTTGTTTCCGATGGAACCGGTGATATCTCCGGAGTAGAATCCCAGTTCCTTCAGCTTTGTCTGAACTGTTTTAACAGTCGCTGCAGAGACGTTGGACTTTGGAGCAGGGGTTGTGCTAGTTGAGCTCTTTTTTTTTAGGTTATTATAGACCTCATCCAGTTTGCTGAGCGTTGCATTGCCCAGAACGCCGTCTGCAGAGAGACCGTATTTTTTCTGAAAGGCCTTGATGGCGGCGGTGGTCTTGGCACCGGCATTGCCGGTTACCTCACCGGAGTAAAGGCCCAAAGCCTTGAGCTTTTCCTGGGCCTGACGGATGGTGCTGCTTGATACGCTGCTGGAAGCAGGTGCCGGTGTAGCAGAGGTGGAACTGCTGCTTCCGGCGTTATAGACTTCATCCAGTTTGGTGAGTGTGGCGTTTCCAATGATACCGTCTGTGGTGAGGCCATACTTTTTCTGGAAGGCCTTGATGGCGGCAGTGGTTTTGGAGCCGGCGTTGCCGGTCACTTCGCCGCTGTAGAATCCGAGCGCCTTGAGCTTTTCCTGAACCTGACGGATCGTGCTTGAGGACACACTGCTGTTGCTGGATGATGTGGAAACCGGCTCAGCAGAGGTGTCCGATGCGGATGAGCCAGCGGCATTGTATACTTCGTTCAGCTTGTTAAGGGTAGCGCTGCCAACGATGCCGTCCGCGGTGAGGCCGTACTTTTTCTGGAAAGCCTTGATGGCGGCAGTGGTCTTGGAGCCGGCATTGCCGGTCACTTCACCATTGTAGAATCCGAGTGCCTTGAGCTTTTCCTGAACCTGACGGATTGTGCTTGAGGAGGCAGAATTTGCCGGTGCAGATGTAGCAGAAGGTGCGCTGGTTTCTGATGTCTTGCCCTGAGAATTATAGACCTCATTCAGCTTGGCAAGCGTTGCGCTGCCGGCAATACCGTCTGCAGTAAGACCGTACTTCTGCTGGAAGGCTTTGATGGCGGCAGTGGTCTTGGAACCGGCATTGCCGGTCACCTCGCCGTTGTAGAATCCAAGCGCTTTGAGCTTTTCCTGGACCTGCATGATGGTTCCGGAGGAAGCGCTCTGGGTGGTTTCTGATGCAGGCGCGGCTGTCGGAGCTGTCGCGATGCTGGCATCTGATGCCTGGAAAGCGTTATATACTTCTGTGAGCTTTTTGAGTGTAGTATTGCCGACAATACCGTCAGCAGTGAGGCCGTACTGGGTCTGGAACGCCTTGATGGCGGCAATTGTTTTCTCGCCTGCATTGCCCGTGATTTCGCCTGAATAGAAATCAAGGGTTTTCAGCATGGTCTGAACCTGCTCCATGGTACGGGCAGATACACCGGTATTTGCGAGATTCTGGTTGTCATCGGAATCGGCAGCGGCAGCAGAAGGATTTGCAGCCAGCTGCGCTTCGTACGCTTCATTGAGACGCTTCAGAGTCGTGTTGGTCAGCTGGCCGGTCTGGTCAATGCCGATCTTTTTCTGGAACGCCTTGATGGCGGCTATGGTTTTTTCACCGGCACGGCCGGTAACGTCGCCGGCATAGATGCCGATGGCCTTGAGCTTCATCTGTACATCGCTGATGGTGGCAGCAGATGCGTTGAGTACAGGCGCTGCCGTTTCAGATGCGGCGGCCGGCGCACTGTTGTCAGCAATGGTATCAAGGGTATTCTGTGCCCGGAGGGATTCACGCTCAGCAGATGACTTTGTGCCGGCTGCGGTTTTCGGCAGGTCACCGCTGCTGACATCATAATCAGCCTTGGCCTGTTCGTCTGTCAGGATTGTGACGAAGGTGCTGCCGCCGCTGCTCTGGGCAATCCAGCCGGTTTCGGTCTTTCCTTCCAGTGTACGGTATTTTACATGGAGGAAGGTTGTGCCGCCGCTGTCCTTGCTCTCTGTTACATAGACAATACGTCCCTGCTCGATATTGTCAAACAGGACGCCCGAGGTAGAGGCAGTCTCACGCACGCGGATTCGGGTCGTCGTCAGACCATAGACATTGCTGTAACTGGCAGCAAATGCGGATGAGGCCGCGATCAGAAGAACGAGGCACAGTGAAAGCAGAATAACTGACTTTTTGGAAGTGCTGTACACAGGCTTCAACACCTTTCATTTCAATATTATGAGGCTATTTTAAACAAAACCGGCCGGTTTCGCAAGGGACGAATCCTGTGAAAACCACCCGAATGAGGCGCATTCCGCCCTCTGAATTGACCCGGGAAAAGGGCTGTTCCACCGCATGTGGTAGACTTGTCATTTTTTGGTCGCAAGATGCTGTAAACAAAAAAAGGAACGAAAAAAGAAAAAATTTTTTTGTTTCTGCCGGCCGGACTGCCTGCACCATGGCCTTGGCAGCCCCTGGGTATGGCGTACAGAGGGATCATGCAGTCTGACAGGGAAAAAAGTGTTCCCCGGAATGGAGTGGATCCATTCCGGGGAAGTACGGGATCAGCCAAGTGTATGGGCTTCAACTGTGACAGGCAACGGTGCATCTGCAGTGAACGTGATGCCGTCTGCGCTCAGGGGCGTCGGAATCAGGGAGGTAACAACACGCTCGCCGTCATTGATGAACAGTTCAATGCTTTCCTTGTCCATCAGAAGACGCAGGGTGAGTCTGCCGTTTTCAACCGGCGCCAGTACATGACGGGTATGCGCGATATCCCGGCGGGAACCGCCGCGGCTGCGGTCAAAGACCAGTTCGCCGCGGGCCAGGTCTGCCTGGATCTTGATGAAGTGTGAACTGTCCTTTGCCACATGCAGGGTAAACCGGCGGCATGTACTGCCGTCCGGATGGAGCGTAACGGTCATATCCATCATCCGTCCGCTGACACCCGGCAGGGATGTCTCTGTGGAGATGACTGCCTCGTGGGATACGGTACTGGTCCACATGGACTCGATTTCGCGGACCGGAACCTGCATCAGGCGTCCGTTTTTAATGAAAATCTCACGCGGAGTGCTCATCTGTGCATACCATGGATGACGGCGGGGTGCTTCCTTGCAGGTCTCCCAGTTATCCATCCAGCCAATCATGATGCGGCGTCCGTCCGGTGCAAGCACGGTCTGCGGTGCGTAGAAATTCAGGCCATGGTCCACGGGCTGAATGCTCCGGCGTGTAAAGGCACAGTGAGCCTCGTCAAAAGTTCCGAGAATGGCAACGGTGCCATAGCCCGGATGGAATTCTTCCCTGGCGTGCATTTCCTGGGGGCTGACAATCAGAACCTGGGTATCGTCAAGCGTAAAGAAGTCCGGACACTCCCACATCTGTCCGTATGCCTGGCAGCTGGCATCAATTTCGCCGATGTACTGCCAGTCAAAACCGGTTGCGCTCTTCAGCAGCAGAATGGTGCCGGCCTTGTCCTTATGCCGGTTTGCGACAACCATGCGGTAAACGCCGTCATCGCCAAGCCAGATTTTTGGATCGCGAAAATCCACGGCACTGAAACCGTCAGGAAGCTGGGACTGACGGATAACGGGATTCAGCGGTGATTTTTCGAAATTGGTGCCATCGCCGACTGCAATGCACTGTGCCTGAGTGGTCTGACGGAAGGTGCCGGCAGGCTGGACGCCGGTGTAGGCAAGCATGAGCCGTCCGTCCGGCATGGGAACGGCAGTGCCTGAAAAACAGCCCGCTGCGTCTGCTTCGGTATCCGGTGCAAGTGCGCATGGCAGGTAAGTCCAGTGCAGCAGGTCCGTGCTGACAGCATGACCCCAGTGCATCGGGCCCCAGGCTGTCGAATAAGGGTGATACTGGAAAAACAGATGATACTGTCCGTTGTAATGGCAGAATCCGTTCGGGTCATTCATCCAGCCGACAAGCGGCGTCAGATGGTACAGCGGACGATCTCCGGCGGGGAGGCGCTCGGCCTGTTCGCGTTCGTAATCGCGTGCTCTCTGAAGCGGTGTGGGATTGATGCTCATGGCATAAACTCCTGTCTGTTGTTGTAATGCTGCAGGCTGAAAGTGTGTCAGAGACACAGAATGCGGCAATATTCCGGGCTGAAACCGTCTGCCCGGGGCTGAATCCCAGGCAGATGTGAATGGATTTTTTGCTTCAGTGAATCAAAATGAACTATTTGAAGCACTGCATGAAACGATTCAAAACCGCAGATAACATATCATAAGCAGGTTAAACTGTCAATCTATCGTCACAAATAAACGCGGGCAGACGATTTGACGGTGTCAATGTTAATTTATCGGGAAAAATTACTGAAAATCTGTGAATGTATCCGCAGAATGTGCTTGACCGTTTTATATGAAGATGTTAGAATTTTCATGAAATCGGTGAAACGGATGAAGAGGAGATGAGCATATGGCGAGAGAACGGGGCAGCGCAACAATGGCAGATGTTGCAAGAGAAGCAGGCGTTGCCCTTGGCACGGTCTCCCGCGTGGTGAACGGGGAATCAGTAGGGGATATATACAGGGGAAAAGTCGAGGCTGCTATACGGAAACTTGGATACCAGTACAACAGTTCCGGACGTGTGCTGCGTACGGACCGGACTGACACGGTGGCCTTGATGATTCCAAATACGCTCAATCCCTTTTTTGGACTGTTGGTCCATCATATCAATCTGGCACTTGAAAAACAGAACTACAAGATGATGCTTTGTTTTACGGGGAATGACAGGACCCGGGAGGAAGAGTACATCCAGATGGCCCAGAGCAACCGGGTGGACGGCATTATTGCGCTGACCTATAATCCGGATCTTGTCATTCCGGAGGACATTCCTTTCGTGACCATAGACCGCTTCTTTTCTGCATCGGTTCCCTGCGTGGCGGCGGATAACTTTGGCGGCGGCGTCATGGCTGCAAGGAAACTGAAGGAACTGGGATGCACAAGGATTGCATTCCTGGGGGAAGCAAATGCGCTGACCAATGAGCCCAGCAAAAGAAAAGACGGATTTGTTTCAGCATGTGTTGAGATGGGAATGCCGTTTGAAATACTGGCCCTTGAGGAACCGCAGTCCTTTTCGGAGTATGAGCATTTTCTGGTCAGCCATGTAAAAAACGACAAGCTGGCCTTTGACGGTTTGTTTATTGGCACGGATTCACTGGCATGGCAGGTCATCGGCCTGCTCCGGAAAATGAACATCCGGGTGCCGGAGGATGTCCAGGTGATCGGATTTGACGGCATCCGGATATTCGGTGATCAGGAGTATATTGTATCTACGATAGTTCAGCCGGTCCGGGAGATTGCGGAAACCTGTGTGGATATTGTCCGTTCAAATCCGCTGTCAAACAGGCCTTCCCTGGTCTGTCTGCCGGTTTCCTATGCCTACGGTGGTTCAACACTTGACCAGCCGGGCAAAGCATGATTGTACTGCTTTGGCGGTTACTGCCTGAAAAGGAACATTGTCCGGCGCCGAGCTGGTTTGTCAAATAATGACAACTGTGATTGATATGGTGCCGAAAGCACGACTGTATCTTAAAGGAAATGGCCAAGCACTTTGTGCTGGTTTGTCAGACAATGGCATCTGCTATCGATACGATGCCGAAAACACAACTGTATCATTATAAGGAGATGGCCCAGCACTTGGTGCTGGTTTGTCAAATCATGACAACTGCAATTGATACGGTGCCGAAAGCACGACTATGTCATTAAAGGAGATTTTTGCTATGTATGATGTTGTGGCATTGGGAGAACTGCTGATCGATTTCGCTCCGAAATCCGTCAATGATCAAGGGTATCCGACACTCGCTGCCAATCCGGGCGGGGCGCCGGGCAATTTCCTGGCGGCACTCAACCGGTATGGCTGCAAAACAGCCATGATCGGCAAGGTTGGCGATGACATGTTTGGACGGCTCCTGCTGGGAACGCTTAAAAAGGCGGGCATTGAAACCGGCGGTATTCTGATTGACCCGGATGTATTTACGACGCTGGCGTTTGTTTCCCTGGATGCAAGCGGAAACCGCGACTTCAGTTTTGCCCGCAAGCCCGGTGCAGATACCTGCCTGCGTGCGGAGGAAGTATCCGGTGATCTGCTCAGGGCAACAAAGGTATTCCACTTCGGTACGCTTTCCCTGACAAATGAACCGGCTGCATCAGCTACCCGTTATGCAATTGAGACAGCCAAAGCGGCAGGCGCCCTGATCAGTCTGGATCCGAACCTCAGAAAACCGCTCTGGAAGAATGAGGACGAGGCGAAGGCAGCCATTGAATTCAGCCTCGGACAGGCGGATATTGTCAAGATCAGCGACGAAGAGATTGAATTCCTTTGGGGCATTTCACCGGAGGCAGGCGCTGAGAAACTGATCCGTGAATACGGTGTTTCCCTTGTTTATGCGACGCTTGGCCCGAAGGGATGCCATGCGGCAACCAGAAATGTACAGGTGTCTGTAAGCAGCCCGTCCGGCATCCAGGTTGTGGACACGACCGGTGCCGGTGATATCTTTGGCGGCAGTGCAATGAGCCAGTTCCTGCAGTGCGGGAAAAAGGCTGAGGCGCTGACTGAAGATGAACTCACGGCAATTGTGCGTTTTGCCTGTACCGCTGCCAGTCTGTCCACACAGAAGCATGGCGGTATTACCAGCGTGCCTGACAAGGCTGATGTGCTGCAGAAAATGGCGTGATTCTTATTGGTCCGGCAGGATGCTGCCGGACCGTTTTGATATTGGGAAAAGGTCACAGCACTTTGTGCTGGTTTGTCAAATCATGATAACTGCAATTGATACGGTGCCGAAAGCACGACAATGTCATTAAAGGAGATGGCCCAGCATTTCATGCTGGTTTGTCAAATCATGATAACTGCAATTGATACGGTGCCGAAAGCACGACTATGTCATTAAAGGAGATGGCCCAGCATTTCATGCTGGTTTGTCAAATCATGATAACTGCAATTGATACGGTGCCGAAAGCACGACTATGTTATTAAAGGAACCTGCTTTCACAGACAGATCAAATGCCGCAAGCGGCGGCAGAAAGCATATAAAACAAGGCCTCTGCAGGTGCAGAGGCCTTGTCTGATTTGCATGGATTTACTCGATGACACGGATCCAGCCTTTGGGCGCTTCAAGGCGGCCCATCTGAATGCCGGTGAGGGTATCATACAGCTTGGTGAGAACAGGTCCCATGGTTTCCATACCGGACGGGAACGCAATGGTCTCGCCGTGGTCGTCGATTTTGCCGACCGGAGAGATGACGGCAGCAGTGCCGCACAGACCGCACTCGGCAAAATTGCCTTCCTTGACTTCCTGAAGCGTAACCTCGCGCTCATCCACCTTGAGCCCGAGGTAGGTCTTGGCGACCTCGACCAGAGAACGGCGGGTGATGGAGGGCAGGATGGAAGTGGACTTCGGGACAACCAGATTGCCGTCATGGGTAACGAAGAGGATATTGGCACCGCCGGTTTCCTCGATCTTCGTGCGGGTGGCCGGATCCAGATAGATGTTCTCGGCAAAGCCCTTGTTGTGCGCATCCACGATGGCATGCAGGCTCATGGCATAGTTGAGGCCTGCCTTGATATGTCCGGTACCGCGGGGGGCAGCACGGTCAAAGTCGGAAATACGGACGGAGATCGGCTTGGCGCCGCCCTTGAAGTAGGGGCCGACAGGTGTAACAAAAATACGGAACATGTACTCGTCAGCGGGCTTGACGCCGATAACGGGTGAAATGCCGAACATATAGGGACGGATGTACAGAGTGGCGCCGGAGCCATACGGCGGAACCCAGTCGATATTGCCGCGGATGGTCTCAACAACAGCATCAATGAACCGGTCCTCCGGGAACGGCGGCATCTCAAGGTACTGTGCGCTGGTATACATGCGCTGGGCGTTCAGGTCAGGGCGGAATGTCACGACATGACCGTCCTGGGTGCGGTAAGCCTTGAGGCCTTCAAAAACGGACTGCGAATACTGCAGTACGCCGGCATCTTCACTCATGGTGATCATGGGATCGTCGGTCAGATGTCCTTCATCCCACTTGCCGTCTTTATAGTATGAAACATAACGCTTGTCGGTTACGTGATAGGCAAATCCAAGATTTCCCCAATCCAGTTCTTTAGTGCTCATAGTGGTATCCTCCCGGCGCAGACCTCAAGATTATTTGCGGGGCAGCGCAATTTCGCCGTGTATTGTAGCGCATTTTTTCCGTACATTCAAGACTTGTTGCTTTTTTCTAAGGCTTCCTTTATAATGGCTCACGCTAGAAAATCGGCTGTTTTATAGGTATTTTTTTGTCCTGAAAGGAAACATCCGGTTTTTACGGCAGAGAAGTGGCGCGGACATGACTGCACGCGCGTGAAAGGATCCGAAACTTATGGAAAAGAAAAATCAGGCCGTTGTTACCGTTGTTGGCAATGATACGATCGGCATTATTGCAAAGGTCAGTGCTGTGCTGGCGGCACATGATGCCAACATTCTCGATATTTCCCAGACGGTACTGTCCGGCATGTTCAATATGATCATGATCGTCGATATTTCGCTCTCCGAATTTGCATCGCTGTCGGCTGCACTCACAAAACTCGGTGCTGAAATCGGCCTTGAAATCCGCATTCAGCGCAGTGAGATTTTTGATGCCATGCATCGCATCTGACGGCGGCAGTATGTCACCTGCACTCCATATACGCCAGCGGCAGCTGCTGATGATGGAAAGCCGGGCATAAGATGCTGACGAAGAGAAAACGGCCGGCACATTGCGCTGGTTTGACAAATACTGATATCTTCATTGATACGGTGCCGAGAGCACAACCTTGTCTTAAAAGATGGCCCAGCACTTTGTGCTGGTTTGACAAATACTGATATTTTCATTGATACGGTGCCGAGAGCACAACCTTGTCTTAAAAGGAGACAGATATGATCAATACATCCGAAATTCTTCAGACGGTGCATATGATCACCGAGGAGAAGCTGGATATCCGTACCATTACTATGGGCATTTCACTCTACAGCTGTATAACGGACGACGCAAAGCAGCTGTATCAGAGAATATATGACAGGATTACGCATCAGGCGGAGCATCTTGTATCGGTTGGCGAGGCGCTCGAATGCGAATTCGGCATTCCCATTGTCAACAAACGTATTTCTGTGTCGCCGGCCTCCCTCATCTCTGCCGCATGCGGAGACCCCATTATCGTGGCCAGGGCCATGGATGATGCGGCGAAGGCTACCGGCGTTAATTTTATCGGCGGTTATACAGCGCTTGTACAGAAAGGCCTGACGGAATCGGACCGTCGCCTGATTGCATCCCTTCCGGAGGCGCTGTCCACTACTGAGCGTGTCTGCGCATCTGTCAATGTGGCGAGTACCAGGGCGGGCATCGACATGGATGCGGTAAGGCTTTGCGGCGAGGCGATCAAGGAAATTGCGGAGCGGACAAAGGATACAGATGCCTCCGGCTGCATGAAACTGGTGGTATTTTCAAATGCCGTCGAAGACAATCCATTCATGGCAGGCGCCTTCCATGGACCTGGCGAAGGTGAGTGCTGCATTAATGTCGGCATATCGGGACCTGGCGTTGTCAAGCGTGCACTCGAGAAAGAGGCAAAGGATGCGCCGTTTGATGTGGTTGCGGAAACCATCAAGCGGACGGCATTCAAGATTACGCGCGTGGGCCAGTTGATTGCAAGGGAGGCCAGTACACGGCTCGGCGTTCCCTTCGGCATTGTGGATCTGTCGCTTGCGCCGACACCCGCAATGGGTGACTCTGTTGCACACATTCTTGAGGAAATGGGTCTTGAGGTGTGCGGCTGTGCCGGGACGACAGCTGCACTGGCACTCCTGAATGACGCGGTCAAAAAGGGCGGCGTCATGGCCAGCTCGCAGGTTGGCGGCCTTTCCGGCGCATTCATCCCGGTGTCCGAGGATATTGGCATGATCAATGCGGCCAGAAGCGGCGCACTGTGCATTGAAAAGCTTGAGGCCATGACCTGTGTATGCTCTGTCGGGCTTGACATGATTGCCGTGCCCGGTGATACATCGGCTGCGACGATTTCAGCCATCATTGCAGATGAGGCGGCCATTGGCATGGTCAACAGCAAAACAACGGCAGTCCGTCTGATTCCGGCACCGGGCAAGAAGGTCGGAGATGAAGTGGAATTCGGCGGTCTGTTTGGGCGTGCGCCCATCATGCGGGTGTCACCCTATTCCTCTGAGCGCTTTATTGCGCGCGGCGGGCGCATACCGGCACCGCTGCAGAGCCTTAAAAACTGACAAAGCATATCTTGCACATTGAGAGGATAAGTCATGGAAATCAAGTCAAGAAGTGAGATAGACCCCAAATATACCTGGGACCTGACCCGCGTGTTTGCGGATGATGAGGCCTGGGAAGCGGAATTTACTGCGATCCGTACGCTCACAGATGATCTGTCGGCGTATGCCGGAACGCTTGCCTCTGGCAAGACTGCGGTTCTTGCGGCACTCAAGGCTGCTTTTGACATGATGGAGCGCTTTGAGCGCCTCTGTGTATATGCCATGATGCGGCAGAATGAGGACGCATCTGTCACCAAATATCTGGCAATGAACGACCGGGCAGGAAGCCTCAATGCCACGGTTATGACGGCTTTTTCATTTCTGGTGCCTGAACTGCTGGCGCTCCCTGAGGGGACCCTTGAGGCATACGAGGCAGATCCGGATTTCGCGGATTACTCGGCCTTTCTGCATGATGTGATCCGCAAAAAGCCGCATACACTGTCCGCAGAGGCAGAACAGATGTATGCCATGGCCGGAGATGC
Source organism: Clostridia bacterium (assembly GCA_017469025.1). GTDB lineage: Bacteria > Bacillota > Clostridia > Christensenellales > Aristaeellaceae > Ventricola. The sequence continues at coordinate 15,220 of JAFUHD010000295.1, forward strand.
CATGATGACAGCGGACAACACCTCTGAAATGCTGCGGACGCTCGATCTGAATCTGGGGACGACGCGTGACGAAGACGGCAAACAGGCACCTTTGACGGATGCTACTTTTGTGTTGTTTCTGACAAGCATGGACCGTCAGGTCCGCAGGCGTGCCTTTAACAATATGATGACCCGGTATGCAGCCATGGGCAATACGTTTGCTGCCCTGTATGCCGGCCAGGTCAAAGTGGATATGTTCTGCAGCCGGGTGCGGCATTTTGCCAGCAGCCGTGAGGCATCCATGTTCAATGAGGATGTGCCGGAATCCGTCTATGACAGCCTGATTGAAGCTGTCCATCAGGGCATAGGCGCAATGAACGCCTATCTGCTGATCCTGAGAGCTGTGGTCGGTGTGCCGAAACTGCACATGTACGATCTGTACTGCGGCAATGTGGCGGATTTTGAAATCAAAATGGACATAGAGGAGGCTTTCCAGATGTTCCTCAAAGCGGTAGAACCGCTTGGCAGGGATTATGTTGAGGATGCCTCGCGTGCGCTTAACGAGCGCTGGATTGACGTCTATGAGAACAAGGGAAAGCGGAGCGGCGCCTATTCCTGTGGAAGCAGCTATGGAAGCACACCGTATGTCCTGCTGAATTACAAGCCGAACTATGACGGCGTTTCCACACTGTGCCATGAAATGGGTCATGCCATGCACAGCTACTATTCAAACAAAAACCAGCCGTTCCCGAAGGCGGACTATTCAATCTTTGTGGCGGAGGTTGCCTCCACGACAAACGAGATTCTGCTCAATGAATACCTGCGCCGCGAGTACCGGGACAGCCGCCAGGCGCAGATCGGCCTGATCGGCAACATGCTTGAGCATTTCAGGACGACGGTATTCCGCCAGACACTGTTTGCTGAGTTTGAAATGAAGGCGCATCAGATGGCAGAGGCGGGCGAAAGCCTCACGCAGGAGCTTCTTTCCAAAACCTATTATGACCTGGTTAAGCAGTATTACGGCCGCGTCTGTGTGGTGGACAAGAGTGTAGCCAGTGAATGGATGCGCATTCCGCATTTCTACAGCCCGTTTTATGTCTATAAGTATGCCACCAGTTTCTGTGCAGCGACGGCGCTGGCGCAGAACATCCTGTCAGGTGATCCCGAAAAGATAGCTGCATACCGCCGTTTCCTGACTCTCGGTTCGAGCATGTCGCCTATTGAAGAGCTGAAGGTGGCGGGCGTGGATCTGTCAACGCCGGAACCGGTCTGCAAGGCGCTCGATTATTTTGCAGATCTGGTGCTTGAATACCACGGTCTTCTGTCGAATCCATGAGTGAAGTCATTTGTGAACAGGTTATCCGTCAGGAAACGCTGACGCAGAAGGAGTTTATTCTCGAGGTTGTCAGGATTATCCTGCGGCTGGCGATAGCGGAAATCGTTACATCGGCGCTTTCATACCTGACCGGAATGGGCATCGTCCGTATTGCGTTTTATGTATATGCCATAGCTGAGGTATTTCGGTTTCTCTGGCGGATACTGGCATCGGACCGGTACGTCCTGATGAATGACAGGCTGATACTTGAACGGCGCATTGGTGAAACGGTGCTGGGCGGTGTTTCCATTCCGCTTAAACAGATACTGTCCATCCGGGAACATCTGGCAGCAGAATCCACCGGAGTCAGCTATGCGCACACGGCGCATTTTCTGCGTCAGTCAGAAACGCCGCTGCGGGTGTCTGCCGGACGGATACTTGCCCTTTTGAGCGCACGCCTGGCCATCCGCGTGGCCGGGAATGACGCAACAAAACCGTGCGGGCTTTTGCTTTCATATCATGAAGGCGGCAAGGTGAAAGCATGTCTTTTTGAGCCGGATGCCGGCATGCTGTCTGCACTGTCTGAGATGGCAGGCGAACGGATGGGGCTTGACGACCGTCTGGCACGGCCGCGTCTCAAGACATTTGCGGCACGGTCACTGGCCAGGGCATTTCCGGAAATCTATCCGCATGTGCAGCCGCTGATCACGCCGGACGATATTGCCTGGGCAGACGAGCAGCAGGTGCTTCGCAAGGCGGAGCGGGAGGCACGGAAGGCTGAGAAAAAGGCCATTGAGGAACGCAGAAAGGCTGCAGAAGAGCGGCAGCGCCAGGCACGCACTGGACGAAAAAAGGGCGGCGGCAAAAAGACCGCAAAGAAGGATGCACCTGCCGTCAAGGAGGCACCGCAGGAGGTGCAGCAGCCGGAGCTGCCCGGCATGGAGATTCCGGAACATCCGGTTATTGTAGAGGTTGAATACAATCCCGTAAAAACAGCTGCTGGACGGCGGCGGCGCGGGATTGACAAAGATGAGGGATAAAATGCAGGCAAAGACGGTATTTTTCGACCTGGACGGAACGCTGACCCGTTCCGGTGAGGGAATTATGAATTCGGCCCGCTGGGCAGCAGAGCAGATGGGCTGCCGCCAGGCGCCGGAAGACTGGTCGGTGTTTATCGGCCCGCCGCTGCACGATTCGTTCCGGAAATACTGTGGAATGAATGATGCGGATGCCGTCGAGGCAGTCCGGCTGTTCAGGGTACGCTATGATGAAGCCGGATGGTCGGAAAATGAAGTATATACGGGGATTCCGAAGCTGCTCAGGACGCTTCGTCAGAGCGGCATACAGTTGGCCATTGTGACTTCAAAGGCAGAAAAGTTCACGCTGCGCATTGCGGAGCGCTTTGGCCTTTCGCCGTATATGTCGGGAATTATCGGGCCGGACCTGTCTGAAAAGCATCCGGACAAGGCGCACCTGATCCGCCGTGCCATGGAGCAGTTTCCGGGCCCCTATGTAATGGTCGGGGACCGTATCTTTGATATTGAAGGCGCGAAGGCGTGCGGTATTGCCTCCATTGGCGTTTTGTACGGATATGGTACGCTGGAGGAGTTTGAATCGGCGGGTGCTGTGGCGGCGTCGCCGGATGAACTTCTAACCCTGCTTGCCGGAGAAGGCTGTCAGGCACCTGGGCTCTTTTTGTCCATGGAGGGCGTTGACGGCTGCGGCAAATCGACGCAGACAGCTGCCCTGACAGAGGAGATGCGTCGCCTCGGCTGGCACATTGTGATGACCCGGGAACCGGGCGGGGATGAGATTGCGGAGAAAATCCGGCATCTGATTCTGGATCCGGCCAATACGGAGATGAGGGATGTGACGGAGGCATATCTGTATGCTGCCAGCCGCGCACAGAATGCCCGTGCACTGATCATGCCTACCCTTAAAAACGGGGATCTGGTCATCTGTGACCGGTATGTCGACTCGTCGATTGCCTATCAGGGGGGCGGACGTGAACTGGGTGTAGACAAAATCCGCCAGCTGAATGCGTGGGCGACCGAGAACTGCATGCCGGATCTTACGGTTTATCTGCGCATGGAACCGCATCAGGCACTGGCCAGGCGGCTGAATGCCTCTGAACCGGACCGGCTTGAGCGGGAAAAGGACAGTTTTTTTGAGCGGACGTTTGAAGCGTATGAGGCGCTGTATGCGGGGCCGGACGGCGGGCGTGTCGTCACGGTGGACGCGTCTGCGCCGATCGGGGCAGTAACGGAGGAAATGCTCCGGAAGGTCCGCATGCGGCTTGCTGAATTGGCGGCTGGGGTATAAGTCCGGACAGGATCCGGATAGAACGGATACAGGGAAAAGAATGAGCAGAATCATTGTAGGCATGTCCGGCGGTGTTGACTCCTCAGTGGCGGCCATGCTGCTCAAGAAGGCAGGGCACGAGGTGCTCGGTGTCTTCATGAAGAACTGGGAGGAAAAGGATGAAAACGGCGTCTGCACGGCGGAAACGGATTATGCAGATGTCCGTAGGGTATGCGATACGATCGGGATTCCGTATTATACGGTCAATTTTGAAAAGGAATATTACGACCGTGTCTTTGCCTATTTTCTGGACGAATACCGGAAAGGCCGTACGCCAAATCCGGATGTGCTGTGCAACCGGGAGATCAAGTTTAAGGCATTCCTTGACTACGCCATGGATGTAGGTGCGGATGCGGTGGCAACCGGCCATTTCTGCCGTCTTGGACATGCGGAGGATGGATCTCTTACACTGCTGCGCGGTGTGGATGCGGGCAAGGATCAGAGCTATTTTCTCTACATGCTTTCCCAGGCGCCGCTGTCAAAGGCGATGTTTCCCGTTGGCGGCATGACCAAAGCAGAAGTGCGGAAAATGGCGGAGGAGGCAGGACTCTGTACCAGCGGCAAGAAGGATTCAACGGGGGTCTGCTTTATTGGAGAGCGGCGCTTTAAACCCTTCCTCAAGCAGTTCCTGCCGGCCAATCCAGGGAATATGGTAACCCCGGAGGGGCGTGTGGTCGGACGCCATGACGGCCTCATGTATTATACGCTCGGCCAGCGGCGGGGCCTTGGCATCGGCGGAGCCGGAAACGGCGAGCGCTGGTTTGTGCTTTACAAGGATCTCAGCCGGAACGAACTGATTGTGACACAGGGCGGAGATCATCCGCTGCTGTACAGCCGCACCTGCGAAGGAACTGATGTCACCTTTATCGCGGGCCATGCGCCGGCGGCTGAGTTTGACTGTACGTGCAAGTACCGTTACCGTCAGCCGGACCAGGCAGTGCATGTTTCTGTTGATGGAGACAGGTGTGTGGTTGTGGCCAGGGAATCCCAGCGCGCGGTAACGCCGGGACAGAGCATGGTCTTTTATGACGGCGATGTGTGCTTGGGCGGCGCCATTGCGGACCGGGTTGTGGATGCCGGACAGGTGCCGCTGCCGGCGGAGGCTGAAAGATGAATATTTGGCAGCTTTTTTGGGGGCACCTGAGAACCATTACAAGGCATCGTCACAAGGTGATTGCCCACTGTGCAAAAGCGGGCATTCTCTGGCAGGGACTGCGGCATGATCTGTCCAAGTACAGCCTGACTGAATTCCGAGAGGGCGTACGATTTTTTGACGGAACCCATTCTCCGACGGAGGATGAACGGAAGACATACGGCTATTCCCTGGCATGGATGCATCACAAGGGACGAAACAGGCATCACTGGGAATACTGGACGGACTACAGCATGGAACAGGGGCGTTATGTGGCTGTGCCCATGCCCAGACGCTATATGGCGGAGATGATCTGCGACCGTCTGGCAGCCAGCAAGATCTATAAGGGCAAGGCATATACGGATGCGTCGCCGCTTGAGTATCTCATGCACGGTAAAATGCATGATCATATGCATCCCGAGACATATGAGACCCTTGTCCGTTTTCTGGGGCAGCTGAAAGATGAGGGAGAAGCGGCGATGTTTAAAAGCCTCAGGGAATACGTAAGGGAGAAAGAATGAGATTACAGAAATATATGGCCATGTGCGGTGTGGCTGCCCGGCGCAAGTGTGAAGAAATGATCACGGCGGGCCGTGTAACGGTAAACGGCGTCGTTGTGGATGTGCTTGGAAGCACGGTTGAGGAAGGGGATACGGTCTGCCTTGACGGGCAGCGTCTGACGCCTGAGGCGGAGAAGATTGTCATCCTGTATCACAAGCCCGCGGGCGAAGTGACCACGGTAAACGATGACAAGGAGCGGGAAACCGTCATGGACCATTTCCGCGATCTGCCGGTACGTGTGTATCCCATCGGTCGGCTTGATTATGATACGGAGGGCGTGCTGCTGCTAACCAATGACGGCGAGCTGGCACAAAAGCTTACACATCCGTCTTCAGAGGTGGATAAGGTCTATCTGGCCCGCATTTCCGGCCAGCTGAGTCCGGAGGAACTGAAGCGTCTCAGAACCGGTGTCCTGATGGAGGGGGAGGAGCGCATGACCTGGCCGGCACGTGTCAGGATTGTCCGTGAGGGTGATATTTACAGCGATGTCATCGTGATCATCCACGAGGGACGCAACCGTCAGGTGCGCCGGATGATTGCAGTTGTCGGGCATCAGGTTGTCATGCTGCGCCGTGTCCGGTTTGGACCGGTTGAACTTGGAAATCTGGAGCGTGGTGAGTGGCGTTACCTGACAGCAGCGGAAATGGAAAAGCTGCGCGCGCTGTAAGTCCTTAAGACAACAGCCCGGCACACCGGCGCTGATAACGTGAGGATATGGCCCAGCAC
>JAFUHD010000041.1 GCA_017469025.1 Clostridia bacterium
AATATATGTTTTCCTAAAGCGCTTTAGGAAAACATATATTTTTTAGATAATTACTAAAGCGTTTTAGAAAATCACCCTATACTTAAACAGGACTTCCTGTTTAAAAATAATACCATCCATGATAATGGAATAGGAGGCACACCATGAAAAAAATCGTATCTATCCTCTTCGCGCTGATGCTCTGTTTGACCCTGATGGTCCCCGTATTCGCATCTGCAGAAACCGACGTACAGAAAGTGATTGCAGAAGCTGCATCTATGAGCTGGGATGACCTGCTTGCCAAGGCACAGGCTGAAATCGGCAGCAACGAGCTGCACATCTACGGCACCACCTCCCGTGTCAACGAAGAAACATTCACTGAAAAGACCGGCATCAAGATCGTTGCCACCAACCCCAATGACAGCCAGATCTACGAACTGCTGGAAAATGAAACCGGCAAAGGGATCTATGGCCCGGATGTCGTGCTGACTCAGGACAGCTTCATGCTTGTCAACAACGCCATTGCCAATGGTTGGCTTGAAAACTATGTCCCGGGAGAATTCAAGGACAACATCCTTGAATCCGATCAGAATCCGCTCGTCTGCTCTTACTATACACGCCTGTTCTTCTATAACAATGGCGGTCAGGCTGATATGAACCGTTTCACCAATGTCTGGCAGTTTACTGAGCCCGAATTCAAAGGCCTTGAATTTAAAAATCCTGTTGATGAAAAGACCAGCATGAACTTTTTGATTTCTCTGACAAGCGAAAAATGGCAGCAGAAGCTGGCCGATGCCTACAAGAGCTACTACGGCAAAGAGTATGCTCCGTCCGGTGATTTTGCCAATATCTCCTACGAGTGGATATACAAGTTCCTGATGAACTGCACCTTCATCTCCAAGGATAGCACCATCGCATCTGATATCGCCGGCGGCGCTCCCGGTTCTGCAGGTCTGTTCGTATTTTCCAAGCTCCGCTCTGTCGACGCCACCAATATCTCCATCTGCGCCAAGGAAAACATTGAAGGCTTCGGCGGCCTGCTCTACCCCATCTATATCATGGTTGCATCCAATGCCAAGTATCCCTATGCCGCATGCCTGTACGTCAACTATCTGATGTCCGAAGAAGGCTATCAGAAGGTCTTCGGCAAGGATATGGGTTCCTATTCTGCCAACAGCTCCATCGGCATCAGTGAGAACGCTGTCAGCTATGGCGACGAGCCTCTCGCTTACTGGCAGAATTGCACGGTAATCGAAGATCCTGCGCATATTCAGTCCGTTTATGCCATGGCCTATACCCAGATTGCACAGTGGTTCGCCAGCAAGTAAGAAGTAAATCGAACGCGGAGAGTATCCGGTCTTCATCCGCTCTCCGCGTTCTTTTTAATGACGGAAAGAATAGGGAATACCATGAATAATAAGGAACCTGAGGTACAGAAACGCTCAGGCAATCTTCTGTACAAGATCAAAAGCTATTTTTCAGTACAGGCAAATGTCCTGATTGTCCTTTTTGCAATTCTTCTGCTTGTGCTGACCATTTATCCCATGTATTCCGTCATTCGTTCAGCAGTGACGGTCGGAAACATGGATTCCATGATGTACAACTCGCTTTTCGGCCTCAAGCTGAAAAACGGGAATTTCACCCTGCTGAATTTTGAAATGCTGCTGGGCAATGCATTTACTGCCGAATACAGCACCTCCTATTTCTGGAAACCTCTGTGGAACAGTCTTCGCATGTCCGCCTATGCCTCTGTCATCGCTATCCTTTTGGGCGGCATTGTTGCTTTCCTGATCACCAGAACGGATATCCACTTCAAAAGATTCTTCTCATCTGTTTTTATTTTCCCCTATATCATGCCATCCTGGACGCTGGCGCTGGTCTGGAAAAACGTATTTGCCAATTCCAACGTTGGCACGGGCGTTGTTGGCATGCTGGAAAGCCTTACCGGAATTTGTGTCCCTGCCTGGTTCGTATACGGTATCTTTCCCTGCTCGATCGTAATGGGCATACATTATGCACCTTTTGCTTACATTCTGATCGGAGGCACACTCCGCAACATGGATGCCAATCTGGAAGAGGCTGCCACCATCCTGCAGGCCAGCAGGTTCAGAATACTGACAAAGATTACGATCCCCATCGTCATGCCCGCACTGTTTTCAACGATTCTTCTGGTCTTCTCAAGTACAATGGCTTCTTATGCCGTACCGGTATTTGTTGGATCACCCGGCAATTTCTTTGTTCTTTCCACACGACTCAGTTCCCTGTATAACTCCACATACTCCGGTCAGGCATTCGTGATGACCATCGTGCTGATTCTGTTTGGTGTCCTGCTGCTAGGCATCAATCAGCGTTTTACCGGCAAACGGAAGTCTTTTACCACGGTTACCGGCAAATCCGGTCAGGTTTCCTACATCAAAATCGGAAAAGCCAACATTGTTCTGAGCGTATTCCTGATTATCCTGCTCTTCATGATTTCCATCTTCCCCATCATCTCATTCGCACTCGAATCCCTGTGCGAGAATCAGGGAGATTATTCACACCTGACACTTCGGTACTGGCTCAGCCGGGAAAATATCGGCGGCTACGCAGTTAACGTGGGCAACGGCATTCTTTTCAACAAAAGCATCTGGGCAGCCCTCTGGGGTAGCCTCAAACTGTCCTTCATCGTGTCCATCATTGTCGGCACCTGCGGCATCCTGATCGGTTATGCTGTCGCTCGTAAGCGCGGCACCAGGCTGGCATCCCTTGTTTCCGGCCTTGCCTTCTTCCCTTATCTGGTTCCTTCCATGGCCTTCGGTGCAATCTTCCTTGCGGTTTCCTCCAAACTCACTTTTCTGAGAGGAACCATGCTGCTGCTGATTCTTGTCGGCTCCATCAAATACCTGCCTTTTGCCAGCCGCAGCGGCACCAACTCCATGATGCAGCTTTCCGGAGAAATTGAAGAAGCCGCCCTGATTGTCGGAGCTTCCTGGCCCAAACGGATGCTCAGGATTCTGTTTCCCATCCAGAAATCGTCCTTCATCAGCGGCTATCTCCTTCCTTTTGTCTCCTGCATGCGTGAACTTTCGCTGTTCATCCTGCTGACCACCAGTGGTACCCTCATTACTACACTGCTTTCCTATTTTGACGAAAAAGCCGTGACCCAGATGTCCAATGGTATCAACCTCCTGATCGTCATCATCGTGCTGCTCGTCAATTTTACAACCAACAAACTGACCGGTGCCTCTATTGATAAAGGCGTAGGAGGAAACTGAAATGCCCAGAATCACATTGCATAACGTGACCAAACAGTGGGGAAAGTTCATTGGCGTAAATAATCTGAATCTGGAGATCGAAGACGGATCCTTTATTACGCTGCTTGGCTCCTCCGGCTGCGGAAAGACCACTACACTGCGCATGATTGCCGGTCTGGAAACACCCACCAGGGGCGAGATCCGCTTTGATGACAAACTCATGTTCAGCAGCGAAAAGAATATCAACGTTCCCGCTGCTAAACGTGAAGTCGGCTTTCTGTTTCAAAACTATGCCCTGTGGCCGCATATGACCGTCTATCAGAATATTGCATTCGGCCTCGAAACGCTCAAATGGAAAAAGAATGATATCCATGCACGTGTGGCTGAAATGCTGAAGACCCTGAAGATCGAACAGTTTGCAGAGCGTTACCCTGCCGAACTGTCCGGAGGCCAGCAGCAGCGCGTGGCCATCGCCAGAACACTGGCACCGAAGCCTAGAGTGCTGTTTATGGATGAACCATTATCCAATCTGGATGCCAAACTGCGCGGCGAAATGCGCACGGAACTCAAGCGGCTGCATAAGGATATGGGCTCAACCTTCGTCTATGTAACTCATGACCAGCTGGAAGCCATGACGCTTTCAACCAAGATCTGCCTCATGAATGAAGGTGTATTGCAGCAGTACGCACCGCCGCTGACGGTTTACAACGAACCGGCAAATCTGTTCGTGGCAGATTTTGTAGGCAATCCTGCCATGAACATCATAGAGGCGACGGCTAGGAAACTGGCCGCCAATACAGCAGAAATTGATTTTCTGGGACATAAGGGCATTTTTAAGGCAGACAACGCCTTCGATCTGAAATCAGATAAGATTTCTCTTGGCATCCGTCCGGAATTCCTGCCAATCTCCGATGCGGGAAACCTGGAAGGCCTGGCCTATTCCACACTGCCTGCCGGTATGGAAACAACGGTAAAGATCAAAATTGCCAGCGATATCCTCTCCTCCGTTGTCTTCGGCGCTATCGATTACGAAACGGATGCGAAAATCCGTTTCAGCATCGCCGGATCCGGTATCCTTCTTTTTGACCGCAGCTCCGGTCTTCTGGTTGCCAAAGGGAGCATTTCGATTCAGTAAAGGAGACAAGAAGCCATGAACTATGGTATTCCCACACTCATGGAGTTCCCGGATATCGAAGACCTGGCAGCATTCTGCCGGAATCATGGATTCAGCTTCATCGAAATGAACATGACATTTCCATGGTTTCAGATGGGTTCAGTCACTGCAGAACGCCTTCGCGATCTGAAAAACAAGTATGGCATCGGATTAACAATCCATCTGCATGATCAGGTAAATCCATTCGAGTTTTCGCCTGAAATGCGCAGGGGACACCTGGAAAACATACAGTTTGCCATGGAACTCGCTGATGCACTGGACATAACCAGACTGACCATGCATCTCATACCTGGTACATATTCATCCATCAACGGGAAGAAGAAGTATCTGTATGAACAGTGCAAAGATCATTATCTGGATCTGGTTCAGGCATTCATCCGTTTTGCGGACAAGAGCCTGGATGGTTCAAGCACTTTGATCTGTCTCGAAAATACGGGCGGTTTTCTTCCATTCCAAAGAGAAGCCATTGATCTGATGCTTCAGTCCGATCACTTTGGTCTCACATTTGATATCGGTCACAATTATAAAGCCGGTGGCGGTGACGAAGCCTTCATTCTGGTCCATGATCAGAAACTAAAGCATTTTCACATCCACGACTGCAGCCTCAAATCCAACCACCTTGCATTCGGGGCAGCCGGGCTGGATCTTGTACGTTATCTCAAAATGGCAGAATCATATGGCTGCTCCGTGGTCGCAGAGGTAAAGGAATCATCAGCATTGCTTCAGTCAAAAAAATATCTTATGGATCACAAATTATGGAATAATGCATGACTTCTGCACTGACAGTAAATGCAGCATCACCACAGATATAACCGATTCCCCCAGGAACAGAACAATCCTCCATGCCTGCGCACGGAGGACTGTTCTTATGTAATTACACATATCAAAATAACATTTCTGCTTATTTGGAATATTAGGCCCATATGCTGCCACTCAATTCGGATCATTTTTACTCAGTATACCCCGCGTATCAGGACCTCATCCTTCAATGTCAAGTCCATTCAGATCTGTCAGGCACTTGTTCTGTGCATCATGTTCTATACTGTGCTGCGCGTAAGGTTTCCAGGCGAAACCGGCAGTTTTACATTATCAAATTCTGAACAAGCATCGTAATTCAGTCTGCAGCATAAAGTTCCATGTTCCACTCAGCAGTTACTCAATATGCTTTGCGGTTCATTCAGACAAGATAATCACGCACCATGTTGAGGGTTTCCTGCCCCTTTCTGCGTCCCAGCTGATACACACGCTCCAGTTCATCCGGGTTGCTTTCTGTCCGTTTTATACCAAGTGATTCATCCGGATAAATGGCCAGTATCTCGCCACGGTCTGCTTTTCGGTCTATTGCATCAATCTGCTCATTATACCGGAGATATCGGACTGACATTGCCTCTGCCATCTTTGGATATTTGTGCAGAAGCATGCGAATCAGTGGTGTTCCGCTGCTCTTGGTTTTTCGGTACCCCTTTGGCTGTGTCAGAATAACCACATTCCGCGTATAGCCAAGATGCTCCATATAAGGCAGCGGTACAGCCTCAACAATACCGCCATCCAGCAGCAGATGCCCCTCTAGCGGAACAGGGCGGGAAACAATGGGCATGGAAGCTGATGCACGCATCCACTCAAGATCTTCCCTTCCGCCGTCAGAACATTCATGATACAGGATTTTGCCTGTTTCAACGTCGGTAGCCCCAATATAAAACTTCATCGGATTGTTTTTAAATGTCTCCCGGTCAAAGATATCCAATTCGTCCGGCAGCGTATGGTAGCAAAACTCAACTCCATACAGATCTCCCGTACAAATCATGGACCATATGGAACAATACCGCTTATCACGGCCGTATCGTTTATTGTATCGGACTGCGCGGCCAACCTGACGCGATTTGAAGTTACAGCCAAAGACTGCACCAGCACTGATTCCGGCAGCAGCATCGAATTCTATTCCATGTTCCAGCCATACATCTGTAATACCGCACGAAAACAGGCCGCGCATCGCACCGCCTTCAAGACTGAGACCCGTCAATCAGATTCCTCCCCGAACCATTATTTGACATGAATTATGGACCCTGCTGTTGCAAGAACTGAACTGACAATTACCAGAATACGAAATGGAAGCTGTCCAGCAATCCCACAGATCGGACTGCTGCCTGCACGCCTGCGAGATCTTGCATACGCAACTATGATACCTATACCGGTAAGTACCTGGATGATACCCGCCAGACGTGTAAACGCAACAAAGGACTGAGCTCCCAGCAAGGCTATCAAAAGACACGGAAGTGCCGCTGCCAGATAGCTGCTTTTCAGATTCAAATGAATCTGTTCGTGTACAATGTCCCTCAGGTTAAGTGTATTTGCCCAGAACGAAGTTGACAGTGCCAGCAGTGAAAAGATAAAGCCAACTATGCCAACCCATCCGCCAAGTTTTGCAGAGAGATCCACCAGAGCACCATTTTCAGAAATGCTGCTGCCCGCGCCGATCAGTGTCATTATCGTAATTGCCAGAATCAGCCCGGCATTGATTCCCGTCCCGCAGACAATCGCTCCGCGAACCCGGTGAGGATCTCCACCCAAACCTTTAACCACCTGAGGCACGGACATGACTGCAGACAGTGCAAACGCAACCATGCTGTACAATGCAATCAGATTTCCCGGCGCGATAAATGTCATAGGCACAGGATTCAGTCCATTCGCAAGTACTGCAGCAAACAAAACAGCAATTACACCGATCATTCCAAAGAGTGCATACTTCTCAGAAATACCCACCAGCTTCATTCCAAAGAAAACAACCAGTGAAGCAAGAAGAAAATACACAACCATACCCAGTCGTTCCGGCAAACCAAACCAGGTATGAAAGACGGCTGCTGCGCCGGCAATATATCCGGATACATTAATCAGGACGGAAAGCCCCAGAAATACAAATGCCGCCCAGCCGAGGATTTTCCCGGCTTTTCCCCTGAAGAGTTCCCGTTCAAAACACTTCACAAACTGTGCACCATCATTGTTATAGGAGAGTTCGGCTATCATAAAATGCATGCACAGATTGATCAGGTATGCAATGCCAATCAGGATCAGCACATCAGGGAAACGGTTTCTGGATGCCAGAAAAGGCACTGCAAGAATACCAGATCCGACGCCATGTCCAACAATAATTGCGGCAGCTTCCCAAAAGGTCAGTTTTGCCTCTCCGGTAATTGACTTCATAACAGGGAACCGTCCTTTCTAATTCGTTAATGATGCAGCTTTCGGCATCGCATCATTTGCATAGATCATGATCTGATGCACCGGGTCATCTTCCTGGTTGCAGCAGCTTTGGTCCTGAGATACCGCTGTTTTTGTGCTTAGCCGTTGCAATCCCAGACATCCATTGTCGATTATGGTAGACGCGTAACCTGTGGCAGAGGCACATCGCTGGTCACCCGGACCGAGGCCATGCGCGGCATATTCAATGGCTTGTTCCATGTCTCTTTCCCGGATGTTGGCAGTGCGGCCAGTTCATCCAGCACATCATATCCATCCGTCATCATTCCAAATGCTGCATACTTTCCATTCAGACGGTCTGCATCCTGATGGCAGATAAAAAACTGAGTGCCCGCTGTATCAGGTGCATCATCTCTTGCCATGGAAATAGCTCCGCGGCAATGTACAAGACCTGTATCATGTCCGTTTTCTGCAAACTCACCGATGATATGAAAGTCACTGTCTGTCATGATATCATCATCAGGAGAACCACCCTGAATGACAAATCCTTCTACAATCCTGCAAAACGCCAGTCCATCATAAAAACCGCTGTTGGCAGTTTCTGCAAACGAGGCTGTCGTAATCGGTGCCTTGTCAGGAAACAGTTTAAAGACCATCTTTTTCCCATCCTGCATGATAATCTCACATGTTGTCATATTCTGCCCTTCCTTATCACTTGATTCAAAGTTCCCTTCAAACAGGAGATAAACCGGCTTCAGTGTTTAAGGGAATACTGGTATTTTATCAGAAAGTGAAAAGCCTGTCACCGCAGAGTGACAGGCAGTAATCAGAATTCTTCTTTTTACTCAGCAACGTAAGCTGTCTTGAGGAGCAGCGCGTTGGACGGAGTGACAAAGTAACCGGTAACATTCTTGTGCATCAGCATGGTATTTGCCTTGTAGTAAAGCGGGAGAACCGGATACTCAGCAGCAGCAATCGCTTCTGCCTGACGCATAACTTCAAAGGCTTCCTGTGCATCCGTCATATTGGCAGCCTTGGAAACAAGCGCGTCATACTCAGCATTGGAGTAGAATACGTTATTGTTGACATCACCGGTCTTGAACAGGGCCAGGAAGGTCATCGGATGGACATAGTCGCCGCTCCAGCCCATAGCACCGATATCATAGTTGCCTGCCATAATATCATCATAGTAAACAGCCCAGTCAGCATTGCTGATCTTGACAGTGATATTCAGGGCATCCTGCAGCTGACGCGCCATAGCTTCAACGATCTTGCCAACGGTCTCATTGGAATAATAGCTCAGCGTGATCTCCGGGAAACCTTCGCCATTCGGATAGCCGGCCTCAGCCAGTGCCGCCTGAGCAGCCTCAACATCAGCTTCTTCAGACAGATCATTGTTGCTGGCGGTATCCATCAGGTCCTCGCCGCCAACTACGTAACCAGGCGCCATGAAGGAATAGGCAGGATCAGCTTCGGTCTGGGCAACATCCTCGATAAGGGCAGTACGGTCAATCGCCAGACAGAAGGCTTTACGGACCAGCACATTGTCAAACGGGGCCTTGGCACAGTTGAAATCATAGTAAACCGTGCCGTAAGACGGGGAAATAACCACACCGGCATCCTCTGCCTTGAGGCGGGCCATATCGGTGGTCGGGATGGAGGACATGCCGTCCACATTGCCGTTCTCATATGCCATAAGGCTGGTGCCCAGATCAGCGATGAAACGGAACGTGATCTTCTCAAGTTTTACCTGATCGGCATCATAGTAATAAGGATTCTTGACAAGTACAAAGCTTTCGCCCATGTTGATCTCGGACATTTTGAACGGTCCGTTGGAAACATAAGCATCAGCAGTTGCAGTCCAGCGCTCTCCGTTGGCTGCAACAGTCGCTTCCTGAACCGGGCTGAATGTCCACATGGTCAGAATGTCAAGCCAGTACGGAGCCGGAGCAATCAGGTTCATCACGAGCGTCCTGTCATCCGGAGCAGATACACCAACGGTATCGAAACCGATGGAATTGTCTGCATAATACTCTGCAGCACCGGTCACATAACCGGTCACAAAGTCCACATATTTTGCAGCGGTATTGGGATCCAGAATGCGCTTGATGGCGTATACATAGTCTTTGGCAGTATGATCGCTGCCATCGGACCATTTGAGGCCCTCACGCAGGGTAAAGGTGTAGGTCAGGCCATCATCGGAAATGGTCCAGCTCTCCGCTTCACCGGGAATCATGGATCCATCTTCCGTAGAATATGTGACCAGTCCTTCGAACGTATTGTTCAGAATCGGAGATGCAAAGGAATTGTTGGTTACGCCCGGATCAATGCCGTCGGGCTCATTGGAAAGCGCGTAGGTGATTTCCTGTACCGGCTCAGCCATGGCAAAAGACAGCATCAGCGTCATTGCCAGACACAGCATCAGACAAAGAAACTTCTTCATAACGATAACCTCCTCAAAAGATAGAGAAATATGTGAATACGGATTGCTCCGTTTTCAGCCGTTAACCTGATGGCAGGCTACAAAATGTCCCGGACCAGCCTCTTTCAGTTCCGGTACCGCCTCACGGCATTTCGCCGTTGCATACGGACAGCGGGTATGAAACCGGCAGCCTGAAGGCGGGGCGATCGGGCTGGGAACATCGCCGGAAATGCCAACTGTCTCCCGCTCACGCGCCAGCGCCGGATCCGGAATCGGTACCGAAGACAGAAGACCCTGCGTATAAGGATGCAGCGGATGCGCATAAACTTCATCTGCTTCGCACTTTTCAACCAGCTGTCCCAGATACATGACGCCAACATCATCGGACACATAACGTACCATTGAAAGATCATGCGCGATAAACAGGTATGTAAGCCCCTGCTCCTCCTGGAAGGTTCTGAGCATGTTTACCACCTGTGCCTGAATTGAAACATCCAGCGCAGAGATAGGCTCATCACAGATGACCAGCTGCGGCTGCAGAATAAGCGCTCTGGCAATACCAACACGCTGGCGCTGCCCGCCCGAAAACTCATGCGCATACCGTCCGGCATGTTCCTGATTAAGGCCCACACGGCTCAGCATCTGAGCAACCAGTTCACGCTCCTCTGCTTTGCTTTTGCAGACATGGTGTGCCCTGAGCGGCTCAGCGACAATATCCTGAACCGTCATGCGTGCATTCAGAGATGCATATGGATCCTGGAAGATCATTTGCATTTTCCGCCGGTGCGGGAGAAGCTGTTTCTGCGAAAGACTGGTAATATCCTCGTCATCCAGGACGATCCGCCCGGAGGTCGGGTCATAGATCCGGATAATTGTGCGGGCACAGCTGCTCTTGCCGCATCCGCTCTCGCCAACTAGTCCGAGCGTCTTTCCTCGATGTATTTCAAAACTGACGCCGTCTACAGCATGAACGGATTTGCCTCCGGCAACCGGAAAATGTTTCGTCAGGTTTTCAACGCTCAACAGTACCGTACTTTTACCATTCATGTCCGCGCCTCCTCTCCCTGTCGAAACGGATTTCCATCCGCCGGTGCTTCGGGATCCAGAAGCCAGCACATACTGCGCCGGTTCGCACCTGTCTCACGGTAAGGCGGCATGGCATTCTGACAGATACGCATGGCATATGGACAACGCGGTGCGAATGGGCAGCCTTTGGGCGGATGAATCATATCCGGCGGTGAACCCGGAATCGGCTTCAGTCTTTTGCTCTTATCCTGATGCATATCCGGAATGGACGCCAGCAGGCCCATGGTATAGGGATGCATCGGGCGGGCAAAAATATCATAGATATCCGCTTCTTCCATGATCAGGCCGCCATACATAACCGCGACACGGTCCGCCAGTTCTGCAACCACACCGAGGTCATGGGTAATGAACATGATGCTCATTCCCATCTCCTGCTGCAGATCGCGCATCAGCTTCAGAATCTGGTCCTGAATAGACACGTCCAGTGCAGTCGTCGGTTCGTCAGCAATCAGCAGTTCAGGTTTACATGCAAGCGCCATCGCGATCATGACGCGTTGACGCATTCCGCCGGAAAATTCATGCGGAAAAGACTTCAGCCGCTTTTCCGGTTCAGGAATGCGGACCATGCGAAACAATTCCACAACCCTCGCCTGACGCTCTGCCTTCGATATGCTCCGGTCATGTGCCCATAGCATTTCTCCCACCTGGTCGCCAACCGGAATCAAAGGATTGAGACTGGTCATGGGATCCTGGAAAATCATGGCAATGCGTTTTCCACGCACACTGCGCATTTCTTTTTTTCCTTTGGTGGTGAGCTCTTCCCCATCCAGACGGATGGAGCCCGAGCGGACCCGGCCGGTCGTTCCAAGCAGCTTCAGAATTGAAAGACTTGTAACACTTTTTCCGCTTCCGCTTTCACCTACTATGCCCAGCGTTTTGCCCTTTTCAACGTCAAATGAAATACCGCGTACAGCCTGGACTTCACCATTTGAAGTCAGGAAGGAGGTATGAAGATCCCGTACCTGTAAAATCGGTTCCACAATCATTCTCC
>JAFUHD010000296.1 GCA_017469025.1 Clostridia bacterium
AATGACATCTGCTTTGATCCGGTGCCGAAAGCACGACTATGTCATTAAAGGAGATGGCCCAGCATTTCATGCTGGTTTGTCAAATTATGACAACTGCAATTGATACGGTGCCGAAAGCACGACTATGTCATTAAAGGAGGAAGGACAGTGACGAAGACAGAACGGGGCAGGCATCCGGTGAACCGTAAGCCGCTGGGCACACGGATCGGCCAGACCGTTATACGTGACTGGCAGCTGTGGGCACTGATGCTGCCGGCTCTGGTGTACTTTATCGTATTCTGCTATTTCCCGATGTACGGTGTGCAGATTGCCTTCAAAGACTATAAGGCTGCCTTTGGAATTGAAGGAAGCAAATGGTTCTATTTCAAACATTTTGAGAAGTTTTTCAGTTCCTATTACTGCGGACGAATGTTTGCCAATACATTTCTTCTCAATCTTTTCGGTCTCATCTTCGGTTTTCCCATCCCGGTGCTGCTGGCGATCATGCTTAACCAGCTGAATAACAGGCACTTTAAAGGATTTGCACAGACTGCGATTTATGTGCCGCATTTTGTATCAACCGTTGTACTTGCCGGCATGATCTACCTCTTTTTTTCTCCGACAAACGGCATTATAAATCATCTGATTACTGCGGCTGGCGGGAAATCCATCTATTTCATTATGGAACCCGGATGGTTCCGACCGCTGTTTATCGGATCGGAGATCTGGCAGAACGCAGGCTGGAATACCATATTGTACATTGCCACACTGTCAAGCATCGATCCACAATTGTATGAAGCGGCGACAATTGACGGGGCAAGCCGCTGGGACAAGATCCGGCATATCGATATTCCACATCTGGTGCCAATAACGGTGATGATGCTTATCCTCAACTGCGGATCCCTGCTTTCATCCAATACGGACAAAGCGCTGCTTTTGCAGACATCAGGCAATATGTCAGTGTCGGATATTCTTGGCGTATATGTATACAGTGTCGGTATTGCAGCGTCCAAGGCACAGTATTCCTATGCTTCAGCAATTGGTTTATGCCTGAATGTCATCAATTTCGCAATTATTATGCTGGTCAATTTCATTTCGCGACGGCTGAGCGAGATCAGCCTGTTCTGAGAACCGGAGGAGAAGCTCATGTCACAGATTCAGCCTGATATGCGGAATATCCGCATTCGCGAAACCCGGCAGGACCGTCGGTTCAACATTATCAATATCATTTTCTGGGTACTTGTTCTTTTTATCACGCTGTACCCGCTCTGGCTGATTATTATCGCTTCCGTTTCCGACCCGGATGCAGTACTGCAGGCAAAGGTTCTGCTCTGGCCGGTGGATTTTTCACTGATGGGTTACCAGGCAGTGTTCCAGTATACGGAACTGTGGGGCAGCTATCTGAACTCGATCTACTATACACTGGCAGGGTCTGCGCTGAGCGTGATCGTGACGCTTGCAGCAGGCTATGCACTCTCCCGCAGGTTTGCTGGGAAACGGCTTGTGAATCCGGGAATCACATTCACCATGTTTTTCTCCGGCGGTCTGATTCCTATCTTTCTCAATATCCGCAATCTGGGCCTGTATGACACCCGCGCAGTCATGATCCTGATGAATCTGGTGTCTGTCTGGAACCTGATGGTGGCACGGACGTACATTCAGACCACAATACCGGGTGAATTGTACGAAGCTGCTGTGATGGACGGTGCCAATCACTTCACCTATTTTTTCCGCTGTGTCCTTCCGCTGTCCGGTACCATAGTAGCAGTTCTTTCGGTGTATTACGGTGTGGCACGCTGGAATGACTATTTTACAGGTTTGGTTATGCTTCGCAGCCGTGCCCTTTATCCGCTTCAGCTAGTTCTGCGTGAAATCCTGGCGTCGCTTACATCCACCGGATCATCTGACACTTTCTTTGAGGCATATGCTGACAATCTGGGCGGTCTGCAGGAAGCGCTCAGAAAAGCAGAGGTGGCCAAGTACTGCTGTATCGTGGTGTCTACTGTTCCGGCAGTCCTTCTCTATATTTTCATGCAGAAATACTTTGTCAAGGGCGTCATGATTGGTTCACTGAAAGGCTGAGTGCCTGAATGCATTCCGGGTCTGTCAAACAATAATCAATGGGCGGAAGCCCATGAATAATAAGGAGGTATTCCCATGAAGAAAATCGTTTCCCTGCTGATGGTGCTGTGCCTTGTACTCAGCCTCAGCGCTGCATTTGCGGACGACAAAGTTGAGCTGACTGCGTTCCAGTATGCACTGGAAAACCAGAATACCGATTTCAACAATCTCTGGTTCTTCGATGAACTGGAAGCCAAAACCGGTACTCATGTAACTTTTGATATGGTCAAGGATGCAGACTGGGCGACCAACGTTAACCTGATGTTTGCGGTTCCTGAGAAGATGCCGGATATGATTCTGCGCAATCCGGTTGACGTTGAAGAATACGGTGTCACCCAGGGACTGCTGCTGCCTCTCGATGAGTATCTGACAGAGGAGATCATGCCGAATTATATCAGCCGTCTCAACATCAACCATGCCGGCGATTCTATTCCGGCATCGGATGGAAAAACGTATTACATCGGCTATCTCATGGCTCAGAATGTCAACCATACCGGAACATGGTATGTCAACCAGAAGGAACTGGACAAACTCGGACTCAAAGTTCCTGAAACAATTGATGAAGTGACTGAAATGCTGCGGGCTATGAAGGCAGACGGCATCGAATATCCGTTCTCTGCATCTTATACACAGTTTGGACCGGAGACCATCTGGAATCAGTTTGCTTCCTTCGGTGTTCCGGAAAATACGTACTATTATTATATTGACGAGAATGACAAGGTACAGTTTACAGGCGCCCAGGACGGCTATCGTGCCTGCCTTGAATGGCTGCATCTGCTGTATGACGAAGGACTTATGGATCCTGAATCCCTTACCCAGGATTCGAATCTCTGGGCAAACAAGGTCAATGCAGGACAGGTTGGATATTTCTGCTACCTGCGTCTGATCAATACGGCAATCTCCGCCGACAATGTTCCAAACTTTAAGTCCATCCTGCCTCCGGTTGCTGCAGGTTATAAAGCCGCTGTTTCCCAGATTCTCGAAGTCCCGACTGCGGGTGCTTACCTGACCAGCAACTGCAAGGATCCGGTTGCTGCGCTCAAGTGGATCGATGCACAGCTGGAGACGGAAACGATGATGGTTGCACTCAACGGCCGTGTCGGTGAACAGATCGTGCTCAATGACGAAGGCAAATATGAGGTCATCGACATTCCGGAAAACAATGGTCTGTACAGTTTTGTACCGGTGACCATGGGACAGTTCTTTGCACCTGGCGACTATTATACCTCAATCTATCAGATGGCTCCGCACCGTGTTGAACGTTATGAGGACAGCAAGATGTATGCGGATGCCGGTGTACTTGAGTACAAGAGCTTCCAGTATCTGCGTGACCTCAGCAAAATGAGCAATGAAGATGCGACTGAAGCTGCGGATATCTATACGGAGCTCCAGAAACTCATGGAAGAATCCTTTGCGGATTTCGTGCGCAACGGTGTGACGGATGACGGATGGAACCGCTTCCAGAATGCGGCCAAGGGCATTGGCGTAGAACGCTATATTGAACTTTATCAGACCGCATATGATAACTATCTTGCAAAATAAGAAATGTGCTATAATGTGATCTGAGCTGACAGGCACCGCGGCAGTCCATGCAGCGGTGCCTGTTTCTATGCGGGAGGGAAACGCATGAAAAAGGTGTGCTGCCTGGGGCTGCTGATGTGCCTGTGTCTTTGTCTGTGCAGTGGATGCAGCAGACAGGAAAATGTTGCAGGGAATGAACCGGTTCAGCTGAATGTGCTTCAGTATGAACTGGAAAATGTGGCAGTGGATTTCAACAACCTTTGGTATTATGGCGAGATTGAATCTCAAACCGGTGTGCATGTTGCCTTTGAGGATGTAAAGGATTCCGAATGGGACAGCCGTGTCAGTCTGGCTATGGGCAAAGGCAGCATGCCGGACATGATTCTGCGTGGATCCCTTGATATTGAGGAATATGGCGTTTCCCGGCATCTTCTGATTCCGCTCGAGCCATATATGGAACAGGGCCTTCTGCCCAATTATACGGCGCGGATGGAAGCATCCGGACTGAGGGAGCAGATGACGGCCTCAGACGGACACATATATGAACTCGGATTTCTGATTTCGCAGGGCGTCAATACAAATGGGCACTTTTTTATCAATCACAGCTGGCTGGAGGCGCTCAGCCTGCCGGTCCCGCAGACTGTGGAGGAACTGACGGAAACACTCCGGCATTTCCGGGATGATGATCCCAATGGCAATGGAATATCAGATGAAATTCCGATGGAGTTTACGCTGGATGACAATATTACCGGTATTTACAACGTGTTTTCTTTCTTTGGCCTGGCGCTGAATGAGGATTATGTGACGGTGCTGCCGGATGGCACTGTCTGTTTTGCACCGCTTGAACCTGCATTTCTTGAAACAGCACGGTGGCTGCATGAACTGTATAAGGAACATTTGCTGGATGTCGATTTTATCTCGCAGGGCAGCAATATCTGGGCAGCCAAGGTAAATACAGGAAATGTTGGCATGTTCAGCTACTGGCGCCTTCAGAATACTGCACTCAGGCCGGAAATTGCACAGGCGTATCAGCTGCTGATTCCGGTACATACTGACGGAAGAAAAGCCTGTCTGCCGCGCAATATGGATATCATCGAGTTTGGTGCTGCACTGACAACGGATAACCGTGATGTTGAGGCGAGCCTGCGCTGGCTGGATGCCCAGTTTGAAACGGAAAATATGCTGGTCTCCCAGAATGGAAAAGTTGGAGACACCCTCAAAAAGCGTGGGGATGGCCGTTATGAAGTGGTATATGTACCTGAAAACAATGAACTGTACCAGACGGTACCTGTGATCTGCGGTCAGTTTTTTGCGCCGGAAACGTATTATGCCTCGGTGTATGTTCCTGCTGAGCACCGATTGGAGAAGGCGGGGTATTGCAGTGCGTATGAGAATGCCGGTGTTCTTGAACCGGTTTCCTGCAAATTGCTGACAACAGTGGCACCGAGGACTGCGGATGAGGACAGGCAGCTGATCAAGCTCAAACGCCGGCTTAAAGCCGTGGTAGATGAACAGCTCGTCAATCTGGTGACACAGGGTGTTACGGAGGAAAGCGGGAGAATACTGACGGAACAGCTGAAGGCTGCTGGCTGTGATGAGTATACCGCGATTTACCAGAATCTGTATGACCGCTATCGAAAGGAGTAGGAGGAATGCACCGGCAAGTTGATCGCAGGATGCCCGTTTTTTTGCGGTATGCGCTTTCCTATACGATGGTGGTTCTGATTCTGTTTGGCGGCATCTCTGTCTATCTGTTTAGCCGGACAGGACAGCAGGTTCAGGAGAGCATCGTTGACAGTCAGATTAACCGTCTGACACGGATTGCATTGCAGCATGAGGGAAATATCTCCGCCATGCTCAATGCTGCGGCAGAAATTGCGCTGAATCCGTATATTGAGCCATTTGTCTATGAACGGGAGCCGTGGCGGGCATATGACCTGCAGCGGCAGCTGCTGCCATATACCTCTACCAATGCGTTCTGTGATCAGATTTATCTGTATTTTGCAGGAGATGACAGGATCTATTCTTCTTCATCTGCCATGTCCCTGTCCATGTTTACCGGCCTCATGGTCTATGAGTCAATGGATGCGGATGAACTGGCAAAACAGATTCGGGAAACTGACCGGCTGACGGTGCTTCCGGCACAGAGAATTGTATCTGATCTAGTAGACGGGACGGAGCCGCGGATGGTCACTTTCCTGATGCCGCTTGGAGCCGGTATTGGAAACAGCGACGGCTGTCTGATTTTTCTGATTAAGGAAAGCAGTTATCAGGGACTGTTTGCAGATGCCATCGGCGGCGAACTCAATACGTACATTTTTGAAGCGGGGGTACCGGTGGCAACGCTGGCTCCGCTGCCTGCGGAAACAGACAATGTTCAGGCAGTTCTAGAACGGCAGCCGTCGTCGGGGACATTCAGATGGAACCGTGAGGACTGGCTGTATGTATCCCTCGGCACGCGCAGCTGGGGATTTCAGTATGTGACCGTTCTGCGTATGCGTGATGTATACAGTGCTGTCTATCTGAATCTCAAAAGCATGCTGCTGATGCTGGTGGTAATCACGATTCTCTGTCTGGCCCTGGCTTTTGCCATGGCAAGACATCAGGCAAAGCCGATACAGGTTCTTTCGGATATGCTGCCTACGGCAGGAATGCCGGGACGGCATGATGAACTCCAGCAGATTTCTACCGGTATCCAGCAGCTGACACAGCACAATCATGATCTGATCAGCCGACTTGACCGTGCCCTTCCGATGCAGCGCCATGATTTCGTCTTTCAGTTCGTCAAAGGGCGCTTCCCGTCCCGGGAGGCTGCAGTGTCAGCCGCGTCTGCAGTTGACATTGACATAGACCGGCAGCAGTATGCCGTGATTCTGTGCAGCGTGCCGGAAAGCTGGGATCATCCGCTGGAATTGGGGCAGATGGTTGAGCACGGTGACAATCAGGTCACTGGTGCAGGTGTTGAACTGATGGCTCTCAAAGCCATTCTGTATCTGGTTTTTGCAGACAGTGAGGCGCTTCTCATCATGGCGGCTGAACAGATCCGCAGGGCAGGTCAGACGGATGGCGAGCGATGTATTACGGCTATATCGGCAGTCCATGCCCAGTTTGAAGAAGCGCCAGGCGCCTATTTGGAGGCTGCAGCTGCATATGACAACCGCTTTGCCATGGGTGGACAGCAGGTGCTCAGATATTCTGCGGTGTCCGCTGGCCCGGATGATATTCTTGAAAAGGCACAGAAACTGACGACAGCCATCTCGCAGGCACTCATACTGGGAAACCGCGACATGCTCATGGACCGTATAACAGAGCTGCTGTCTTTTCTCAAGAATACCGATATGTCGCCATTTGCATTTCGTATGATCTACAATGATGTCATCCATACCCTCACACGGGCACAGGGTGCGGAATGGACACAGGACAGGGATACCGGGGAATTTTATGATATTTTCACACTTGCATCGTGTCAGTCTATCGACGATCTGGATGCGCTTCTGCGGCGCCTCTGTACCGCCCTGCTGGCACAAAGTGAAAAAGCAGCGGAAATGTCAGACGGCGTGAGTGAGTCACCCGCGGACGTGATTTCGCAGGTGACGGAATACATGGAGTTGCATTTCAATGATCCGGAAATATCCATGGCTGCCATTGCGGAATCATTCGATCTTTCAACTACGCGCCTCAGTCTGTCCTTTAAGGAGCGTGTTGGCATGACGCCGCTTGAATATTTGACGCTTCTGCGGACAGAAGAGGCAAAGCGTCTTCTGTCTGGAACCAATATGACCATACGTGATATCGGTACCCAGGTCGGCTATTACGATTCCGGCAGCTTTATACGGCGGTTTAAGCAGCTGACCGGAATGACGCCGCTTCAGTACAGGCACAACAGTACTGAGAGTGCCGGGGAGAACGGGCAAAGCCCGGTGTCATGCGCTGGTTTGTCAAAGGAACAGGTTACGCAGCCGGTGTAAAACCGGATGCGAAAGAGGAGACAGTCCAGTGTTCCACGCTGGCTGGTTAATCATTAACATTTGCAAATGATACAGTATTGAATGTGACCAAGGGGGCATAAGCATGCAGACTGAATCAATTAATATTCGGGATCCGTTTGTCTATCTGGAGGGGGATACCTATTATTTGTACGGGACACGCGGGGCAACCTGCTGGGGACTGGCCACTGGATTTGATGTCTATGTCAGCAGAGACCTTTTGGACTGGTCTGCTCCGGTCCCGTGCTTTGAAAATGATGGATCATTCTGGGCGGACCGGAATTACTGGGCACCGGAAATGCATGTCTGGAAGGGAAAATATTATCTGTTTGCCAGTTTCAAAAGCGAAACGAGACGGCGTGGTACGGCAATCCTGCGTTCGGACAGTCCGCTTGGACCTTTTGTGCCATGGTCGGATGGACCGGTTACTCCACCGGAATGGGAATGTCTGGACGGTACATTTTATGCGGATGATCAGGGACAACCGTATATGGTGTTCTGTCATGAATGGGTTCAGGCAGGCGATGGTGAGATCTGGGCTGTGCCGCTTACCGGCGATCTGAAATGTGCGGCAGGTGACCCTTTTCTGCTGTTTACTGCTTCTCAGGCTTCATGGTCGATGAAAATTTCCCATTCCTCCGGGACAGAAGGATATATAACAGACGGTCCCTATCTGTGGCGTACCGAAACAGGAAGGCTTGTGTGTTTATGGTCTTCCTTCTCCAGAAGCGGCTATACACAGGGACTTGCAGAATCGGATAACGGCGGGATTACCGGCAGATTTACGCAGCTTCCGCCACTGTTTGACCATGATGGCGGACACGGAATGCTGTTTCGCAACAAAGCCGGGGAGGTGCTTCTGGCACTGCATACACCCAATGAACATCTGAAAGAACATCCGGTTTTTATTCCTGTGCCGCAGCTTGCATAAAAAAAAGATACAAAGACAAAAAACAGGATTGACAATCCATCAGAGGATGAAGTATACTCTTTGACGTTAGATAAATCTAACATTTTGCCGGCAAATGCTGGCAATTTCAAAAGCTGTATGTTAGAGCAATCTAACTAGAGGAGAAGATTTTATGCTGAGTGAGGATATCATCCGTTACTGTGCACCGACAATGGCCTGCCTCAAGACGGGCAGCATGTTTAACTGCCTCTGTTCTGATCTGCAGGAGATGCTGGACAACATGCGTGCGGTGAACTGTCAGTTACGGGAAAAAGGTCTGCGCATTCTTCCGCTGCGCTTTAAGGATGGGCGTGCGCTTATCTATGTATACCGCCCAGAAATGCTGGCAAATGATCTGATGTCACCTATGGCAGAGCGTCTTCTATGTGAGTGCGGATATACATGCGGAAACCCGAGCTTATGTATTGCACAGCTGATGCGCAGGCTTCGGGAAAATCCGGATTTTCCGCACGAGATTGGATTGTTCCTGGGCTATCCGCCTGCAGATGTTGACGGTTTTATGCACAGGAAGGATGAGTGGAAGATCTGCGGTCTGTGGAAAGTTTACGACGATGTGGACGCGGCTTCCAGACAGTTTATGCGCTGCAGACGCTGTACACAGGAATATGTACGGCGTTTTGAACAGGGCTGTTCACTGGACAGTCTTGCCGTAGCAAGTTAATTCAAAAAAGGAGAAGAGACAAACATGAGCAAAGTTGCGGTAATTTACTGGAGCGGAACGGGCAACACTGAGACCATGGCGGGTGCTGTCGCTGATGGTGCAAAGGAAAAAGGCGCTGAGGTCAGCCTTCTGACCTGTGCGGAGGTTACTTCTGTTGCAGACTTTGATGCAGTTGCGCTTGGCTGCCCGGCAATGGGTGCTGAGGAGCTGGAGGACAGTGAATTTGTGCCTATGCTCGAGAGCATTGAGCCTGCTCTTTCCGGAAAGAAAGTCGGACTTTTCGGCAGCTATGGCTGGGGTGACGGCGAGTGGATGCGCAGCTGGGAAGCACGCTGTGCCGAAAAAGGGATTGCCCTGGCAGCAGAAAGTGTTCTGGCCAATGAAGCACCGGATGATGATGCTATCGCTGCATGCAAGGCGCTGGGCGGAGCGCTTGCCTGATTATACTGGCAGAGGGAAAAATCCTCTGCCTTTCTGATTCTGATAGAAAAAGGGATAATAATGAACAGAACAATTGCTTTCCTGATATCTTTGTGTCTCCTGGCTGCTGCGGTGACTTGTGCCGCTGCATCGGAGAAAACGGTGATTATGAACATTCCATATACGGATTTCTATCGTGCTGAACTCGACTTACCGGAGGACTATGAGGTAGATGCTGTGACAAGCGCCACTGACAAGGTCTATCTGAATACTGCAGCAGTAGGCGGCTCTTATCATATAGACGCAGCAGATGGGACGCATTCCATTTTGGGCGTCAGCTTTCCGGTAAAAGCAGAAGAAAGCGTGCTGACAGGCGACCTTTTTAATGAGGTGGGAGATGCCGGAATACTGGCAGGGAGCCCAAGCTACAGCTACTATGTTCCGGAAACAGCGCCTGGTTATTTTAAGCGTCTTACCGTTGAGGACGGGAAACCGGTCTTTGACGTGGTGGAAAATTTCCCGGAACAGACGGCAGATCAAGTAACGCCTGTGCTTGAAGAGGTAAAAGGACGCCGCGGAGATTACAAGATCAAGCTGAATGGCTTTGAATTTGATACGGCTGCAGAGGAGAACAATGTCTTTGCGGTTATCGTGAGGACAGAGGAACAGGCGTATCCGCTGCGTCATCTTGAAAACATTTTTAAAGGGAATGAACTGGCAATCAATACGGGCAGTTCGAAACTGATCAAAGGCGTAAATCCGGTGAAACCGGCGAATTATGCGTCTATTGTCGGACAGACTGTGACGGAGATTGATTACTATACCAGCGACGGCAAATATGTCTTTAATGCATCCGTTGCACTTCCGGACAATCTTGACAACAAAGGCTATGTTCTCATGAACATTCCGTATGCAAAGTTTTATGAGGCAGAGGTTACGGAAACAGCCAATCTGGATGCTGTCAGTTCTGCAACCGGCATGAAACCGCGCGCAGGTACGCTGGTTGGCGGTTCTTATCATACAGATCCGGGAGGCAGCGACATTTCAGGCGTAATCTATCCGGTTTACGTGGACGATCTGGCAGCACTTGGGACACTGGGCGGCATTGAGATCACGGATGACAGCAAAGTCGAAATTACGGTTACACTGAAAGGTCAGGAGAGCAGCACGGCTTACGAGGGCAGGGATGCACTTTTTGAGGCACCTGATTACTCGTGGTATGTTCTCGGGGAGGGAAACCTGCCAAAGCAATACAAAACGCTTGACATGGAAAAGGTCAGCTTCAGCGGTGTCAATAAGAAGGACAAAGAACTTAAGGCAGAAGCCGGGCTGATCTATGACAGGCACGCAGATCTTGTGATACGGATAACCGGTGCGGATGATACGCTTAAGGATAATGTGAGCGGCGTTGTTCTTGTAACAGAGGACGGTACACGCGTCGGAATGCGTCATCTGGCGAATCTGTGGCGAAAGATGGAAATCGGTATGAACCGTGACAGCGCTGAGTATGCGGCGCTGAAGGGAAAAACAGTTACCGGGATTCGATTTCTGACGGAAAGCTCAAATTATGTGGTTGATGCTGATCTGTCTATCTCTGCAGATGAACTGCTTCCGTCTCTGAATGGAACGTACAGAGAGCTGTTCCCGGAATTTGCAAGGGATGAGTATAAAGATTTCTGGTCGGAAACCATTCGCAGCCGCGGTGTGGATGAGGAGATGGTTCCGGTATACTACGCCATGCTGACGGATCTGTTCATGGGACATCAGTATGGAGAGGAAGCGGCGCTTTCGTTTGCAGAAAATCCGGAAACAGCTGCATTTGACTGTTATTTTGAAAATGGACTGGCAAAACTGACGGTCGGCGGAGACCGCATTTCAGGTGCAGATGCAGAAGGAAATGAACTGTTCTCCCATCTTTACACATATGCGGGAGATGTGCCGGTGGTCTATAACGGACAGGATATGGGGATTGCCCTTCGTCTTTACAGGACGGACGAACCGGATGCAGGAATCTTTACCTGTTTTGCGTTTACGGACGATACACCGGGTGAAACGCAACACATTGAATTCCGATACGGAGAAGATCCGGATGCGCTTGGAAACTATTCCGAAGGCAGATATGCCTACTGGCTTGCCAGCGGTATTCTGGATGGCTATAAAGAAAGCATGATTCAGGACTGTATTTCCCTGTTTGTAAGTGAGAATGTGAATGCAGGGAACGAACAGGAATAAAAGGGAAACCCAACCGATGGAAAATCGGGCTGACAGAGAAAGATACCGCACGGCTGTGCGGTATCTTTCTGCATATGGCGGAGATGGTATGCCGGATGAAAAAGGGAAATAGCGGGTGAGTCACCCGGCAGGCACAAAGAGAAATGGTTCAGACGAGAGAGAGCGCCTGTGTCAGGCGTCCGATGGGGGATGAGGCAATGCCATTTTCTATGGCAGAGCCTGCAAGTGCATTGATCACCTTTGATACTTTCTGCCAGGTTTCTTTGTCAATACTCTGGAGGGATTCAAGCACATTTATCGGGTGCTGGCGGAGGCCGTCAAAAAATTCATTGCCGAAGGCATGTGCTTTGGTGGAGGCAAAAACATCAAAAAGAGTGTCAACAAATGCACTGCGCTCCTCATAGCTGATTTCAGACAGCCATTTCCGGAACACACTTTCGAAGTAAAGGCTGTCGGCATTCCGGTCCTTTGCATAGACGAAGTCAGTGCCGCAGAGCTGCCAGGAGTAGGGGTCATGCTGAAGAATGCTGGAGGCATTGCTTTCAACGATCTCTATGACGGATGGATGTTCCATCAGCATTCCGATGATGGAGGAAACCGGAACAATGGTATGCATGCCAGTCAGACAGTTGTAACCATGGCTGCTGACAAGTGCCGCGCTCTGCCCAGGTCCGTCAAAAGAATAGATGTCCGAAATACGTGAACGTGTGCGTTCATCGGATACGGCGGCTGCATAAACGGCCAGGTTACCGCCCTTAGAATGACCTGCGATCCGGATGCACCCTGTATATTTGCCGGCTATATGGTTCAGGTAATCTGCGGCGTGCCGCTGTGCGGGGACTTCCGGCTGGCAGGCCATCCTGAAATCTTCACGCCAGCCGACCAGTGAGCAGTCTGTTCCCCGGAATGCGATAAACAGTGATCCATCCGGAAGGTGGAAGGTAACGGCAGCAAACTGTTCGCCGGCTGCCTCATCAAAGAATGTGACAAGATCGGACAACGGTACGGCTCCAAAGCGTGTACTGCCGGCAGCCAGAGGGAGCATGATTCTGTCGCTTTTTGCAGTGAACGTGACGGCATATTCCAGCGATTCAATTTGGGAGTACAGATCGGACAGATGGGCAGTTTCCGTTTTGTTCCAGACCAGTTCCCACTGAATGTAGGATAACTGTGCAAAGAGCAGGCAGTCAATCTTGTTGAGCGGGTCCCGTGAAAGAGGCAGGTCTCCGCGCCATTTCAAATAATCAATCAGATTGCTCATATGCACCTTCCCTTAACAACAAAGTCATGCTTTCGGCACCGTATCAATTGCATTTGTTATTATTTGGCAAATCAGCACAAGGTGCTGGGCCATCTCCTCTTTTACTGTTGATTTTACTGTCTGTAAAGAATAACACTGCAAAGCAGTGAAATCAAGCGCAGCAGGAGGGAGGAACAACAGAGGACGGCACCTTGATGTGAAACTGTGAGAATGCACAAAGTGGAGAAAAATATGAATAAGATGTTTAGTTTTATGAATTAAGTGGAGAATGCTATTTGCATATTGACT
>JAFUHD010000297.1 GCA_017469025.1 Clostridia bacterium
GGCATGGTGTCAGATTTGAAAAGGAAAATGTACTGATCAGTCCCTGCGTGGTTTCCGGGATGCGTATTGCGGTTCAGGCACTGACAGAGCCGGGAGACGGCGTTCTGATTCATACGCCGATCTACGGACCGTTCTTTGAATCTGTCCGTGGAAGCGGGCGCCTGGTGGTGGAAACGCCTCTGATTTCGGATGAGAATGGACGGTACACAATCAGTTTTGTGGAGATGGAGGAAAAGCTTGCCTCAGGCGAAGCAAGGGCGGTCATGTTCTGTTCTCCGCACAATCCGTGCGGACGGGTCTGGACCCATGAAGAACTGGAACAGGTTGTCGCCCTCTGCCGAAAGTACAAAGCGCCACTGATCTGCGACGAGATTCATGCAGACTTTGTCTATGCGCCGGGACGGCATGTTTCCCTTATGTCCCTTGTGGGGCCAGAGGATACTGCGGTTATGCTCTGCGCGGCCAGCAAAACGTTCAATGTGGCCGGACTCCAGCAGAGCAGTATGGTTTCGCGAAATCCGGAAGTACTGGAAAAACTGAAGGCGCAGCGGGACCGCTCGGGCGTGACATTTGGCAATCCTTTTGCACTGGCAGCGACACGTGCAGCCTATACGGAATGTGATGACTGGCTCGATGGACTCATTGCCTATCTGGCAGACAACCGTGATTTTGTCATGCAGCATGCCGCAAATGTCTGGCCCGGGATCCGGGTGACACCGCTTGAGGGAACATACCTGATGTGGCTTGACTGCAGGGCATTGGGACTCGAACAGAAAGCGCTGATTGAGGCTGTACAGGCAGCACACGTCTGTGTGACGGATGGTCTGTTCTTTGGCAGCAGGGGTGAAGGCTTTATACGTCTGAATATCGGCTGTCCCCGGTCTCAAGTCGAGGCTGCACTGCATCAGCTCGATACCATTTTTGCAAAACCGTGACAACCTGCTGCGGACTGACAGGAAATGGCCCGGCGCTGCGCGCCGGTATGTAAAAGATGATATCTGCCATTGATGCGATGCCGAAAGCAAAACGATGTCGTTTATGAAAATGGCCCGGCGCTGTGCGCTGGTCTGTCAAAAAAGATAATTGTAAAGTTACCAGGCCGAAAGCTTAAGCTACGACATAAAAAAGGAGAATGGATTATGGTGACAAATCAGAAACTGGATGCTGCGCTTGAGGCGCTTCACGGAGATATGCTGGATACACTGCGCAGGTGGATTCAGGTACCGAGTGTACGGGGCGAGGCGGCTGAGGGAGCACCGTTTGGCATGGATGTACGCCGGATGCTCGATACAGCCATGGAAGATCTTTGCCGGCTGGGTATGAATCCAAGGAATGTGGACGGATACTGCTGTGATGCTGAAATCGGCAATGGAGAAGAGACCATTGCAGTTCTTGCCCATCTTGACGTGGTGCCTGAGGGCGACGGATGGCAGGATGAACCATATGGCGCAGTCGTGCGGGATGGACGGTTGATTGGACGCGGCACGGCAGATGACAAAGGGCCGGCGGTTGCAGCATTGTTTGCGATGAAGGCGCTGATGGATGCCGGCGTACCGTTAAAGCGCCGGGTTCGCCTGATCCTTGGCTGCGATGAAGAATGCGGCATGGAGGATCTTACCTATTACGAGAAAGTTGTCGGGCTGCCAGATATGGGCTTCTCCCCGGATGCCAATTTTCCGATGATCAATACAGAGAAGGGCATCACGGCCATGAAGCTGGATGCGCCTGTGAATGATCCACGGCTGATTTCCATCGAGTCCGGCACCCGTTCCAATGTTGTCCCCGGTCTTGCTGTTGCGCTCGTTGAAGGTGATGTCCGCGAGGCTGCAGCAGAGGCCTTTGAGTGTGACAATGAAGCATGCGAAATTGAAACCTCTCTTGAAGATGGAAATACGTGCATCCGGATTACGGGCATTCCGGCACACGGTTCTATGCCGGACAAGGGCGTCAATGCGGCTAAGCTGCTGCTTGCGGTGCTTTACAGACTGGGAATTGGCGGCGAGACTGTCCGGGTGCTCTATGAGACCACCGGCACGGAAAACGATGGTAGCGGGCTCGGCATTGCCGGTCAGGATGATGTTTCCGGAAAGCTTACACTGAACCTCGGACTCCTGAGCGTACGCGATGGACAGCTGAGCGTTACCTATGACTGCCGGTATCCGGTCATGTTCAGCGGTGAAACCGTGCGCGGTATGGTTGCCCAGACACTGCGTGATTACGGCTTTGTAATGGCGCCGGGCCGTGACTCAAAGCCGCATTATGTCCCGGAAAAGTCCCAGCTGGTTGGCCGGATGATGGCCGTTTACAACGATATCATGGGCACACAGGCAAAACCGTTCGCCATTGGCGGCGGGACTTATGCCCGCCATCTCAAGGAAGGCGTTGCTTTCGGCATGATCTTCCCGGGAGAACCGGAACTTGAACATCAGGCAAATGAGAGCATTGACATTGAAAACTTCTACAAGGCTTCCCGGATTTATGCCTATTCCATTGCCGCTCTCTGCGAATAAAAAACAGCGTAGCCTTTTGAGGCCACGCTTTGCTTTTTTGGAATGAACTTCAGTCAGTCCGGATAATCCAGATAATAGTATTTGTAAGCGTTGATGATCTGAGTATTCTTATATTCCCGCAGACGTTTAAAGTCGTACTTGTAGCTCTGGTGTACATGACCGTGAATCAGATACTTCGGGCTGTACCTGTCCATAAAATCGATAAAACAGGAAAAGCCGGTATGACATCTGTCCTCGTCATCGCCCATATGATAGACCGGGGCATGGGTCAACAGGATGTCGACGCCTTTAGAGCGCCAAAGCTTGAAACGGAGTGCCCGGATGCGTCGCTGCATCTGCTTTTCCGTATATTGGTTTACACCCGTATTGTAACGCATGCATCCTCCGAGCCCGAGAATCCGGATGCCGTTATGGACGTAAAGCGTATCTTCAATGCATTCGCAGCCTTCCGGCGGCTGTACGGCATACCGGTCATCATGATTGCCCCTGATATAGAGAATGGGCGCGTTGGTGAAGCAGGTCAGAAACGAAAGATAGGATGCCGGCAGATCGCCGGCAGAGAGGATCAGGTCAACCCCCTCAAGACGGCGGCGGTCCAGATGTTCCCAGAGCATGGGTTCGGCTTCATCGGCCAATATAAGAATCTTGCTCATCTGTTATACGCTTTCGGGTGCGGCATCTGCCGCGGCAGACGTGGCTGCACGGATGCCCTGCAGAGTAACAAGGCTGGTAGCAGTCGCGTTGAGCTGGTCTAGCTTCGGAATGCTGCCGACTACATTGTCGGCCAGATAGTCCATGAGAATAATGTCCTGCGGTGCCAGAACAACGTCTGGTTCAACGCGCAGCGTTCTCTCCTGATCATAGATGGGACCGACGAAAGGCAGAAATGATTCCGTGCGGATTCTTTCGTGCAGGAGATCTACCAGACGCTTGAGCCGTGCCGGAATCCGGGAGGAACAGAACAGGTCGATGGCATCCGTGGACATGCCCATGTAGTAGTTCATGGCACGGTCTGCATGCGCCTCGCCTTCCTCTGAATAGGCACCGGTCAGGATGCTTCGGATAATGCCCTGGTAAAGTTTCGACCAGTTCCAGACAGGCATGGCCAGATTTCGGGCTTTGCCTTCCTGCATTTCATAAAGGCCGAAAGTGCGTGCATCCAGCAGTGGTGCTGAAATGTCCCGGCTTGAGATGATGGTGATTCCTTTGGCGGCAAGTGCTTCCTCCGGATTGTGCCCGGGCAGCGTGGACCAGTCAAGATAGACTTTGGAACGCGGATTGGTCAGCTGTGCACCGGCAGCGAAGGCGTTGATGGACGCAGGGACACCGTAAATCGGATAGTCCGCTATATAGCCGATTTTGTTGTTGTCCGCCATGGCACCGGCAATGGCACCGAGGATGAACTTGGCTTCGTAAATTCTGAGATAATAAGAACGTACCTTATGATAACTGGCCAGCAGGGAACAGTTCAGTATGCGTACTTCCGGATGCTGGGCACTTTCCAGGATGCAGGCATCCAGAAAGACAGGGGATGCGGCGAAAATGGTCGTATATCCGTCGGCAATCAGGGATTCGATCACGCTTTCGGCATCTGCCATGCTGACATCGGATTTCGCTATGGTTTCCACCTGTGCACCAAATGTTTCCTCGGTCGCCTTGCGTCCGAGTTCATGCCAATAGGTCCAGCCAGAACGCTCCGGAGAACTGTTATACACAAATGCACATTTTACTGTTTTCGGCGGCCGGTGGAGGACGGACTGAAGAATGCCCGGTTTTTCCTCCGAAGGCTGGGAGATCAGTACGGCAGGTTTACTGGCCTCGGCTACGGTATACTCAGACCGTATCTTGGCGATATCCCGGATCATTTCATTCGGCGTTTTTTTGCTGGCATCCTCATAGGAGTAAATCTCGATATATAATAGGAAAGCATCGCTGACTGAAAGGCGGCGTTTTGATTCTTCCTTGAGATAAGCCTGCTGGAAACGGTAGTAGCAGGAATGAATATCGGAGATGAGTTCGTCTGTCCACTTTTCTCCCTCAGTCATGCCGACTGCCGTTCTGAGACGCGCATATGCACCTTCGTGCGTGAACAGGATGTAATTGATCTTTGTATCTTTATAAAAGCTCAGAAACTCGTTGTAAACATGATAGCGGACACTGTCTTCCTTCTCAGGAATGATGCGGGTTACCTCAGCCTCAATGGTGAGGGAATCCAGCTGCCGCATGACGCTGACACGCTTGTTGCCTTCGACTACATAATAATGATTGTAGTACTCAAGTGCCTTAATGGGCTGACGCAGACCATCCTCCAGGATGCCGTCATATAAGTCAGACCATTTCATGGCAAACTCGGATTCAGGCTCAAGCAGCGGCAGAAAGCTGTTCGAGAACGCTGCAGTGCGGCCTTTGGTTGCCGTACCGACAACAAGCTCCATGGGCACCTGGCATAAGCCAAGCACTGCCTGCGGGCGCTTGTTAAGATCCGGGACAATTTCTGCCAGGACCGGCAAGTAGGGATCTTTTCCCTGTATGTGCCGGAGATGTGCTTCACGTGTTCCTTTTTTCCATGCTTCAAAGTATTCGTTAGCTGCCAAAAAATATCGCTCCTTCTGGGCAGGCGTAGCTGCCCATATTTCGATAACCCGCTACAGTGTGACGGATTATCCTCAGTAATGTCCGGATTTGAACAGATTCCTCCGGCAGTTTACTAAACTGCGGCCAAATGTCCACCCCGTTGTCAGTCTGTGGCACTTCACCAAACTAACCGTTCTGCCTGAAAACCTGCCCGACAGTATATCCGGGCTGAAAATGCTCAGACAGATTCAGCATAATGCAGGTCCAAAGATCTGATCATGTCTGCATAATCGGCAGAACATGCGTACATTATAACAGTTGAAGATGAGAAAATGAAGGGCGCTGCTGAAAAATGCTTTTTGTCTCAGGCAAATCCTGATGCAGTGCTGCTTCGCTGCTCCGTTTCCCAGGACAGGGAAGGAAAATGGTGAGCCGGAGGAGAGGACCGCCGTGTCCAGTCAATACGCCTGGGAAGAGACACAGCTGGCTTTTTCGCCCAAGGCATGTAGACAAGTGCTGACAGCATGAAAATCATGCTGTTTTATGCTTTTTGGCCCGTCAAATCGGAAAAATAAACTTTTTAAAACTTTTTTAAAATTCTTTTTGTTCGGCTTTAAAAGGCGGAAAAACCGGCGTGAAACATAAATGATTCACGGAAGCGTACTGAACTCCGAACGATGCCGGGAAATGGTGGGCGGGAATGTTCGGAAACAGCGTTA
>JAFUHD010000005.1 GCA_017469025.1 Clostridia bacterium
AACCGTACAGGAAAAATCGGTTTGCGTTATTTAACATTTACAGTATAATTTTCACGATGGAAAAACCGGTACGGATTATCGCAGTCAGTGACAACCATGGTCTGGAAGAACCGATTCATAAGCTCCGTGAAGTATACGGGACATCGGCCGACTATTTTTTTCACATGGGCGACAGCGAACTTCCGAAATATATGCTGGAAGGCTATGCGGCTGTCCGCGGAAATAATGATTATTTCGAAAACTATCCCAATTATCTTGTACTGCAGATCGGAAAATATAAGATTCTCCTGACGCACGGCCACCGCGATATGTACTGGGGCAGCATCGCACCGCTGGCGGAGAGGGCAAAAAGCATGGACTGCCAGATTGCTTTCTTCGGTCATACGCATGTCTATTTTGATCAGACCGTCGAAGGCGTCCGGCTTCTGAACCCGGGAAGCGTATGGCGCAACCGCGACGGTTCCAGACCGACCTATATGATCGTAACATTATATGAAGGTCACATTGAGGCCGTGCGGATGGAGTACAGGGATCTCAAGGTGAATTGCAAAACTAAGTGCATCTTTGCAAGAGAAAGTGCAACAGAAAAAGGAAAATAGATAAAACCGGGAGAAGTATGTCAGTGCTGCTGCATATAAACAACCCGGTTTTTGTAATAATTGATAAAAATGGCGGGGAATAACAGACGCCTGAGAAACAACAAAGCGCATTAAAACCAAACCGCGTCTGATCATTGTTTTCGGAAACAATAACCGCAACCGGTAAACGTACAGTATCTTTATGCCGGCCAGCCTGTGATAATCATCGGTAATTGTCAGCTGTTGTTATGAGGTATGCCGTGTTTCAAAGGAAGGAGTTCATTGTACTTCTCTTTCCAATGAGGAAGCCTATTCGCTGAATAGAGTTTGTAGAATAAAGTGCTGCCTTCAAGACAGGATACCGGCACAAACTCCAGATCCAATACATTACTGAATGGCAGCGGATCCACCAAAGCAAAGAACTCATCATATTCCGGATTCCAGGACATAATATAATAATCAGTGAAGGTGGTTGCGTCCTGAACGTAGACAATCACCTTATCCGGGCCGCTTTCCGAATCATCTGACAGAACTGTTGCCGGAACATGCCGTTTCAGCAGATTCCGGAAAACCTGAATATTTCCTGTGTACATCATGATTCACTGACCTCCTGGGTGAGAGCAGGCTGATGTGAGTCATAATACTTACGCACAAGGGACTGTTTCAGTTCAACATCAGCCGGCTCAACACGGCAGATGTGAAGTTTCAGCCGGATGTCAAGGTCAGCGGAATAGAGAGAGCTGAACACATCAAATGCGGAATGGTTGTTCAGCTTTTTACGTACCAATGCATTGATGTGTGAGAACATGCAGTTAACAAAGCCCTGGTCAAGGGAATCGAAAGAAGTGCCTTTGGGGAGAATACGGCGGATATGGGTATGTGTATTTTCACATGTGCCTTTCTGATACGGGCTGGAAGGATCACAGTAGAAAACCCTGACCCCGAACTTTTCGATTTCAGAAGGATTGGAGAACTCAGCGCCGTTGTCCAGAAGCCAGACAGGCGGAAATACCTTGCGGAAGAGATCATCTCCGAAATCTTCATGAAGACGGTTGACGATCATGGTTACAGAGGCTGAATTGTTGTGGTCCCTGAGGAAACCGATCTGAAAATCAGTACTTTTCCAGGTAAGGGTAAGAATGCATTTACCGCCTTTCACGCCTTCGACAGTATCTCCCTCCAGTATTTCGGTATCGGGGTGTTCTTCCATGTATTTCTGAAAGTCTTTATAGGTACGTCCGACACGGCATGCTTTATCCACTTTGATCTGTTTCTTTGTCCTGCGTGGTTTCATGCGTACAATGCGCGGGGCATCGACAGGGCGTGCGGAAAGCATACCGGCATGGAGAAGGGTATAAGCTGTCTTTTCACTGATGCAGAGTTCATCTTTAGCAGTGACAAAGATGTGGTGAAGAGACTGACCGAGACGGATTCTGGGAGAGATAATGCCGTCAATTTCGGCGATCTCTTCTTCGGTAAGATTCATACCGCTTCTGCATTCAGAGCGAAGCAGCCGGGACTGAGCATCAGCCTTTTCAGCGAAATACATCTGTTTGCGGTAAGCACATCCTGTTCTCTTCTGACAGCCATTGCATACATACGGAGGCTTATCCGTAAGCGGACAATGGTATTCCTCATAGCGGCCGCATACAGTGTTGCAGTTTACCTTTCTGCAGGAACAGCATTTTTTGTTTCTGCAGTTAAAAGACATGCCCGGGCAAAGACCCTGCACATCGCATCCTCTCCGCTTGGAACAGCGGTTGATATGCCCGAACCCCATTGTGTTATGTTCAACACGATACCTGCGGACTTCACGTGAAATGGTAGATTTGCTTGTATCCAGTTCGATTGCAATCTGCTGGAAAGAATGATGAGATTCCAGCAATGTCTGAAGCCGGATACGTTTGTCAGTATCCAATTGTTTATAAGCAGCCATGTTAA
Organism: Clostridia bacterium; assembly: GCA_017469025.1. Classification (GTDB taxonomy): domain Bacteria; phylum Bacillota; class Clostridia; order Christensenellales; family Aristaeellaceae; genus Ventricola. The sequence continues at coordinate 2,520 of JAFUHD010000005.1, forward strand.
TAGTTCCTCCGGTTCTATATCAGTAACGATGGCTGACCGGCAACTACATCATAGTAGACAAACATGAAAGCAGTAACCATGCATTGATTTCCCCTTAATACATAGTTACTGCAACATTAATGAGTTTCTAATATATGATCAGATTGGCAACAGTTACTGCAACTTACCTGTTGCATTTAAGTTTGCAATTAAACCTATTTGATATCTGTCGCTGCTAATGAATGGATTTTCTTAGGTGGAATGCTATAATACAATCCCTGTTCTGTATCCTTCGG
>JAFUHD010000042.1 GCA_017469025.1 Clostridia bacterium
ATCCCCGTCGAATACATGAATGCCGTCAAAGCCGATGATCTGTACGTCCTCCGGCACACGGACGCCCATGCTTCTCAGCTTAAGCAGGACACGATAGGCCACATGGTCTGTGCAGCAGAAGATGCCGTCATATTCCAGCTTTCCGTCTGTGGTATGCTCCTCCAAATACCGGAAAAACGGTTCCATGCCATCCTCGTCATTCAAACGCAGGGCATCGTACTGCACCCCCAGCATCTGACAACCTGCCTCGAAGCCGGCTCCCCGCTTGTCCGGCTCTCCGGGCATGACGGAACCGATGCGGAAAAACAGCAGCCGCTTACAGCCAAACTCCACCAGCTTTTGCGCCGCAAGCTGTCCGCCACCGTAGTTATCAGAGGCAATGCATGGGATGCTGGCACTGAAATACCGGTCAATGCTGACAAAGGGAATGGTATCATCCACCTCCAGATCGGGAGGATAGCTCAGAGCAATGACACCATCTACTTTGTTCTGGCGCACCATCTGGATGCTCTTTCGTTCCGCTTCCGGATCATACCCGGCAAGAAAAACCAGCATCTTATAGCCCCGACAGTCCAGCTCCTGATAAATGTAATCGGCCAGTGTACCAAAGAAGGGATGTCCGATGTTGGGCATAATCAATGCTACAGTATAGGTTTTGTTCGCCCGAAGTCCTCTGGCATAGTTGTTCACCTGATAACCCAGTCTCTGGGCAGCTTCCTCCACCCGCTGGCGGTAGCTGTCGCCCACAGGAAGTCCGTTAAAGACCTTGGATACCGTGCCCAACGCCACACCGGCCTCTTTCGCCACATCTTTCATGGTGGGTGCAGCACCTATTGTTTTCAAACAACCATCTTCTTTCTCGTGAAAAGTTTCATTTCAAACCAATTAGCGGAATAAACGCCCGGCTCTCTGTTCTATATCCTGCATTATAGCAGTGAAAAATATGATTGTAAAGAGCTTGTTTCATGAAATTTATGGTGAAACGATATTTTGTTTATCCCGCCCAAAAAAGCGTTATCTTTTTGTGCAAAACAGAAAAAGAATGTGATTCGCAAAAGTTTTAATTGACATTCTGCCGACAATCACTTAAGATATGCTCACAAGAAGAAATAACGTTTCACAAGACAGCTCTGGATAGACAGGGCGTTTTTCTGAAGCTGTTTGTGAAACGTTATTTCTCAGGGCATATCTGTATTACGCACAACAACCGCAAGGGAGGCTGATGAACGAAAAGCTGAAATCACCAAGCATCATTTTAATAAGGAAGTGAGTTGAATGAAAGTAAAAGACAGTGCGCCAGCCATTGCCGTCCACCGGAAATCCCTTGGACAGCGCATTGCCGAGAACTGGCAGCTGTACCTGCTCCTGCTGATCCCCTTCGTGCTGACCCTTATTTATAAGTATATCCCTATGTATGGCATTCAGATCGCCTTCCGGGATTACCAGGCAGCCCGGTGTATGTTCGGCAGCAAGTGGGTGGGCCTGCAATGGTTTGAACGATTCTTCTCTGCGCCAACCTGCGCAAGAATGATCAAGAACACCATCCTGCTCAGCCTGTACAGCCTTCTGTGGAGTTTCCCGGTTCCCATCATCCTGTCCCTGTGCATCAATCAGCTGCGGTTTGCCCGCTATAAGCGTGTGGTTCAGACCGTGCTGTACGCACCCCACTTTATCTCTACCATGGTTATCTGTGGTATGATCCGCATTTTCCTCAGCCCCTCCGGCGGTCTCATTAACCTGCTGCTGGGCACCAGCATCGACTTCCTCACCGAGTCCTCCGCCTTCCGGACGATATACATCGCCTCCGGCATCTGGCAGGATGCAGGCTGGGGCTGCATCATCTATCTGGCAACCCTGTCCAACGTGGACGCAAGTCTCTATGAGGCGGCAAAGGTGGACGGCGCTTCCGTCTTCCAGCGGATCCTGAACGTAGATATTCCCGCACTGCTGCCCATGGCGATCTTGAACCTGATCATGGCGGCCGGCTCCCTGATGAACGTCGGCTTTGAAAAGGTGTGGCTGCTTCAGACCGATCTGAACAAGGCCACCTCCGACGTCATTGCCGTCTACGTGTATCAGCAAGGTATTGAGAACGCCAAGTACAGCTACTCCACTGCCGTGGGTCTGTTCAATACGGCGGTCAACCTGATCCTGCTGTTCATCGTCAACACCATCTCGTCCAAGGTTTCGGACGTAGACTTTGTTTAAGGAGGTACCATCATGGCAAAGAAGAATAAC
>JAFUHD010000298.1 GCA_017469025.1 Clostridia bacterium
ATGTTTGAGGCAAAACATGTGGATTTTGCTGCTCTTGAGTCCATCAAGGTGCCCAGCAGCGCAAGTGCAGACGGACGCGGTTTTTCTGTCAGCGGCGGTGTTGCAACGGCAGTTGTGAACTGCCTCAAAGAACTGGATCCGGAACGAGAGGTTATGGTTGAGCATGCGGAAGGACTGAATGAATGCCGGAAAATGCTGATGCGTGCCAAAGCGGGCAAACTGAACGGATATCTGCTTGAAGGCATGGCTTGTCCAGGTGGATGTATTGGCGGTGCAGGTACGGTCCAGCTCATACCGAAGGCAGCTCAGGAAGTAGAGAAGATCAAGAAAATTTCAGACAAGGCGCATGCGTATGAGAGTACATATACAGAATATCTGACCATGCTTGAGGAGTAGGAAACGCATGGAGATTTACGGAACAATTGGGCCGGCATGCGCGGATATGGAAATGCTTTGTCAGATGATTGAGGCGGGTATGACAGGTATCCGCCTCAATCTGTCCCATACATCAATGGAAGCATCGAAAGTGCAGCGGGATATGATCCGTACGGCAGCAGAGGCTGCCGGCAGGCCGTGCAGGCTGCTGATAGATCTTCAGGGACCGGAACTGAGGATTGGCGTGATGAACCAGCCGCTTTCGCTTAAAGCGGGGGAAACCGTAATGCTGGGCGGGCAGGGGATTCCTGTTCCAAAGCTGGTGATGGATGCGGTCTGTCCAGGCGATCAGCTTCTCCTGGATGACGGAAAACTGCTGCTCAGGGTGCGTGATGAAGATACAGCAGATATTCTTCGCGGCGGACAGCTGGAAAGCAGGAAGAGCATTGCAATTGTCGGAAAACAGGTGGATACGCCGGCTCTGACACCGCAGGACAGAATTAATATTGCCATGGCGGTATCTGGAGGTGTCAGTGCAGTAATGCAGCCATTTGTCCGTTCACGTGCGGATCTGGAAGAAGTACGCCGTACGCTGGATGAGGCCGGCGGTCAGCATATCCGTCTTCTGGCTAAAATTGAAAATCTAGCCGGAATGGAAAATCTTGAAGATTTCTTCGGTACAGCTGATGAGATTGTCATTGCCAGGGGAGATCTTGGCAACGCAATGCCGCTGTGGGAATTGCCTGCTGCTCAAAAGAAGATTGCCCGAGCATGCCGGACGGCAGGTGTGCCATTTATGGTTGTTACGCAGATGCTGGCTTCCATGGAACAGAGGCCTGTACCAACGCGTGCAGAGGTCAGTGATATTTTCAATGCAGTACTGGATGGTGCATCCAGTGTCATGGTAACGGCTGAAACCGCCGTAGGAAGGTATCCGGCAGAGTCCATACGGTATCTGACAAACACGGTAGCTGCTGCACAAACCTATCTGATGCAGAAGGAGACAGACACCTGATATGCGGATCATTATCGCACCTGCAAAGAAAATGCGTCGGTCGCATGAAATGATGCCGGAATCCAGACCTGTTTTTCTGAATGAATCTGAAAAGCTGCTGGATGCGCTCAGAAGACTGACAGAGGTGCAGAGAAAAGCTGTTTGGGCATGCAGTGATTCAATTGCCATTGAAAATGAAGCTGCACTGCAGCAGATGAATCTGGAAAGCAGCGGAATACCGGCAATTCTGGCTTATGATGGTATACAGTATGTGTACATGGCGCCTGAAACCTTTTCTGAAAAAATGGCAGCTTATGCAAATGAACATCTGCGCATCCTGTCCGGTTTTTATGGGGTGCTTTCACCGATGGACGGTGTATTGCCATATCGGCTTGAAATGCAGGCAAAGCTGCCTGTTGATGGAAAGACAGGACTGTATGCCTTTTGGGGCAGTCGTCTGTATGAGGCTGTTCTGCCGGATGATGGTGTGATCATTAATCTTGCGTCAAAGGAATACAGCCGTGCTATTGAACCGTATCTGAAACATTCGGACCGGATGATTACGTGCATTTTCGGAGAATGGAGTGGGGACCGCATTGTCACAAAGGGTGTTTATGCAAAGATGGCACGCGGGAAAATGGTCCGGTATCTTGCGGAAAACGGTGCTGAAACACCTGAAGAAATGAAACGGTTTGACCGGCTGGATTACAGGTATCATCCGGAACTGTCAGACGATGTTTCGTATGTGTTTATGAGGGAACAGCCTGTGAGACAGAGTAGACCTGCATTTGAATGGAACGATGCATGAGATCGGCGGAGGGCAGAATGGAGTATAAGGTTGAGATTAATGGACTGACGGTTAATGCGGTCTATCGGGAAAAAACGGTCAATACGGTTTTCATGCCGCTCATCAGTCGGCTTGAGGCAATGCAGCGGGAGAAGCAGCGGCGGATTCTGGTTATGCTGGCTGCGCCTCCGGCAGCTGGAAAAAGCACGCTTTGTCAGTTTTTGTCCACACTGGGTCCACTGACAGTGCTGGGAATGGACGGATTTCACCGGCGGCAGGAGGATCTGCTGGCACATACCACTGTCAGGGATGGAAAGACAGTCTCCCTGGTTGAGATCAAGGGGGCGCCGGAAACGTTTGACCTTGAGAAACTGGAAAATGCTGTAAGACGCGTTGCAGCCGGAGATGAGATAGGATGGCCGGTTTATAACAGACTTCTCCACAATCCTGTGGAAAATGCGATGAAAACAGAAGGCAGTATTATCATGCTTGAGGGCAATTATCTTCTGCTCGATCTGCCTGGATGGCGGGAGCTGCACCGTTATGCGGATTACACCATACGCATTGATGCAGAGCCTTCTATGCTCCGGCAGCGCCTGATTGACCGTAAGACGGCAAGCGGCATGCCTGTAGAAAAAGCACGGCATTTTGTGGATTTCAGTGACCTTCCAAATGCACGTCTGTGTCTTGAACGGTCGCTTCCGGCAGATCTGACGCTTCATCTGTGTGAAGATGATGATTATGCCGTACTGTGAACCGTTTACGGAAAAGAAAACGGTCCGGTGCTTTGCACCGGTTTGTCACATATATGTTGTCGAAGCAGAAAATTGCTGTCAAAGGGGAGTAAATGGCTTTTTGTAAAGATTGCGGGACAAAGCTGATATCGCGGTATCTGAAAAATGAGGGAGAAATTCCTTACTGTGAAACCTGTGGAAAGTTCTGTTTTCCACAGTATAATGTTGCTGTCAGTATGGTGACAGTTGACGAGGAAAAGAAAAAAGTACTGCTGATTCAGCAGTACGGAAGGCCGTTCTGGATTCTGGTAGCCGGTTATGTTAATCGCGGGGAAAGTGCGGAAACAGCTGTGATCAGGGAAATCCGGGAAGAGGTTTCCCTGACGGTCAGGCAGGTTACATTTAACCGGAGCCGTTTTTTTGAACCATCGAACACACTCATGCTGAATTTTACTGCATCTGTGGATTCAGATGAACCTGTTTCCATTACAGATGAGGTAGACAGGTGGAAATGGTTTTCATATGAGGAAGCACGTGATGCCATCAAGCCGGACAGTCTTGCCAGACAGTTTTATCTGGGATGGCTTGAAGATCATGAAAATAAGAAAGCCGGCTTATAGCCGGCTTTCTTACTTTTTGGCATCACTGCCATTCAGAAGACGCCAGAGGGTGCTCCGCCCAATGCCGAGCTGCCGGGCAGTCAGGGATTGATTACCGTCATTTTCATCAAGCACCTGCCGGATAATATTCTTGGTAATCTCATCAAGTGTCTGACCTGTGTAGCTGGGAGCAGCATGGACGTGGCTGTTTTTGCGGTGAAGCCGCCGTTCCTGTGCAAGCAGTTCTGCAACGTCATTACTCAGAATATAGGGACCTTCAGTAAGTGATGCGAGTGCATGCAGGACATGCTTGAACTGGGTATAGTTTTCCGGCCAGTCATATCTGACCAGCATTTCAAGCGCACCCGGTTCAAATCCTGAAATCTGCTTGCTCATTGTTGTGTTCAGACTGCCAATATAAAGACTGGACAGCGCCGGAATTTCATCTTTCCGGCTTCGCAGTGTCGGCATCTGCAGGACAATGGGACCAAGACGTGTTGAAAGTGCCTGTGTGACAGCGGAAACAGGCAGATCTTCATGTTCTGTGCATGAAAAGATCAGCCAGAGCCGTTTGGTCAGACTGGTATTTTCAATAAAAGACAGCAATGACTGAAAACGCTGTTCCGGAACATTGTGAAGATTCTGGAAGCAGATGGTTGTTGCAGTCGAATACAATGGGGAGGAGGCGTGTTCGAAGAGAAAATCCCATGTTTTGTCATTGATCTGTCCACCATCAAGGAGCACAAACGGGTGATGACGGAGGCGGCTTTTGAGATACAGTGCCCGGGCAATCTGTTCACGTCCAGTTCCTTCTTCACCGGAAAGAATGACGGCATGTTCGGCATTGACAACTGACATGATCTTTGATTCAAGAACACCCATGGCACCACTGATGCTGAAAAAGCTTTCCTCGTAGAAATGCTCGCACTCAGCGTAATCAAAAAAACGGATGCCCGGATGGGATGAACGCAGAGGGATACGGGCAGACTGATCTCGGAACAGAAAATATTTGCGTCCTTCAGACCGGAATGAAGAGCCGTAAACAGCGTGCAGAATGTGATTGGACTGGTGATAGAACAAAAGATCGGAGGTATCAGGTACACGTGAGATGTGCTGCTGCATGACCGGAAGAATTTCGGAGGATATTTCCGTAGTATTGAATACCGGCTGGCCATTTTCGTTGAAAATGACACAGTAGCGTGTATTCTGTCCGACTATGGCTCTCAGAAAGATGTTTTCACGGTGAAGACGTCTGAAACAGCTGCCCTGGAGCTCTGCTTCCTGAAGCGCCTGATGAAGACTGCTTTCCCCGGAGTTGATCAGCAGTGCATTGAGACCATTGGAACGCGCTATGCGATGGGTGACCATATCGCAGATGATGGTATTAATGCCTGTCGCGTGAAGACGTTTCAGAATGGGCAGAACATCCTTGGAATCATAGACGGTTTCAATGGGTGCTTCAAGGCGCAGCAGGTTGCACAGGGTATGTGCATTTTCGGTGACGCCTTGGAAACCAACGATGGCAAACCGGTCAGTGTAATTTTCGGACAGTTTGATTGTCCGGAGAATGTCGTAGACGGAGACGGGAATTTCAATAACCGGAAGATTGGTGGTTTCCCGGATCATTTCGGCCGTACCGCCGCGGGACAGGATGGCATCATATTCGTCCGTTCCCTTTTCGCGGACGATGGCAACACCATCCTGAAGGTCACCGGTATGGATATCGAGATGAATATTGGGAAATGCTTCTGCTGCACGCTGAAGGGCAACGGACATGGATTCATATGGAGCGATGGCCAGAATGGAAATAGGAAGATCAGACAGTGTATTCATGAATGCCTCCTGACACAGACGGGGTGTTCAAAACAAAACAGTCCTGGATTGATCTTTCAATGAATAAATGAATTGTATCATAGTGAAACAAAAAAATCATTATCAACAGACTGTATGTTTTAAAATGAAACAGTTCAAAGAAAACACTTATAATAAAAAACTGAAATTGTTTCAAAACAATACGTAAAACATGGAATTTTCAGTTGGTTCGATACGGACAAAGTCATATACTGAATTCAGTAAAAGGATTCAGATATCGAAGAGGAGACATGATGCTGAGCAGTGCCACAGGTTTCATATCGGGCAGCTTCAGACCACTCATGGTTTGAGTGTTGGGATCCTGCTTTGAAGACCGGGAACATGCTGCTTCGAAAAAATGAACCAACAGGAAATTCTGGAAGGGGGACAATTATGATCAGGCTGCTGATTGTTGCAGATGATTTCACCGGAGGACTGGATACCGGTGTGCAGTTTGCTTCCAGAGGAATCCGTACGCGTGTAATAACGGATGCTTCCGCAGATTTTGAAAAGGCTGCCATGGACAACGAGGTACTCGTTGTTGTGGCAGAAACGAGGCATATGACTGCGAAGGCAGCCTATGATACGGTGTCTGACATTGTCAGCAGTAGTTCAAAAGCCGGAATTCCATATATATACAAGAAAACAGATTCTGCTCTGAGGGGAAACATTGGTGCAGAACTGAGTGCAGCTCTTGTGGCAAGCGGTGCATCCCGGCTGCCTTTTCTGCCGGCAATGCCGGCATTGCGCCGCTGTACGGTAAATGGCATTCATCTGATTGACGGGGTTCCTGTCAATGAATCGGTTTTTGGTGCAGATCCATTTGAGCCTGTACGGGAATCCTCTGTAAAGCAGCTGATAGCGCTTCAAAGCGATGTTCCGGTTGTAAACAGCACCGGCTGTATTCCGGAAGGTTTTAATGGAATCTGTGTGATGGATGCCTCCACCCAGGAAGATCTGGAGGAAGCAGGACGGAATCTGTATGCCTCGAATGAACTGAGGGTTATGGCCGGATGTGCCGGGTTTGCCAGTGTTCTGCCGGAACTGCTCGGACTGACCATGGGTCCGGCTCCTGAACTGCCGTGTCTGGATGAGGGTCTGTTTGTTTTGTGCGGAAGTGTCAATCCAATCACATTACGTCAGCTGGCACTTGCACAGCAGCATGGCTTTGAAAGGATTCACATTAAACCGGAGCAGAAACTGACAGAGCACTACTTTGAGAAAGCGGACGGGAAAAAGGCACTTGAAACATGGTGCGCGGCCGTTGAGCAGCATGACTGGCTGATTCTGGATGCCAATGACGCAGATGGAAACAATGCGGCAAGTGCAGCGATGGCAAGCCGGAAAGGCATGGATATTGAAGCCGTGCGGGCCAGAATCTCGGATGCACTTGGTTCCATTCTGCCGGCAATACTGGCGTGTGGAAAACGGAGGACACTTCTGATTACCGGAGGAGATACACTGCTGCAGTGCATGAATCATATGGGTGTCCGACAGGTGGATCCGATGATGCAGATTTTTCCAGGGGTTGTTCTTTCGCAGGTGGACTTTGGTGGAAATGTCCGCTGGGTGATTACCAAGTCTGGTGGATTTGGTGAGGAGATGCTCCTGGTGGAACTCAGGAAAATGCTTGAAAAGCAGCATTGACAGGGAAGTAATTAAAGACGACAGAAAACAGGAGGCTAGTCATGACATATCCGATTCTTCCGGGACTGTCACCGGACGGCCAGGTTTATGAAAACCGCGACATGGGAACCTTTGAAGCGTTTCTGCCGACGGGCGGATATCAGACCGCACATGCGCCGGCACTGCTGGAACTTCCGGACGGCTCACTGCTGTGCTGCTGGTTTGCTGGCAGTTATGAGGGCAGTGCGGATATCCGGATTATCTGTTCAAAGCTGGATAAAGACAGCAGCAAATGGTCAGAGACCGTTGAAATTTCCGGAGATCCCGAGCGCAGTGAACAGAATCCTTCCCTGTTTTTGAGAAAGCCGGATGAGGTCTGGGCGATGTATACAGCGCAGAAGGACCGTCAGGCCGGAAAGGACAACATGCAGTTTACCTCCCAGATCCGTCTTCAGCGGAGTCATGACGGTGGAGCAAGCTGGGAAAAATACGAAACCGTGTTTGCACGGGAAGGCAGTTTCTGCCGGCAGCCAATTCAGGTGCTGTCAAATGGACGCTGGATTTTTGCAAACTGGATCTGCACGGACAGTGTGGATGGTTTGTCAGGCGATCCGACGGTTTTTCAGATTTCGGATGATGAAGGCAAAACATGGCGTCAGGTTGACATGCCGGAGAGCCGCGGAAGGGTACATGCCAACGTCGTGGAGCTTGGGGACGGGCATCTGGCAGCTTTTATGCGCAGCCGTGAGGCTGACTTCATTTACAGAAGTGAATCACGCGACTATGGCGACACGTGGAGCGTGCCAGTACCGACGCCGCTTCCGAATAACAATTCGTCCATCAGTGCCATCAGGCTTGCGAGCGGCCGGGTCTGCATTGCATACAATCCAACCTGTACGCCGGAACCGGTAAAGGGCAAGGCTGCATGGCCAGGACTGCGCTGTCCTGTTGCTGTGGCCCTGTCTGAGGATGGCGGTCTTACGTTCCCGGTCATCCGCTGGATGGAGCGCGGCGAAGGATTTATGGGTGTAGAGAACAGGACAAACAACCGCCAGTACGAATATCCGTACATCATGCAGAGCAGCAATGGAGACATCCATCTGGCATATGCAGCCTATACACGGGCAGGCGTCAAATATGTGCGCTTTACTGAGGCAGATGTTCTGGGCGCCAAGCGGGAAAAGGTCGGTCTGTACAACCCGACAGCTGCACAGTCAAGATAAAAAATCCGAACGGATCAGAAGGAGATACAGCAATGTTGGAACGTTATAATCTCAAGATGCCGCATGCGGTCTATGGCGGCATAAATGCCATGGACAATATTACGGATATTATCAGGTCACTCGGATCTAAAAAGGTTGCCATGTTCACGGATCCGGGAATTGAAAAAACCGGTCTGTTTGCGCTGCCAGAGGCAGCAGTGAAGGCGAGCGGTGTTGAATACTATGTGCTTGATGACCTGAAACCGGAACCGGATTACATGGCGGTACAGCGGCTGATTGATGATTTCAAGAGCCGTGGCGCTGACCTGATTGTGGCCTGCGGCGGCGGAAGCGTTATGGATGCCGCCAAGCTGGCAAGCATCCTGGTGACGGATGAATACGGTGTCAGGGAACTGCTTGACAAACCGGGGATGGCCAAAAAGTGTGTTCCAATTGTACTGATCCCGACAACAGCCGGAACAGGCGCTGAGGTAACACCCAATGCGATCGTTGCGGTACCGGAAAAGGAACTCAAGGTTGGCATTGTCAACGACAACATGGTCGCAGATTATGTCATTCTCGATGCGCGCATGATCAAGAATCTGCCGCGCAGCATCGCTGCAGCAACAGGTGTGGATGCACTGGCTCACTGCATTGAGTGCTATACAAGCAATAAAGCAAATCCGCTTTCGGATACATTTGCCCTTCATGGTCTTGATCTGATCGTGAACAATATAGAGAAGGCCTGTGATGATCCGGATGCCATGGAAGCCAAGAATGCCATGCAGATTGCAGCTTTCTATGGCGGTCTGGCCATTACAGCCAGCGGAACAACAGGTGTTCATGCACTTTCCTACCCGCTTGGCGGCAAATACCACATCGCACACGGCGTATCCAATGCCATTCTGCTGGTTCCAGTAATGAAATACAATGAGCCGGTCTGCCGGACCCGCTTTGCTGAGTGCTATGACCGCTGTGCCCATGATGGCAGCAACTGCCAGACAGTGGAGGAAAAGAGTGCCTGGATCATCCGCCGGCTGGATGAAATCGTGAAACATCTGGATATTCCGACCAGCCTTAAGCCGTATGGTGTACCGGAAAGCGATCTGGACGGACTGGTTGAGGCAGGCATGCAGGTCAAGCGTCTTTTGGTGAACAATATGCGCGAAATTACGCCGGATGCGGCGAGGGCAATTTATCAGAGTGTTCTGTAAGACAGAACAGAAAGTGAGGCAGACTATGAAAACAGCTGACATTCATGGCATTATCCCTCCGATTCTTACCCCGATGAATGAGGACGAGAGCCTCAATCTGGATGAACTCAGAAACCAGATTGAGCGCCAGCTCGAAGGCGGCGTCCATGGCCTGTTTGCGTTTGGTACAAACGGAGAAGGATACATTCTCAGCGAAAATGAGAAGTATGCTGTTCTTGAGGCCATGATTGACCAGGTAAAGGGCCGCGTTCCTGTATATGCCGGGACGGGCTGTATCTCGACACAGGATACCATCCGCCAGAGCATGCAGGCTGAGAAAATGGGCGCAGATGTTCTGTCCATTATCACGCCAAGCTTTGCGGCAGCTTCTCAGAAGGAACTGTATGATCATTATGTAAAGGTTGCCCTCAAGGTGAATGTCCCCATCGTGCTTTACAACATTCCGGCCAGAACCGGAAACAAACTGCTCCCGGAAACGGTTGCGAAGCTGGCACGGGATGTGGATGTGATCATGGGTGCGAAGGATTCGAGTGGTGACTGGGAGAACCTGCAGGCCTATATCCGTCTGACCCAGGATCTGCCAAAGGACTTCCGTGTCCTTTCCGGCAATGATTCCCTGATTCTTCCGTCTCTCAAGGCAGGCGGCGCCGGTGGAATTGCCGGCTGTGCAAACGTATATCCGCACGTGCTGGCATCCATTTATGACCTGTTCAAGGCAGGCAGACTGGATGAGGCGCAGGTTGCACAGGATTCAATTGCCAGTTTCCGTGCCGTCTTCAAGTATGGCAATCCGAATACCATCGTCAAGAAAGCCGTCAAGGCGCTCGGTTATCCGGTTGGCGAATGCCGCAGTCCGTTTAATTATCTTTGCGATGAGGGAATGGAGATGCTGCTGAAGGTGCTCGATGAGAACAAGGCAAAGGGCATGAACTGAGGCGTATCTTTGAAAAAATGATCAGGTGCCTTGCACCGGTATCAGGCAATGATGTGTACAAATGATACATTGCCGAAAGTAAAGAAGGAGAAACGCATGAACAGGTTTGAAAAGCCCATACTGGGCATTACGATGGGCGATCCTGCATCCATCGGACCGGAAATTACCGTAAAGGCTCTCAGCCGGCCGGAAATCTATGATCAGTGCTGTCCACTGGTAGTTGGTGATGCCTGTATGATGGAGCGCGCGCTCAGGATTACAGGACATGAGGAACTTAAAATCCATCCGGTTCATGCAGTCAGTGAGGCGCTGTTTACACCGGGCACAATTGATGTCTATGACATGCAGCTTGTGGATCCGGAGAAGATGCCCATCGGTGAAGTTTCCATTATGGCAGGCGAAGCTGCTTTCCAGTATGTGAAAAAGGTCATTGAACTGGCAAATGCCGATGAGATTGACGGCACTGTGACCAATGCCTTCAACAAGGAGGCTATCAACAAGGCGGGACATCACTACTCCGGACACACCGAAGTATATGCGCACTACACGAATACAAAGAAGTATACGATGATGCTTGCCCACCGGAATCTGCGCGTCGTTCACGTTTCAACGCATGTTTCCCTGCGGGAGGCGTGTGACCGGGTGAAAAAAGACCGTGTGCTTGAGGTAATTCAGATTGCCAATCAGGCATGCATGGATCTGGGCATTGAGCATCCAAAGGTCGGTGTTGCGGGTCTTAATCCGCACAGTGGCGAAAACGGCCTCTTCGGACATGAGGAGATCGATGAAATCATCCCGGCTATTGAAGCAGCCAGAGAGATGGGAATCAATGCGGACGGTCCGGTGCCGCCGGATACCATCTTCTCAAAGGCACGCGGCGGCTGGTATGACATTGTCGTGGCCATGTACCATGATCAGGGACACATTCCGCTCAAGGTCGTCGGATTCGTCTACAATGATGAAGAAAAGAAGTGGGATGCGGTTGAAGGCGTGAATATCACGCTCGGCCTGCCCATTGTCCGCGTATCTGTTGACCATGGTACGGCATTTGACCAGGCCGGAAAGGGCGTTGCCAATGAACTCAGCCTGCTGAATTCCATTGATTATGCAATACGCCTTTCCAAGAGCCGTCTGGCAAAAAAGCAGGCATAAACGGGCAAAGCCCGAATCAATCAGGCTTCCTGGGAGCTGGCTCCCATCAGCAATATTTTACCAATCCACATGGATTAGAAAGGAAACTATCATGAAGAAGACTCTGGCTTTTGTTCTGGCTGCGATCATGCTGCTGTTGGTTGTTCCGGCATTCGCACTGGACGCTGACCTGACCTTTGGTACTCAGGAGACCGGTACTGCTGGCTACACCTATGCTACCGCGATTCAGACCGTTATCCAGAAGGTTGACGGCATCAATGTTTCCCTGACCACCAATTCCGCCGGCAACGTTTCCTCTCCCTGGCTTATCCAGGACGAAGAAGCTGACCTGACCATGTCCAACTCTGCTCCGGCACTGTGGGCTGCCACCACCGGCATTGAGTCTGCCAGCGTTCCGGTATGCCCGGACGTGCGCTGCATCGCAGGCGGCCTCGGCCATGACTTTGTCAACGTAATGTTCACCCAGAAGTTCGTTGACGAGACGGGCATCAAGACCGTTGAGGAACTGGTTGAGAAGAAGTATCCTGTCAAGCTGGTCATCAAGAAGAACGGCACCCTCGGCGAGCTTGCTGCTGAGAAGGTTTTCGGTGTTCTCGGTGTTACCTTTGATGACATCATTTCCTGGGGCGGCGTTGTTGAGAAGACCGGCGGCGCTCAGATCAAGGACGGCCTGCAGGACGACCTCTATGAGATGACTGTTGACCACATCGGTGCCGGCCAGGCCAACACCACCGAACTGTGCATCAACCATGCCATGTATGACGTACAGCTCTCCGATGAGACCCTTGCCAAACTGTGCGACGAAGGCTTTGACTACATCACCGTTGAGCCGAATACCTGGAATGGACAGACCGAGGCCATCAAGACCGTCGGTTCTCAGCAGTGCGTACTGGTCAGCGCAAACCTCGACGAGGAAGTCGCTTATGAGATCACCAAGGCCATGTGCGAGAACAAGGACGTCCTGAAGGACGCTTCCGCTGCCCTCGGTTACTTCGATCCCACCGTTGCAGGTTCCAAGGCCCTCACTGGCTGCGAACTGCATCCGGGTGCTGCCCGTTACTACAAGGAAATGGGTTATGCCTTCGAGTAATTGAATCCATATCTGGGGTGCAGCCGGGCTGCACCCCATTTTCCAGACAGCGTATCTGGGAGAAGGAATCTGTGCGAAACAGCAACGCTTTCCGGGGATAGATCAGCGCCGGAGAAAGCGTCGGGAACAGAAACGAAAGGAACGTCAAGACCATGTCGAAGAATGTTCGCAGGTACTGTACGATCGCGCTGACCATAGCGTTTTTCGTATTTCAGATGTACCTTGCCCTGGTCAAGCAATTGACAGTGATGCTTCAGACACCGCTGCATATGTGTTTTGCGCTGTCTCTGGTTTTCCTGTACAATCCGATCGACAAGGGATATCAGAAGAAACTTAAAAAGAAGGCGGAAGAGAATCACACCACCGTTTCCGAAGCTGAACTCAACAAGTGGGCAAAGCTGCGCTGGATCGATCTGATTTTCTTTGGCGCCATCATCTTTGTTCTTTACTATACCATTACCAACTATGGCCGTCTGCGGGACTTTGACAAGGTTGTCTCGCCGGTTTTGACCATTGACTATGTCGCCATGGTGTGCATCATCGTACTGCTTCTTGAGGCGGTCCGCCGTACACTTGGCAATATCCTGTTCTTCTTTATCATTATCTTTATCGTCTATTCCTGGACGGCGCAGTACTTCCCGAAGGGCACCGTGCTTTATACCAAGGGCAAGTCTTTTGCAAAGATGCTCAAGACATTCTGCTCCGGCATGATTCTCGGCGAGAGCGGCGTCTACGGAACACCGCTGACGACAAGCTGTACCAGCCTGTTCTACTTCATCGTATTCGGTGCATTCTTCTCCGAGTGCGGCGGTGGACAACTGCTGATTGACGTCGGCCTCAAGTTCTCCAACAAGTCCTCCGGCGGTCCTGCCAAGGCAGCCGTCATTTCCTCCGGCCTCATGGGCATGGTTTCCGGTTCTGCAGTTGCCAATGTAGCGACAACCGGTGTTATGACTATTCCGATGATGAAGAAGATCGGCTATGAACCGGAAGAAGCGGGTGCCATTGAAGCCGTTGCCTCTACCGGCGGTCAGATCATGCCCCCGATCATGGGTGTCGGTGCCTTCATCATGGCGGAAATGCTGGGTGTCAACTATCTGCAGGTCGCTGCGGATGCCATTATTCCTGCATTTGCCTACTATTTCGGCGTATTTGTACTGGTTTCCCTGCTTGCCCAGAAACGCGCCAGCCGCAGCCGTCAGTCTGAGGATGCGAAGATTGAAGTCAGCCGGCCGCTTCTGCCGAGACTGTATCTCCTTCTGCCGGTCGTTGTTCTGATCGTCAGCATCATGCGCGGCTTCTCCCTGATGCGCAGCGGCATGTACGGCATCTTTGTCTGCCTTGCCTGCAATGTGGTCAGCTTCTTCCTGGAGAAGGGCACAAACGATGCTGCAAAGAACATTGTCAACGGCATCAAAGACGGCAATTTTGCCGGTCTCAAGCAGCTCTGGGGCAGCATGCTGGACGGTGCAAAGTCCGCTGCTGAAATTGCAATTCCTACCGCTGCCTGCGGTATTATCATTGACGTAATGACCGAGCAGACGTCTCTGGCGACCAATCTGTCCGGTGTCATTGCCGGCCTTGGCATGAGCAACCTGTTTGCAGCACTGCTGATCGCCATGATCGGATGCATGCTGCTCGGCATGGCACTGCCGACAGTTGCCGCCTATCTGGTAGGTGTTACGCTGTTTGTGCCGACCCTGCGTTCTCTGGGCATCCAGCCCCTGGTTGCCAACATGTTCGTATTCTACTACGGCATCATGGCCCAGATCACTCCGCCGGTGTGCGTTGCCTCCTACACGGCGGCCGGTATAGCCGGTGCAGATGCCATGAAGACAGGTCTGCGCGGCATGCTGTTCGCGCTGGTCGGCTTCCTCTGCCCGTTCGTCTTTGTGTACAATCCGGCCATCCTGCTGCAGGGAACCGTGATTGAGATTATTATCGGTGCTGCCCAGCTGCTGGCTGGTACCTACTTCCTGGCGCTGTCTGTTTCCGGCTATTTCAAACGGGAACTGCCGCTGTGGAATCGTCTCGTCTTCTTTGTTGTTGCCCTCGGCTTCATTGACCCGAACTGGGTTACAACCCTGATTGCCCTTGCAGTCGGTGTTGCCCTTGTTGTATTCAATATTACTGCGGCAAAGAAGGAGAAGGCCTGATCATTTAACCCTTCCGGAAATCCGGAAGGGTTTTTATGTACCACGGCAGATTAAACATCAGGTGCTTCTGGACACCAGATGCCGCTGCCTGTTCCAGTTGGCAACTTTGCACTTGACAATCGAGTTTGCTCACGATACAATTGCAAAGCAATTAAGAAAAGCAATGATGGAAAGAAACGGCGCAAGGGCATATCAAGAGAGCTGTCGGATGGTGCGAGACAGCAGTGACTGTGTCGGATTACTCACTCCTGAGCTCTGAATTGAAAAGATTCAGCGGATGGCTCCGTGATCGGCCGGGCCAAACGGCTGCTGAGGATTGCTCCGGCAATCGAAGCAGGGTGGTACAGCGTTAACAACGCCCCTGTGCATTTTTGCGCAGGGGCTTTATTATTTGGAGGAATGTATGAGCAAGGTATATGATCCTGAAGCCATAGAGAAAAAGTGGCAAAAGAACTGGGAAGAGGCTCATTGCTTTGAGGCGGAAAGCAGTCATGAGAAGCCAAAGTTTTACGGACTGATAGAGTTCCCGTATCCATCCGGTCAGGGACTGCATGTCGGTCATCCGAGAAGCAATACGGCTATGGATATCATTGCCCGGAAGCGGCGCATGGAAGGATACAATGTCCTGTTCCCCATTGGCTGGGACGCATTCGGCCTGCCGACGGAAAACTATGCCATCAAGAATCATGTGCATCCGGCTGGTGTGACAAAGAAGAATATTGATCATTTCCGTGAACAGCTGAAGCGGATTGGATTCTCCTTTGACTGGACCCGTGAGGTGGATACCACGGATCCGAACTATTTCAAGTGGACGCAGTGGATTTTCCTCCAGCTGTATAAAAAGGGACTGGCATACAAGATGGAGATGCCGGTCAACTGGTGTCCCTCCTGTAAGTGCGGACTGGCCAACGAAGAGGTTGTCGCCGGAAAGTGCGAACGCTGCGGAACAGAAGTCGTGCGCCGCGTAAAGAGCCAGTGGATGCTCAAAATCACGGCTTATGCCCAGCAGCTTCTCGACGGACTGGATGATGTTGATTTCATCGAAAAGGTCAAAGTCCAGCAGCGCAACTGGATTGGACGCAGTGAAGGTGCCGAGGTGGATTTTGCCATCAAGGACTCGGATATTAAGCTCCGTGTCTATACGACCCGGCCGGATACGCTTTTTGGTGCGACCTATATGGTTGTTGCACCAGAGCATGCCGCGGTTGACAAACTCCGCGACCGCATTGAGAACTGGGATGAGGTCATTGCCTATCGCGAGGCTGCTGCCCGCAAGAGTGACTTTGAGCGTACCGAGCTGGTTAAGGAAAAGACCGGTGTTGAACTGAAGGGCATCAAGGCCATTGATCCGGTCAATGACAAGGAGATTCCGGTCTTTGTTGCAGACTATGTTCTGTCTACGTATGGCACCGGTGCCATCATGGCTGTTCCGGCGCATGATACGCGTGACTGGGAATTCGCCAAGAAGTTCAATCTGCCCATCATTGAAGTGGTTGCAGGCGGCGAAGATGTTCAGAAGGAAGCCTTTACGGATGTTGCAACCGGTACACTGGTCAATTCCGGTTTCCTCAATGGTCTCTCTGTGCAGGATGCAAAGAAGACCATCATTGACTGGCTGGTTGAGCATAAGATCGGTGAACGCAAGGTCAATTTCAAACTGAGAGACTGGGTTTTCTCCCGTCAGCGTTACTGGGGCGAGCCGATTCCGCTGGTCAACTGCGAGAAGTGCGGCTGGGTGCCGGTACCGGAAAGTGAACTGCCGGTGCTGCTGCCTGAGGTTGACAATTACGAGCCCACTGATTCGGGAGAAAGTCCGCTTTCGAAGATGGCAGACTGGGTCAATACCACCTGTCCCTGCTGCGGCGGTCCTGCAAAGCGTGAGACGGATACCATGCCTCAGTGGGCTGGTTCTTCCTGGTATTTTCTGCGCTATGCGGATCCGCACAATGACAAGGCACTGGCGGATTTTGATGAACTCAAATACTGGATGCCGGTTGACTGGTACAATGGCGGTATGGAACATACCACGCTGCACCTGCTCTACTCAAGGTTCTGGAACCTCTTCCTCTATGATATCGGAGCGATTCCGAACAGGGAGGCATATCAGAAGCGGACCAGCCATGGCATGATTCTCGGTGCAAACGGAGAGAAGATGAGCAAGTCCCGCGGCAATGTCATCAACCCGGATGAGACCATTGCAGAGATTGGCGCGGATGCATTCCGGATGTACGAAATGTTCATGGGCGCCTTTGACCAGGCAATTCCGTGGTCTACGGAGGGCGCACGCGGCTGCCGCCGTTTCCTTGAGCGCGTATGGCGTCTGGCAGATATGCTGAATGACGAGGAAAACATCCGCCCTGAGATGGAAGTTGCAACCAACGCGATGATCAAGAAGGTTTCCGAGGATATCGAGCGGATGAAGTTCAATACCGCTATTGCTGCCATGATGAGCTATGTAAATGAGATTTATGGAAACGGCAGCATTTCCCGCGGTGAACTGCGTCAGCTGCTCCTCTGCCTCAATCCGGTTTCTCCGCACATCACGGAGGAAATGTGGGAAATGTGCGGATTCGGTGATCCGATCTACCGGCAGAGCTGGCCGGCATGGGATGAGAACAAGCTTGTTGCGGATGAAGTTGAAATCGCAGTCCAGATTCGCGGCAAGGTTCGCGGCCGGATCATGGTGCCTGCAAATCTCACGAAGGACGATGGAGAGAAGCTGCTTGAACATGAGAAGGTCAAGGCGCTGGTCGGCGGTGCACAGGTAAAGAAAGTTATCTTTGTACCCGGCCGCCTGTTGAATGTGGTCTGCTGATTGACTGACCGGTGATATTTTGTTAGCACTCAACACTGTTGAGTGCTAATTTTATATTGACAGAAGCTTTTTTCGGCGATACAATACGCGTGCACTTTCAGTGGAGTGCAATCTATTTAGCAGATGATCCGGTGCTTTGCACCAGTGTGTCAAATATAAGCCAGGTGTTTTTAAATAAAGGAGGAACTGTTATGGATGAAATTCGTGGCAGTGTGTCTATCGACGCGCAAAATATAATGCCGATTATAAAGAAATGGCTGTATTCCGATAAGGATATTTTTATTCGTGAGGTCGTTTCCAACGGCTGCGATGCCATCACCAAGATGCGGATGGTCAATGCGGATATGGCGAAGGACTGCAAAATCCGGGTTGAGGTCGACAAGGACAAGCGTGAGCTTCGCTTCTATGATGACGGTATCGGCATGACCGAAGATGAGGTCAAGACCAATATCAACCAGGTTGCTTTCTCCGGTGCAAAGTCCTTCCTTGAGGAATATTCGAAGACCGAAAATCAGGAGGATTCCGGTATCATCGGCCATTTCGGACTCGGATTTTACTCTGTATTCATGGTATCCGACAAGGTAACCATTGAGAGTCTTTCATTCCGTGAGGGTGCAGAGCCAGTGCACTGGGAGAGCGAGGACGGCATGAATTTTGCCATGACCCGCGGAAACCGCACTGAGCGCGGTACTACCATTATTCTGCACATTTCCGAGGCGGAGAGCGAATTCCTCGACCAGTGGCGTGTACGTGATGTACTCAACCGCTACTGCTCTTTCATGATGGTGCCGATCTTCCTGACCAATATCAAGACCGCTGAAGAGATCAAGCGTGAGGAAGAGGCGAAGGCCAAGGCAGCCGCCGAGAAAGCCAAGGCAGAGGCTGAGAAGAAGGACAGCGATGCTGTCGTAACGGATGCGGATGCCGAGGATGAGGCAAAAGCAATTGACGAAGAGAATGAGGAGCAGCGGAAGATCGAGGAAAAGCCGATCAATGAAACGCACCCGCTCTATCTCAAGGCGCCATCGGAGTGCACGGATGAAGAGTACAAGGAGTTCTACCGGAGCACCTTCATGGAGTATGAGGATCCGCTGTTCTGGATTCACCTCAATGTAGATTATCCGTTCAAGATGAAGGGTATCCTGTACTTCCCGAAGATCAAGAATGATTTCGGCGGCATGGAAGGTCAGATCAAGCTGTATTCCGGTCAGGTTTTTGTGGCTGACAATGTCAAGGAGGTTATCCCTGAGTTCCTGATGCTCCTCAAGGGTGTTATCGACTGTGCAGACTTCCCGCTGAATGTTTCCCGTTCCTTCCTGCAGAATGACGGCTATGTAAAGCGGATCAGCAACCATATCACAAAAAAGGTGGCTGACCGTCTGACCGGCATGTTCAAGACTGAGCGTGAGACGTATGAGGGCTTCTGGCCGGATATTCATCCCTTTATCAAGTATGGCGTGATGAAGGACGAGAAGTTCGCTGGCCGCATGAATGAGTGCCTGCTGTTCAAGACGACGGAAGGCAAGCTTCTGACGCTCAAGGAATACAAGGACCGCAATGATGAGAAGCTGCCGGGCAAGATGGTTTATACGACCGATGCCGCCCGTCAGGATGCAGCCATCCGCCTGTTCACCGAACGTGAAATCGATGTTGCTGTCCTGGATCATCCGATTGACCTCAACTTTATTTCCTATATGGAATACAGCGGCTCCGGCGACGATAAGATGAAGTTCTGCCGTGTTGACTCCGAGATCGATTCCCTGGTTTCCAAGGATGAGCATGAGAACACGATTGATACGGAAAAGATGACTGCACTGGTCAAGGAAGCGCTTGGCAAGGATGACACAACGGTTGAAGTGAAGCCGCTGGCCAATGCCGATGTACCGGTAATGCTGGTTGAAGACGAGCAGATGCGCCGCTTCAGCGACATGAGCCGTCTCTATGGTGACCGCGGGTTCTCGATGCCGTCCAAGTACAACGTGGTCCTGAACAGCCGTAACGAGACTATTGCACGTCTGTCCGAGCGTGAAAAGGACGACCGCAGTGTTCTGCTGATGAAACAGCTGTATGATCTGGCGGCACTTTCCAACAAGCCGCTTGAGGCAGACCAGATGACTGCTTTCATCCGCCGCTCCATGGAGATCGTGGATCTGGCAGCCAAATAATGCCTTGACATCTTTAGCTGACAGGATTTATAATACCCCCTGTTTCGGGGAAGTTATGAAGATTCACAATCCCATCTCTCCGATGAGATGGGATTGTTTCTTTTCTGTTCAAAATCTGATTCATACCGCCCCGGAAAAGTATGGAGGTGTATCGAAGCGGTCATAACGGCCCTGACTCGAAATCAGGTAGGGTGCAAGCCCTCGTGGGTTCGAATCCCACCGCCTCCGCCATATTAGGACGTCTATTTTGATACAAAGATAGACGCCCTTTCTTTTTACAAAAATCAAGTATTACTTCATTTTCAAGCACAAAAAGGCTGTTTCGATCAATGTGAAAGCATGGAGAACTAACTCAAGATTCTTGTTTTACTACCAATTCTTACACGGAACCCCTTTATCGTGTATTTGTACACGGGAAAATGGATGTTGCCGTGTACGAGTTGAAACAGGTTAATCTGCGCCAAAAACAAAATAAGCTGCCATGATGACTTTTGCCATCCTGACAGCTTATTCATGGAAACGTCTTAAGAGATGAATCAGTCTTTTGCCGGGGAGAGCATATCAAGAAGCCGCTGGGCCTTTTGGATGATTTGTATCTTTCTCCGTCGCAACGTGCTCTTTGAGGTGTGTACCCTGCGCTCTTCCAATATCAACACAAGAGAATCCAGGGATCTTCCCTGCTCATAGTATTGGTCAACAAGCCATTTTTCACTTTCTGTGAGACCCTTGACGACAGCATCATAGAGGAACAGCATCTCCTGAATGTCATGGATTTGCCTGGAGAGAAAGGCGATTTCCTTTACCGTATCATGAGATTCTGCAGCAGCAATATCACCGTATCGCAGCATGGCCATTTCGGTCTTACTGGTATCCGATGACCCGCACCCCATGCTTTCCAGTATGCTACCTGGGAGTTGTAGTCCAGCGATGATCTGACTCTCGTTCGATGCATTGGACAATTGGCGAATTCTCTCCGAGAAGGACGCGATTCTTCCCTTCATCTCTACGTGTGAGGAAAAGAGCCACTCTGCGTCAACTCTCATCTCTTTACTTTGTGACATCGTGGTATTCTGTTTTTCGGCCATATTGATACCCCATTTCTCTTGAAAGGCAAAAAGGCCTTTCAGTATTTCGATAGTCAAGGGCATCCTTCACTATCTATATAAATGGGTTGCGAGCCTGAAAAACCGGGCAGCCTTTAGACATCTTTTTTCTGATTTTTTTCTTCTTCGACAGATTCATTCGATTCGTCTACTTTGTCATCTGTCTGAGGAACCGTTGTACGACCCTGCCCGATCAGGATTTCACGCGCAGCAACGGCAATA
>JAFUHD010000299.1 GCA_017469025.1 Clostridia bacterium
AACGTTCCTCAACTGACGGGATTGTCATTGCTGGGGTGGGTCAGTATTAATTGTAAATTGATATCAGTTAATCTCAATATTCACTCTCGTTCCAAAACCATTACCTGAAGGCAATTTACACACATATTTGGACTTGACTCTGGTTCACACATGCCGGTGAAAAAGCTTTCCCTTTGTCCTGTCTGTGGGATGCACAACAAGGTGCAGTATACTCCGCAGTGCAGTGAAAGTCGAGAAAAAAACGCAAAAGAAACATACAATGTCTGCTGCTGTATGTGCAGAAAGCCAGTCCCGAGCGCAGTGGAAAACTGCGCTGTCAGGAACTGGCTTTCCTCAACTTTATTTATTTTTCCCGGCTGCTTTCCCAAGATACGCATCCTTCACGCGCGGGTCGTTCAGCAGTTCTTCACCGGTTCCGTGCATTCCCAGACTGCCGGTCTCCAGTACATAGGCGGAATCAGCGACACGGAGGGCTGCGTTTGCATTCTGCTCAACCAGAAGAATTGTGATCCCTTCTTCATGAAGCGTGCGGATAATGGAGAAAATGTCACGGATCACGAGGGGAGCAAGCCCCAGAGAAGGTTCATCCATCATCAGAAGTTTCGGACGCATCATGAGGGCACGTCCAACAGCCAGCATTTGCTGCTCACCTCCGGAGAGCGTTCCGGCCAGCTGCCAGGAACGTTCCTTGAGGCGGGGAAACAATTGATAAACATGGTCAATGTCGGGCTGTATATCATCTTTACGAAGATATGCACCGATTCGGAGATTTTCAAGCACCGTTAGATTGGGAAATACACGTCTTCCTTCGGGCACCATGCATATTCCTTCAGAAACGATTTTCTGAGGACTCTGACCGGAAATCACGCTGCCGTCATATGTGATGGTGCCTGTCTTGATGGGAACAAGGCCGGATATGGCACGGAGTGTTGTGGATTTTCCGGCACCGTTTGCACCAATGAGCGTAACGATTTCGCCTTTTTCTACCTGGATGGATATGCCTTTTAATGCTTCGATTCCACCATAGGAGACGCGAAGATCATCAATATACAGCAGGCTCATTCGTCTCCACCTCCCAGGTATGCTTCAATCACAGCAGGATTGTTCTGAATTTCATCGGGAACACCTGAGGCAATCAGGCGTCCGAAATCAATCACATAGATTCGGTCTGAAATATCCATCACCAGGTTCATATGGTGCTCAATAATGAAAATGGTCAGCTGAAATTCATCCTTGATGTGACGGATAAACGCACTGAGCTCTTCCGTCTCCTGAGGGTTCATGCCGGCAGCCGGTTCATCCAGAAGCAGTAGTGTCGGCTTTGTGGCCAAGGCGCGGGCGATCTCCAGCAGACGCTGTTTT
Organism: Clostridia bacterium; assembly: GCA_017469025.1. Lineage (GTDB taxonomy): Bacteria > Bacillota > Clostridia > Christensenellales > Aristaeellaceae > Ventricola. The sequence goes on from JAFUHD010000299.1 coordinate 1,363, forward strand.
CCATAGGGAAGAGATGTTGCCATTTCATCGGCTACATCAAGCAGGTGAACGGCCTTCAAAAGTTCCCGTGTTTCTTCCCGCATTCGCTTTTCTTCCGCATAGTTCAGATGAAGGGTGCTGGTAAGAAAATTGCTTTTTCTGCGAAGATGCTTGGCGGTCAGGACGTTGTCGAAGACGGTCATTCCTGAAAAGAGCCGGATGTTCTGGAACGTGCGGGCAATTCCAAGCTTGGTGACATGGTCAGGCGAAAGACGGACAGAGTCCCCGACAAAAGCGCTTGCATCGTTTCCTGCATAGATTTTGCGCATCTTTCCGCTTGGGCTCGACCGGGCGATCTGCCGTCCGCAGAACAGAATCTGTCCGTTGGTCGGCTCATAGACGCCGGTCACACAGTTAAAGGCTGTTGTCTTTCCAGCACCATTGGGACCGATAAGCGCAACAATTTCACCACGGTTGATTTCCATGCTCAGATCGTTGACGGCGACCACACCGCCAAACTGCATGGTCAGATGCTCAATACGAAGAATGTTGTTTTCCATTATTTGATACCCTCCTTCGTCTTCCTGCGAAACAGATCCGGGAGCTCCTTGGTTCCCATGATGCCGCGGCGGAAGAAGAGCACAACAATCATGATAATCAGTGAAAAGATCACCAGCCGGAAACCATTCCGAAGCAGAGGGACTTCAAAGGTTCCAATCATCTGTTTTTCATCAAGAAATCTGAGCCACCATTCAGAGCAGGCGACAAACAGGAAAGAGGAAAAAACAGAACCGGTGACAGAACCGACACCGCCAATCACGACAATCAGGAGGATTTCATAGGTCATGGCTGATGTGAAGCTTTTTGCCTGAACGGTGGTTTGATACATGGCAAGCATGGCACCGCCCACACCGGCAAAGAAAGAGGAAATCGAGAAAGCAAGCTGTTTGTGATGCGCGAGATTAATGCCCATTGCTTCGGCCGCTATCTCATCATCCCGGATGGCTTTAAACGCACGTCCGTACCCGGAATGAATCAGAAGGACAATCAGAGCAATGCAGACACCGGCAATGATGAACGGGATGGTCGTGGAGAGATAAACCGTGACCTCGCCCGATGCATTTCGAATGTTAAAATCGTTAAAGTTGGGGAACATGCGCAGCATGTTTGAACCGTTCGTGATGGGGCCGAGCTGATTCCACTGGAAGATGGCGCGGATAATCTCTGCAAAACCAAGCGTGGCAATGGCGAGATAATCACTCTTCAGACGAAGGACCGGCAGCCCGATGAGAAATGCAAAGAAGGCAGCGGCAAGACCAGCAAAAATCAGTGCGACAGGGACCGGCACAGTGAAATGGACAGCACCGCCCTGGAAATACTGATAAACCGATTCACGCTGTTCAAGCGGTATGGTAAAGATGGCATAGGTATAGGCGCCGATCAGCATAAATCCGGCCTGGCCCAGGGAGAAAATACCTGTAAAGCCATTGAGCAGGTTCATGGACACTGCGACCAGTGCGTAGGTCGCACCTTTTTTAAGCACTGTGAAAAGCATGGACGTCGCAGGAAGATGCTGTTCGGCGATAAAAACAGCCAGATAAAACAGAGCAATCACAACAAAGGAAAGGAAGGCTGGAACACGTGACTTTTTATCACTGGCAAATTCTTTCATACCCATTCCTCCTTTATACTTTGTCAGTGGTCTTTTCGCCGAAAAGACCAGTCGGTTTGACAACGAGAATAATGATCAGCAGCGCAAACGTAAATGCATCTGAGAACGTGGCCAAACCAAGCGGTTTTGCAATCATGCCGGCTTTAAAAAGTATGACATCCAGACCTTTGATGATGTTTTCCATAATGCCGATAATGAATGCGCCGACAACCGCACCGGGAATGGAGCCGATTCCGCCAAACACCGCGGCGACAAAAGCTTTCAGGCCGGGCATGGCACCGGAGGTCTGGATGACGGTTGTATAGTTGGTAAAATACAGCATGGAACCAACACCGGCCAGAAAAGAACCAATCACAAACGTGGTGGAGATTACGGAATTGATCTTGATGCCCATCAGCTGGCTGGTCTCAAAATCCTTGGACACAGCGCGCATGGCCATGCCGATTTTTGTTTTGTTAATCAGGAAAACAAGAGCAAATACCAGAAGAATGGTCAGAAACGGGGTAATGATGGTGACCATTTTCGTCGTCGCGCCAAAAATGGTTACAGAATTGGAAATCCAGGGAATGGTGGGATAAATCTGATTGAGTCCGCCTGTGATATACAGCACCAGATTCTGCAGTGTATAGGACACACCAATGGCAGAAATCATAACCGACATGCGCGGCGCAGAACGGAGTGGTTTATAGGCAACCCGCTCAATCAGAAAACCGATGAAAGCTGTGAGCACCAGCACCAGAGGTATGCTGACATACAGAGGAATTCCGCTGGCAACGAGATAAACCATGAGGATGCCAGACACCATAAACACATCGCCGTGAGCAAAATTGATCAGACGAAGAATGCCATACACCATGGTATACCCGATCGCAATTAACGCATATTGTCCGCCCACTGAGATGCCTGACAGGAGATAGGGGAAGACGGTGCTCCACATTCCTGCACACTCCCTTTCGTTTACTTTGGTTCAAGAAAATGCGGCGGAGACAGCACGCCTCCGCCGCAGAATGAAGCCCGTATTATTCAACAGTCTGCTCGGCAACGAATTCCCAGTCACCGGTTTCGGTGTTGATGGTCTTGACATATGCTGAGGTACGGATAGCGTCGCCGGTCTCATCAAACTGAATGGCACCGGAAACACCGGTCAGGGTTACAGAAGGAAGCGCTGCCATCACAGCTGCGGAGTCGGTGGAACCGGCAGCCTTCAGAGCTTCCAGGGCGGTGTAATAAGCATCATAACCCATGGCAGAAACTGCAGAAATCATATCGTTGCCGCCATTGTTGGTCATGGCTTCGGCATTGCTGTTCAGCCAGGCCTTGAAGCCGGTATCGAAAGTGGGGTTTGCACCTTCCTGATAGAAGGTGGTGATGACAACCTTAACGTTGGTTCCCTTGGCAGCATTGGCGACCACGTTGGAGTCAAGCGTATCACCGCCAAGAATCGGGAACGTCACATTCTGTGCAGCAGCCTGCTGAAGAATCTGTGTGGAATAAGCAATCGAAACAGGGCAGAAGAAAACGTCGGCGTTGAACATGGTGGCATTGGTCAGGTAGGATGTAAAGTCAGAGTTGCCGGTCGGGAAGAAGTCAGAAATGACCGTGCCGCCGAGCTTTTCGAATTCCTGCTGGAAATAGGTGGACAGACCAACGTCATAGTCGTTGCCGAGTTCTGCAAGGCAGTATGCGGTTCTCGCGCCGAGCTCTTTGAAAGCATAGTTTGCAAGAACGGTGCCCTGGAACGGATCCAGGAAGCAGATGCGGAAATAATGATTATTATTCAGCGTTACCTGAGGATTGGTGCAGGTCACACCGATCACAGGGATGTTGGCATCTTTGAAATACAGAGAGCCGGCAATCGAAACAGCGGAACCATAGGAGCCCAGTGCCACGGAAACCTGCTGGCTGACGAGCTGCTGAGCTGCGCTGGGCGCCTTATCGGTGGAGGAGCCGTTATCAGCGTAGACAAGCTCAACTTTATATTCGGTATCGCCAATCGTAACGGTAGGGGTTTCCTGATTGGCATACTGCATACCCAGTGTCTCCTGTTTTCCGCCAGCACCGGAGTCGCCGGAAGCAGGCTCAAAAACGCCGATTTTCACGACGGGCAGATCATCTGCCACAGCAAAGCATGGAACCAGCAGTGCAAGAACCAACAGAGCAGAAAGGATTTTTCTCATGGATGCAGCCTTCTTTCATTATTTATTCGTTGAGTACCAGGATGGGCGTATTGTAAGCTGAAACAAATAATAATGCAAGTTGTCGGAACAAAAAATGCAAAACAGATACAAGATTTGCCCGACAATCCTGTTTTGTTTGCAAACACAAAATATAAATATGCAAATTTTCGCCGGTCAATCTGCAAAAATGGAACATGCAGGTTCGACCCCCCCCGGAGTCCTGCAGGTCAGACTGCACGTTTCGCCGTGAGGCTGGTTCGCATTTTTTGCAGGGTGATGTGTGCATGGTCCAATGCATCGGCAGAGCCCCAATGGGATATGTGACTCATGAGACCGTCTTTCTTTTTTCATGACTTTCCGCATGTGTCAAAACATCGAAGATCTGTCTGAAACGCAGACAGAACGGTTCCAGGATGCTTCTTTTGTGTCTGAAAACTCTCAGTATCCCATTGACGGTGAATCTATATCGTGGTTATACTCTGTACAGATTCACAGGAAGAAAGGATGGAACATTGATATATGCTCCACATTGAACATCTGACCAAAAAATACGGTGACGTGGCTGTCGTCGATGATCTTTCCCTGCACATTGAGCCCGGGAAACTCTGTGCATTTATCGGACATAACGGTGCGGGAAAAACCACAACCATTAAATCCTGCTGCGGAATCCTTCAGTTTGACCAGGGAACCATCACCATCGACGGGCTTTCTGTCAAGGATCAGCCCATGGAAGTGAAAAAGCGCATCGCGTATATTCCCGATAATCCTGACCTCTATGAGTTTTTGTCCGGTATTCAATATCTTCAGTTTATTGCTGATGTGTATCAGGTTCCGGGCGGTGTGCGTGATGAGCGGATTCATCGTTATGCGGAGACGTTTCAATTGACAAAAGATCTTGCGCAGCGTATTTCTGAGTATTCGCATGGAATGAAACAGAAGCTGGTCATGATCGCTGCTCTGATTCACGAGCCCAAACTGATCTTTATGGACGAACCGTTTGTAGGACTGGATCCGATTGCTTCCCATGCTTTGAAAAAAGAAATGCGAAGCTTCTGCGATCAGGGCGGCACCATTTTCTTCTCTACACATGTGCTTGAAGTGGCCGAAAAACTGTGTGACCAGGTAGTGATTATTCGAAAGGGCCGGCTGGCTGCTTCAGGTTCCATGGATGAGGTCAGGGGAACGTCTTCCCTGGAAGATGTTTTCCTGGAACTGGAGGGGGAACATACGGATGCTTAAGGTTCTGATCCGTCTGCGCATGCAGGAATTGATGTCTCAGCTGAACCGGCGCAAAAAACGGGGGATTGCACAGAACCTCAGTCAGGGAGCTTATGCGGTCCTTATGGGCCTGGTGTATCTTTTCTGTGCATTCAGCATTTTCCAGATCTTTGATGAGATTGCAGAGCCGATGATCAGGCTCAATGCAGACAGTCTGTACTTTGGGTATTCATCCATTATCGGATTCGGACTTGCATTGATTGGTTCTGTGTTTGCGACCCAGTCACAGCTCTTTGAAGCGAAAGATAATGATACGCTTCTTTCCATGCCGATCCGCCCATCCATGATTCTTGCTTCACGGATGATTTCATTATATATACAGGCTCTTCTGTATGAGAACATCATGATGATCCCTGCTGGAGTCGCCTGGTTTGTGCATAAAGCACCCTTCAGGGTTTCTGAGTTTGCATGCTGGTTTATCCCGACACTTTTTGTGCCCATGCTGGCCGTCACCGTCGGCATCGTTCTGGGATGGGTCCTGGCGATGGCATCCAGTCATGTACGCAACAAGTCCTATCTTCAGATTGGCGTATCCATGGTTCTACTTTTCGGCTATTTCTACATGTTTTCTCAGGTAACTTCTGAATTGGACGGTTTTGCGGCAGGTCTTAAGCTGATTACCGGTCAGACGCTGAAAGCCATCTGGCCTGCCTATCAGTACGGTCTTGCCTGCGCGGGACACTGGGGCAGTGTTTTGAATGTCATTCTTGTAACAACGATCCCGCTTGTCTGCGCATGGCTGTTTGTCTCCAGGTTTTTCTTTCATATTGTCAATGACCATCATAGAGCCAAAAGGGTCGAGTATGTTGAAAAGAAGCTTCCTGTTTTTTCTCCCAGGCATGCTCTTCTCGTGCGTGAACGCCGCAGACTGTTTTCCGATGGATCCTATGTACTCAATTCCGCCCTGGGTATCCTGATGGCTCCGGTATTCACGATCGTTTTTCTGATTTTCCGTGGAGATATCCTTGAGGTGATGGACAAACTGTTGGCGGGTGTTTCGCTCGAAAACGTTGCTGAACATGGATTCTTCAGTGCGATCGAAGATACAGGGCTGATTGCCGTCGCAGTGTTTCTCTGTCTTCTTGCGACCACGATCTCGATTACAGCGCCCTCCCTGTCACTGGAAGGGAAAACCATCTGGCATGCCGGCATTCTTCCGGTGCGCGGGAGAGACTTTCTTCTCGCAAAAGTAAAACTTCACCTGCTGATGTGCGTACCGGTCTTTGTGGTGTGTTCCACTGTTTTCCAGTTTTGCCTGCCCGGCAGCATAGCGGCGAGGATACTCCTTCTGATTTCACCCGTTATGATGAATGTGCTCATTGCACTGCTGGGCATGGTTATGAATGTCCTGCATCCCAGGTTTGACTGGATCAGTTCCCAGCAATGCATTAAGCGCTCCATGCCGGTTTTCGTGTGTATGCTGGGCGGCTTCTTCCTGATTGTGCTGAGCGGGTATGTTTATATTCAATGGCTGGCTGACATCCTGAATTTAACGCAGTTTCTGGCCATCTGTACAGTCCTCATGGCTGCGATCAGCGCAGGACTGTTTGCCTGGCTCGTCACCGGCGGTGAAAAAAGACTGAACACCTACTTTTCATTCTGATGTTCGTACTACTGTCTGGTGAAGATCGGGTAAGTTGTGCAAGACAGAAAAAGGCCTGAAAGCTCAAAGAGAAGCTTTCAGGTCTTTTCATAAGCCATCCGAAATCATGGAGCAGTGACTGCGATCCAGATGGCCGGTCTGATCCCGTTTGTAGGACACGTAATATCGAAAAAATCATAATAGCCGCCATCGAGGGTTACACAGGCTGCATGATGCTGGCGTCTTCCGGAGGTTCTGAGCCACCAGGGACACGCAGGCGAGGATTTGGTTCTGACTCCCTGAGCCTGTGCGTAAGCCGTCGCTTCACAGACACGGTCCTTTTTTTCCGGAAGATACTGCTCACATTCATCAAAGCTCAGAAGAAAAACCAGATCTTCTGTATCATTGCCATTTTTGGATGCATAGCCTTTTTTACGATGATTTGCAAGGGTTGTCTGCAGGATCCGTGTGCGTTCCTCACTGCTGAAAGCCTCCATATAAAAGGTGTCATTCAGCCAGGAACGAAGCGCACAGTTCTCATAGAATGTCTGATTGTTGTACTTGACGTGGTATTGTCTGCAGTCCAGAGCATATTCAGAAAGCAGCAGCATACGGTCTTCCTGACGATCAAGAATGATCCATGAGATCGGTTCGGGACCGTTTTCCGGATGATTATCCTGCTCATAGGTTCCCATGATCATTGTTTCCCCGTGAATCGTCAGCGGCATGAGGCACAAGAGCAGGACAAGCATGGAGATGAGACGATGCATGACATTTCCTCCGATGATTCGAAATCGACTGTCCGGGAATAACCGGATTATACACGGTGATGGATAAAAAGTACAGTTCATGGACAGAAATGAGAGGACATGCTAAAATCCAAAAATGAGGTGATTTCTATATGATGATACGGCATGCAGACCTGAATGATCTGAAAGCAGTTGCTGCATTGGAAGCAGCATGTTTTCCGCCTTCTGAGGCAGCAACCGAGGAACAGCTGCGCCAGCGTATTATGCGGTATGGGGATCATTTCTGGCTGTTGTTTGAAGACGACCGTCTGCTTGCGTTTGCGGATGGCTTTACGACAGACCGGCCGGACCTTGAAGATGAAATGTATGAACATGCCGATCTTCATAATGAGAATGGAGATTGGCAGATGATTTTCGGAATCAATACCCATCCCGACTTTCGAAACAGGCACTATGCCACCCGTCTCATGGAGGCCATCATCAGAGAAAGCCGTTTGACCAATCGAAGAGGGCTTGTATTGACATGTAAAGAGACCCTGATTCCATTTTACAGGCGATTTGGGTTTGAGGATGAAGGAATGAGTGCATCGGTACACGGTGGAGTCGAGTGGCATCAGATGCGCTTGTCCTTGACGGGTGAACAGCCGCAGATGCGGCGCAGGGACCGTAAGGTTCGCGCATTTTCAGAACTGGAGCAGATTCTGCGCAGCGGCAGGATTGTTCATCTTGGACTGATGGATTCCGACTGCCCGTATGTTGTTCCCATGCATTATGGACTTGAAATTGAAAACAGGGCATGGATATTGTATCTTCATTCTGCATCTTCAGGTCATAAAATCGATCTGATCAGGAATAACCCGGTCTGCTTTGCTGAAATCGACTGTGATATGGAACTGATCAGCGGAGGAGACAATGCATGCAGTTATGGGGCTGCATTTTCCAGCGTGATGGGAAAAGGCACTGTGGAAGTACTTGAAAAGCCGGAAGAAAAAATCCACGGCCTTCAGGTTCTCATGGAGCATCAAACAGGACGCAGTTTCGAGATTGCGCCTTCTGCAACTGAACATGTCTGTGTCTTAAAGGTCACGCTCCCTCATATCACCGGGAAGAAGAGAAGAAAACCTTTTGAGGGATAAAGCATGGATAAAAGAGAGCTGAAGAAAACAATCAGGCTGGAACAAAGAAAACGAAATGCATGGATTCCTGATGCGAAGCTTCAGGTATGCAGTGAAGAGATCTTTCAACGTCTCATCACACTGCCCGTGTTTGAGGAAGCACGTTCCATTTTTTGCTATGCTTCCACGAATGGAGAAATCAGTTCATGGGGGATTCTCGAACACGTTTTGAAGACGGGCAGGGAACTGTCCGTGCCCAGATGTCTTGGTGGCGGCATCATGCAGGCCGGGGTGATCCATCATCTGAGTGAACTGCACAGAGGGCGGTACGGCATCATGGAGCCGCCCGAAACTGCAGTTGTTCAGCCTTCGCCGGATGTATGCATACTGCCCTGTGTCGCCTGCACCGAAAACGGGATCCGTCTCGGACAGGGCGGTGGGTACTATGACCGGTATCTGGCATCTCATCCGAACACGACATCGATTCTGCTCTGCGGATCCTGGCAGCTGAGCAGCAGTCTTCCTTTTGAAGATACAGATATGACAGTGGACTGGATCGTCAGTGAAAATAAGGCTTGGGAGGCGTAAAGATGAAATTTCTTGATTTCCATGAATCGCAGCTGTATATGACGTTTGCTGTTCATGATGATTGGATCCGTCTCGTTCACTTTGCAAACACCCCGTACGATCCCGCTTTGGATCAGAACTTCCAATCAGGGCCCGGATTCTTTCAGGAAGCGTATCAGTTCGCACAGCTTCAGCTCGCGGGCATCAACCGCCCCTTTGAAAAGCAGGGCAATATGTTCATCGGAACCATGCCGGGATGCCGCATGAAATATGTTTCCCATACCGTTTCGGAAACAGAAAACGGACGGCATCTTGAGATTGTTCAGAAGGACGATGAATCCGGCATTGTTGTTCAGACACACATACAGTTCTATTCCGGCATCAGCTGCGTGCGTGTCTGGAATGAGGTTGTAAACGAAGGGAAGAATGCCTGCACACTCGAATACCTCGGAACCTTTTCCTACCTCGGGTTCGAAAAAGAAGGAAAAGGGACGTCGGATGAAAAAATCCGTATTCATGTCCCTTATAACGGATGGCAGAAAGAGCTGTCCTGGCAGACACACACCCTGGCCGATCTTGGGCTTGCGCAGACCCAGCCCGGTGTCATGCGCAGAACATCAAGGAATATTGCATTCGCAAATACAGGGAACTGGTCCACCAAGGATTATATCCCTATGGGCATCATTGAAAACATTCAGAACGGCACGCTGTTTTTTCAGATTGAACATAACGGTTCCTGGGAATGGGAAATCGGGATGCAGGCGAATCATTTTTATCTCAACCTATCCGGACCGGAAGAAGTACACGGGCATTTCTCCAAAGAGCTCCGGCCGGGAGAACGTTTTGTTTCGGTTCCGGCCTGTATTGGTGCAGCTGCGGGGAGTGTCAGCAATGCCATTGATGAACTGACAAAATACAGGCGATGCATCCGGCGGCCGAACCTGGACAATGAAACGCTTCCCGTCATCTTTAATGACTATATGAACTGCCTTTTTGGAAATCCGACATCCGAAAATGAGCCTCCGCTGATTCGCGCTGCAGCTGAAGCAGGATGTGAGTATTATGTCATCGATGCCGGATGGTATGCAGCGGGCGAGTGGTGGGATGGAGTCGGTGAATGGAAGGAGTCCCGTGAACGTTTTCCGGAGGGTATCCGTGCACTCACCGATCAGATCCGTTCCTATGGTATGATTCCCGGTCTGTGGCTGGAGCTTGAAGTCATGGGCATCCACTGCCCGCTGATCCAGAAGGTGCCTCGGGATTGGTTTTTTACACGTCATGGAGAGCTTGTGTATGACCGCAGCAGAGTGCAGCTTGATTTTCGGAATCCGGAAGTCCGCGCTTTTGCGGATGACATTATCGACCGGCTCGTCCGTGAATATGGTGCCGGCTACATCAAAATGGATTATAACATTGAACCCGGAATCGGAACGGACAGAGACGCAGACAGTCCCGGAGAAGGCCTTCTCGCACATCAGAGGGCGTATCTTGCATGGCTGGACAGTATTTTCGAGCGTTATCCGGACCTTGTGATTGAAAACTGCTCCAGCGGCGGCATGCGCATGGATTATGCCATGCTCTCCCGGTATTCCATCCAGTCGACCAGCGACCAGGAAGATTATGTTCACTATTCCACGATTGCATGCAATGCGCCGAGCGCTGTCACAAGTGAGCAGGCGGCGGTCTGGTCTTATCCCATGCGGGACGCGGATGATGAAGCAGCGGCTTTCAATATGATCAATGCCATGCTGTGCAGAATTCATCAGTCCGGACATCTTGCAGAACTCCGTCCGGAAGCGCTGGCTCTTGTGAGAGAAGGAATTCGCACATATAAAGGGATTCGGAATGAGATCCGCAGAGCGCTTCCGTACTGGCCCCTTGGATTTGCCAGGACGCTTGAGGCCGATGCCTCCCTTGCACTGGACGCCGGGGAGAAAATCTATCTGGCTGTCTGGCACCGATTCCCGGATGATGCGGAATGCACGGAAATCCCTTTGGGACCGGTTCTGCATGATCGAAGACCGAAGTCGGTTGGCATTCTGTATCCTTCTTCACCGGACATGCAGAACATAACACCGTATACCTGGGATGATGAACAGTCAGTCCTTCGCATCTGTTTTCAGGATGCCCCCGCCGCACGCCTGTTTGTGCTGAAGCTGTAAGATACATCGGCACGCTGTAGACAGGCACATTTCCCAAAAGGCGGAATTATTCTTTCTCTCTTTTCATCTGGAGTCGATGACAGACTTCAGTCAATCCATTGTTCAGGAGTTTCGTCATATGAAAGCCTATCAGGAGATCCCATCTACGTATCACGAGTTCGGCAATATAGATTTGCAAAAAGACAGGCGGGCAATGCTCACGGTGAATGGAATCGGGCTGGCCATCATGATTGTGATGGTCGTTGGCATGTCATTTTTCAGGCCCATTCGTGCGCTGTTTGATATGTCCAGAGGTCTGGGGCCTTATGCCCTGCGGTTTGTGGTCCTGATTCTCGGGTATATCGTGTACATTGTTCTGCATGAACTGACCCATGCGTGTGTCATGCGCCTTGCAGGTGGACGTGATGTCCAGTTTGGGTTTACAGGAATGTATGCCTATGCCGGCAGTGAAGTCGATTATTTTGACCGTTCCGCCTATTTCTGCATTGCTCTGGCGCCGCTCACAGTCTGGTTTATTGTCTTCCTGGTCATTGGCAGCTGCATGCCGCCGGACTGGTTCTGGGTATTGTATCTGCTGCAGATCGGGAATGTGGCTGGTTCTGCCGGTGATGTGTATGTCACCCTGCGTGTTCTGAAAATGCCCGGGGACACCCTGATCATGGATACAGGCACCCGAATGACCTTTCTTTCCCAGGCTGACAGAGAGGAAGCGCTGAATCAATGAATCATAGAAAATGGGCTGTCATCACAGGAGCAAGCAGTGGGATCGGGGCTGAATTTGCAAAGCAGCTTTCTGCGGACGGGTATGACATTCTTCTTGTGGCCCGCCGTCAGGACCGTCTGATGGAAGTCCAAAGCAGTCTGAATGGACACAGTGAGATCCTGGTTTGTAATCTGGCGGAACAACAGGAAATCAGGCAGCTGACAGAATGGATCTGGAAGAATCAACCGGTTCTTTTGATTAATAATGCAGGATTTGGAAAGTGCGGTGAGTTTGCTCAGAGCAGTGTCCCTGATTCTGATATGATTCGTGTCAATGTCTGTGCAGCCCATGATCTGACGCTGGAAACGCTTCGAATGATGGAAGAGCAGGGATGCGGAAACATCCTGAACGTTGCCTCATCTGCCGGGCTTCTTCCATGTGGACCTTACATGGCTGATTATTATGCCACAAAAGCTTTTGTCACAAGCATGACCATGGGAATAGCAGAAGAACTGCGCAGAAAGAGAAGTCCTGTCCGTATCTTCTGTCTGTGTCCCGGCCCCGTGGATACGGAATTCAACGAGGTGGCTCAGGTGCGGTTTTCAATTCCCGGGATTACGGCCGAACAGTGTGTCCGGACAGCGATACGCGGCATGCAGCGAAAGAACGTCCTGATTGTCCCTTCTGCTCTTGTCAGAACAGGACTGTTTCTTCAGAAATTCGTGCCCAGAGAGCTTGTGATTCGTATCGTCGCCCGGTCGCAAAAAAGAAAACTGGCATCTGATCGCTGAAAAAACTTTTTGTTGTTTGGTGTAATTTCACAAAATTAGCGAACTTTCATGTCCGAGTTTTATGAAAATGTTCCTGCTTTTTGAAACAGCCTTTACATTTTCCCCGGGATGGGCTAGCATTATGCCCGTACTTTTGTACATTGAAAGGGGATTCGAATGACTGAAGAAATTCGTCTCAATGAAGCAGGGCTCTTTCCCGGGATGGATGACATGACGGATGAATCTGCAAGCAAAATTCTGCCGGACATGCTCAGGGTTCTCTCGCAGGCTGATTCACCGGTGTTTCCCAAAGTGATTCAATTTCTCAGAAAACGTGAAAATATCGTTTTCCCCTACGTATCCGACATTCTCCAGTCCAGTGACGGCAACAGCAAGTACTGGGTGATGAATCAGCTGATTCCAGGTTTTACACAGGAACACAAGATGGCTCTGCGTCAGGAACTGGAGAGCATTTGTTATCTTCCGTCGAGTTCAGAAGAAGCCATGACGCTCTCTGACTGTGCAGAAGAATGTCTCGAATTATGCTTTGGATAATAAGGATAATAATCAGGTCTGTAATAAAAGCTGCTTCGGCAGCTTTTTTTGCATCCGTTTCGGTCTGAACTTCAGAGAATCAGAGCAGCAACCATTTGAGAATATGCCAGTGTTCAAGGGCCCGGGTTCGGTACCGTGGAGAGAAGCTGCGCATACGGCATACCGTGACAGAACGCAAAATCTGTGCTATGATACTTATTGTTTTGCCGTGATTTATCAGGCGTGAACAATCGGCCAGCAAGCGATTGCTGAGCTGTCCTGAAACGGCATTTGCGTATCTTGCAGGATCTGCATACATTACGCACTGGTTTTATGAAATACGATAGGAGATCTCTTCTGCATGCAGGAGAGTGCGGCTTATAAAGGCTGAGAGGAGAGAAGGGCCTGCTTCCTGGGCTTGGCCCGAAGACAATGCATCTGAAACAAATCTTAACACTCACTGCTTTTCCATGGCTGATGGCCGGCCCTGCCGGAGCTGAAGGCGAAACTGCTGAACCGAGAAAAGAGCGCAGTCACACCCGCAGAATGCGTCCTCCGGTCAGACGAAATCTTCAGAAGTCGGTTCTCGCGGTAAAGGAAGAAAGCACGTCAAAAGAGGCTGCACCTGCCGCGGTCCGGCCAAAGGCACCGACGCAGAAAGCACCAGAAAAAGAACCGGTCCGCAGACTCACTGAGCAGAAAAAGGAAAAACTGCCTGCCCCTCAGTCACAGCCGGATCATGCAAAACATGCTTCACGCACATCGAGAAATAAGGAACGTGTTGTTTCTTCTGATCGGGTGATGGCAGCTTTTCGCTGTGCTGCAGATGTTTCCAGCTGGGGCAGCGGTGTTTTCACATTTCATGATGTGAGCGGAAAGCACGGCGGCATTGTGATTGCTCAGACCCGGACCGCGTTTGAACCTTCCTACGAGATCCTCGGGGAGTTTTCAGACGGCCTTGCCCTGATTGAGGACAAAAACCGCTATGGTTATATCAATACGGAAGGCAAAATCGTTCTGCCCGCTGTCTGGGATCATGCCGTTTCCTTTGAAAATGGAAAAGCATGGGGCGAGAAACGCGGAAAACGGTATGCTCTGGATACGGAAGGCCATGAAACACTCTTTCCGGCCTGGGATATGGGGTACAGTTTCCATGAGGGACTTGCTTCTTTTCAGCGCAACGGTCTCTATGGTTTTGTCGATGAAGCAGGAACAACCGTCATAGAACCTGTCTGGGAGAAAACAGGTCGTTTTCATGAAGGCCGCTGTCCTGTGATGAAAGCGAAAAAATGGGGATATATTGATACGGAGGGAAAACTCGTTGTTCCCACAGAATGGGATATGACCATGGAGTACAGTGAAGGCCTTGGGAGAATCTGTGTCAATAATCGTTACGGACTGATGAATCTCAAAGGACAGATCATGGCCGAACCGCAGTACGAGTTTGTCAGCAGCTTCCAGGGCGGCCTTTCCATTGTGGCGCATAATGGAAAATACGGTGCTGTCGATGCAAACGGCTGGGAATCCATCGAGCTGAAATATGAATTTGCGGCGCCGTTTTCTGAGGATCTCGCGGCAATTGAGCTGGGCGGGCTGCGGGGATATATGAATCGAAAAGGCGAGCTTGTGATTCCGGCTCAGTGGGATGACTGCTATGTCTTCTCAGAAGGACTTGCCGGTGTCTGCAAAGACGGAAAATGGGGATTTATCAATCTGCAGGGAGAGCTTGTCATTCCTGTTGTCTATGATCAGGTGATGCAGTTTTCCGGTGGATACACATGTGCCCGCAATGAAAATGGATGGACCATTCTGGATCGTGAAGGGAAACAGGTCATCTGATCTGTTTTGAGACAATGCATCTGTTTTCGAAAGGAATGATGTGATGTCTGCCTGCAGAAAGCTGTCCCGCGTTTCATGCAGAGATGACCTTGTCAAGGCAATCGATCAAAGGGCTTTTCTTCCTTTTTTCCATCAGGACGGAATCGTGTCGCTGGAAGATCTGGCTGCTCCTGAAATCTGGTTTACCGAGCAGGAAGGTCCCTGGGAATGGAAAGCAAGTCTGTCACGGGAAAAGAAATGTGTCTATGGCAAGTATGCTTATGGCAGTGCAGTTTTCGTGGCGCCGGATGTCTTTCCGGAACTGATCCGGATCCGGCGGGATGGATATGATTTTGAAGGCATGTGGGAGGACGGACTGCTCTCGCGTACGGCCGGAGATATTATGCGGACAGTCATGACTGAAGGTCCGTCGATCGCGAAGCATATCCGGAGAAAACTCGGGAATCCGAAGGATTTTGATCATGAGCTGGTTCGCCTGCAGATGCTGACATTTCTGGTCCATGCTGATTTTATCTACGATATTGACAGACACGGTCACCCCTATGGCTGGGGGAATGCGCTGCTCGATACGCCTGAACATTTTTTCGGAGAAGATTATGTCAATCAGGCTGACAGCCATTCTTCTGAAGAAGCAGTATTGAATCTGTGCAGCCGAATGGGTGAAGACAGTCCTGCCATTCGAGCCATGCTCATGGGTAAACGAACCAAAAAAACGCGTTCCAACTGAACAGCACCGTGCTGATGATGATCCAATCTGAATCGGGAGTGTGAACTGACACATGCGGCTGAGTGCTTTGAGATTTGTCCTGCTGATTCTCCTTGCTGGGCTTGTCCTGTCTTCCTGTGCGGCGGCAGAACTGGTGACCGAGGATGACGACAGCCTCATTTTTCTGTCCATTGATGCCCTCTCTGATCCTGCATTGGATTCTGAAGAAGAGACGGATGACGAGGAAGCAGACGATCCGTCCTTCAGCATGGAAATGAATGACGATTCAGACACTGTGTATGAAACAGTTTCGGATGAACCATATTCAACCTATCTGAATCCGCAGAGCACGTCCGATGATCATACTCTGACGTTTTCCTTTCTGGGAGACTGTTCCATTGGGGACACGATCAAATCCGTCAAGCGCAAGAACAGTATGACAGGAACGCTTGCTGAGCATTCACCGGACTGGCTGTTTTCCACGGTTTCAGAGATTCTGCATGCCGATGATTTTACATTCGCCAACCTTGAATGCGTTCTGACCGACAATATGAGCCCGCTTTACCCTTTAAAGACGTTCAATCTTGTCGGTCCTTCGAAGCATCGGGATATCCTTGCAGAGAGCGGCATTGATGGAATCAATACTGTCAACAATCATTGCATTGATTTTAAGTATTCCGGATACGAGGATACACTTTCCAATCTGGAAGCTGTGGGGATCATGCATTTCGGCACACTCAACCCTGCGCGCTCCTCCAATCGTTATATTCAGCTTGGACGTGTTGAAATCAAAGGCGTGCGTATCGGAATTACGGGTTATGCATACCCGCTGACCGATGAAGTGCTCGATTTTATCCGTCAGGATATACAGCAGCTTCGCTCTGAAGGATGCCAGATTGTCATCGTATCTCTGCACTGGGGAACAGAAGAAAAAAAGGTGCCCAACAAGGGACAGTTTCCCTATGCGAAAAAAGTCATTGACGCAGGTGCAGATGTCATCTGGGGACATCATCCGCATGTGCTGCAGCCGGTTTATTTCTATCAGGGAAAACCGATCTTTTTCTCCACCGGCAATTTTGTTTTCGGCAGCATCAGCAATCTGGACCCATCAACAGGCATCTTTCAGCTTACATGGGATATCCAGGAAAATGGTGAGGCTGTACTGTCTTCATTCAACATGATTCCTGCTGAGATTCGACACAAAAAAGAATACCGTCCTCTTCTCCTGACCGATGACGCTGATATCAGAAAGTGTCTCAAGAAAATCATAGGGCCGGCCAAAAGCGGGTTTACTGCTCTGCCGGATGGCTTTGAACGGTACGGGAAGGTCTATATTCAGGAGGATGGCTCGCTGTCATTCAGCCAATGACCGATCCAGCAATGCGTCACAGAATATCAGGTGCCAATGGAACAGATCTTCACGAGGAGGGGACAAATGATTCGTATATGCTCATGTGTGCTCATTCTGACTCTAATGATGCTGACCATTGCCTGCGCTGAGACAGAGAATGATACCAGCATTTCCGTCCCCGGAGAAACAGAGCTTTCCATGCTCCGGTCAGATGCAATCACGGAACGTTCCGGAAAGCAGCCGACTCAGACACCCGGAATCAGCATCATCACCACAAATGGAGGAGCACAGGCGGAGGAGAGCGAAGAGGTTATCATGCTCTCTGACATTCCCACACCGGCTGCGCAGGCGGGAGACAATCCGGAGCTGAGTCCCGATGGGTACCTGATCAGTTCCAATCCGGAGTCCACTGTGCCTGACAACAAGATCACCCTGTCATTTGTTGGAGACTGTTCTCTGGGGGATACGCTCTCATCCCGAAAAAACAAGTCTTCTCTGACTTCCTGTATCAGGGCCAATGGGGATGACTGGCTGTTTGAAACGGTCTCGGATATCTTTCACAGTGATGATTATACTTTTGCCAATCTTGAAGTTGTGCTGACGGACCAGGCAGAACCGTTGTATCCGCTGAAATCCTTCAATCTGATTGGCAGGCCGGAGTTTGCACGCGTGCTGAATGCCGGCGGTGTTGACGGTGTCAATACAGTCAACAACCACAGTATTGATTTCAAATACAAAGGATATGAAGACACACTGGCCAGTCTTGACGAAGCAGGCGTGATGCATTTCGGTTCACTGAATCCCACCCGGACCAAAAACAGCTATGTCACGCTTGGCAGACTTGAGATCAAAGGGATACGGATCGGTTTAATTGGCTTTACCTATCCGACCAATGCGAATCAGGAGCTGATCGCAAGAGACATTCAGACGCTTCGCAGCGAAGGATGCCAGATTGTCATCGTTTCCCTGCATTGGGGACGGGAAGAGCGAAAAACGCCCAATGCTTCGCAGTTTCCCTTTGCAGTCCAGATCCTTGAAGCCGGCGCGGACATGGTGTGGGGGCATCACACCCACGTCCTGCAACCCGTGTACTTCTATCACGGCAAACCGATCTTTTTTTCCACGGGTAATTTTGTGTTTGGATCCATTAAAAGCCTTGATCCTGCGAGCGGCATTTTTCAGCTGACATGGGATATCCATGAGGATGGAAGCGTCGCTCTGAATCAGTTTCAAATGATTCCTACAAAGATCAGGCACAGTAAAAAAGAATACCGGCCTCTTGTGCTGAAGAAAGCTGCAGATCAAAAAGACTGCTGGCAGCATGTGATGGGAAAGGCTGACCGGTATGACTGCACCAAACTGCCGGATGGTTTCGAAAAGACAGGCATTGTCTATATTCAGCCAGACGGTACGATTTCAATCAATCCATGACAGATGTCCCTACGCAGCGATGTATTGTGCAATGGGAAAGAAAAGGAGTACGCTGTGAATCTCATCAGCAGGAGATGGAACTCAGTAAAAGACGCCTGGAAAAGGGAAGGGATCCGGGGCGTATATGATCTGATCTATGTCAGGCTACATTACAGGAAAGACATTCGAAAAATGGCGGCCCGCCGGGCAGCAGCAGATCTTCAGTATGATACATGGTTCAGGGAGCAGCTGCCAGGTTCTGATGAGCAGCATCTTCAGCATGAACGCAAGTTCAGCCATACCCTGTCCTTTCTCATTCCAACCTATAATACACGGCCGGACCTGCTTCGCGCACTTGCAAATTCTCTGCTTTCACAGACCTGTGATGCCTGGGAAGCCTGCATGTACGACGGGGCAAGTTCAAATCAGGAAACAATCAGCATGCTGAAGCAGCTTGCCGATGAGGACGAACGTTTCCATGTCGTGTTTGGGAGAGAAAACCTCGGCATTTCGGAAAACACCAATAAAGCGCTTTTTCTTGCCAGTGGAGATTATGTAGCGCTTTGCGATCACGATGATCTTCTTTCTCCTGACTGCGTGTACTGGATCCTGGATGCAGCAGAAAAGGGAGCCGACTTTATTTATTCTGATGAAGATAAAACCAATGAGGACGGTTCCAGGTTCTTTGATGCCCATATGAAAGCGGATTTCTCTCCGGATGCACTTCGATCCGGAAACTATATCTGTCATATTATGGCCATGTCCTCCAGTCTGATTCGATCTGTCAATGGACTGCGCTCCTCCTGCGATGGCAGCCAGGACCATGATCTCGCACTACGGGCAACAGAAAAGGCCAAAGCAATTGCACATATTCCGAAGGTTCTGTATCACTGGCGCATGCTGAACACGTCCTTTTCGCATTCAAGTGCTGAACGCTGCGCAAAGTCTGCTGTTCGTGCTGTGAATGATCAGATGGAAAGGCTTCAGCTGCATGGACGGGCTCAAATGAAGGAACTCAGACCAGATATTACTTACGATATACCAGAGAATACAGGTATTTCAATCATCATTCACAGCCTTGAAGGCGGATTTGATCAGCGCTGGATCAAAAAACTATTGAGAAAAACGATCTTTGGATTGGATCGAGCTTCGGAAATAGTAGTTGTAGGTGACTGTCCAAATACTCAAAATATCAGGAATATCCCATTTCGCTCAGCCACGAATGTTGAAGAAGCGGTAACTAACGCAAGCGGCAACCTGCTACTTTTCCTTGAACAAGATAGTATGTTCCTTAATAATAAATGGCTTGAGCGTCTAACGATGTATGCAACGCGGCCATGGATTGCATGTGTAGGTGGAGGTATTGTTAACAATCGTCGGAATTATCTTGTCTATGGATATGCGGTTGATGTACCGGATTGTGCGATCGGACGAATGCAGGGTGATAATCGCCATGGTGCGACCTATCAGCTATACGATCGGTCCGTGAGAGAATGTACGGCAGTCTCCCAATCTTGTCTCATGATCAAGAAAGAAGTCTTTGAGAAGCTCGGCGGTTTTACCCCGTATAAATCGGACCTTGGCGCTGTAGCTCTTGGGCTCAGGGCAATCGCACACGGATTCAGCAATGTGCTGATTCCAGAAGCAGTCTGCATGGCACCCAAATGCAGTATCCTGTTTGACGCTTTTCCCTCTATTGACCAGAAACAGTTCAGGGATGAATTCCCTCAGCCGACAGAGCATTACTATTCTCCCAATTTTGAAAAATATAAAGGCACAATGACCGTTGACCCGAATGTACACACAGCCCCTGTTACGGTGATTGCGAGATTTGGACAGAAAGCGGATGCCTAATGCATCGACATGCCTTCATATTGTACAATGGTCCGATATTTCATAAAGATCATATAATGTAACAAATACTTGCATTTTGACGCACAAACTTGATTTCTCAGGATAAACGTTGTATATTAACGAGGTATGGCGTTTTAGAATACCATTTGGAAGGAGAAATTTGAACTATGAAACGTTTTCTTGCAGTGCTGTTCGTACTGTCCCTTCTGGTCAACACTGCTATGGCTGAGACCACAATCAATGGCACAGCCAATCGTGGGATCGGTCACGGTGCGTTTGCAGCGAATACTGTGCCTGAAGGAATCAGCCCTACCACCGGCCTGAAGCTGTCTGACTATAATGTTTCTTCTGATTTTGCCGGTCTCGCAGTGAACCATACATATTTCCCGGTTCTGGTACAAATCAGCTGCCCCTATGATGATAAAACCAAGGCATGCGGTACTGGCAATCGTGCACCGTGGGGACTTCAGTATTCTGACATTATCTATGAGCTTCCTCTTCACGTGAATGGCGAAGTCCGTATGAGCGCTCTGTTCTCTGATGTGATCCCTGATGCTGTCGGTCCGATCCGTTCCGCCCGTGTTGGTCATGTCTGGCTTCGTGAAGAATGGGACTGCGGCTTTATGTACTATGGACAGCAGGAATATAAGCTGACCAATGTGATTACCGAGGTTCGCAGAACCGGTGCTTCTGAAAAAGGACTCCTTTGGCCCGGCACTTCCGGCACCAACCGTCCTTGGAAAAAATACTATAACAAGTATTCTTCCAAGTATCTTCACAATTCTCCTCTGAAGGCTCCGAACAATCGTACCGGCAATCCGGCTGGTTTCATTCTTGACTACCTGCTGCCCGATTGGCCTGATGTAATTGCTTATCCGAGCCAGATCAACCACACGATGAAGTTTGCCGATTCCGCTTTTACCGGCGGAGACGCTGCGCAGACCATCAATGTCAGCTGGAATCGTAAAGACTCCAACGAGATCTATATTTACAATGCAGCCACTGCTCAGTACACCCGCAACCTGGAATCCGATTCCAAAAAGGGTGGTCCGGTGGAATGGGTTGAACTTGAAACACAGGAACCCATTACTTTCAGCAATGTGATTATTCAGTGGACCGAAACGACATACCTCGGCCGCGACGCGCCTGTAACGCATAATATTGGCGATTACAATGAGCAGACCGGTACTTATGCCAGCATGGAAGGCAACGCAGATATCTTCATGAACGGCCGTCATATTTCCGGTGGCTGGTATCGCGAAGGCATCAGCGTCCGTACAGTTTTCTATGATGAAAACGGTCAGGAAGTTGCTCTCCAGCCCGGCAGAACCATGATCATTCAGCTGCCTTTCGAAAACGGATGTTCTTATCAGTAAAAAAAGCAATGGCCCGAAAGGGCCATTGTTTTTTTTCACATTTGATCCGTTTACCATGACAGGAACTTGCAGGATTGCAGAGGCCGCCATGCTGTCCTTGCATAGAACTCTTTCAATTGAAGAGGGGCGAATCATCGCGGCTTTACTAAAAGACATCATAGCAAAGAGGCCATTGCTGATCCAGAGTAAAAAAAGCCAGCCTGCAGTTGAGTTGCTTCACTGCAGGCTGGCTTTTTTACTAGCATTAAGGATTTTAACTCAAACGGATGTTGCTTCTCATACAGCGGATTTGGGGACAAGATGCATCCCATGGATGCCCGATTGAATCAGGCAGTATGAACTCGAGACACTGCCTGTATATCCGCTGCCTGTAACAGCAGTGACAACCAGTCGAATGTCATCGCCTGCCATATCACTGGTAATATACAGCTTACTGTTTGTCCCGACCAGCACACCATTCTGATACCACTGATAGGTGATTGCATAGGAATTCAGAGAAAGAGAAGGTGTCAGTTCATTTCCGACCACTGCGCTGTTGGGAAGTGTCACTGTACCTGTCAGCGGAACGTCTGAGACGGGGAGGACGGCTGCGGTTTTGGAGCTCTGCGCACTGCCGGTCCAGCTATTGTAGCCGATTGCAACGGCATACAGAGAGAATCCCGTATCGGCGGCGGTGACTGTATAGGTAGCGCCTGTCCCGACACTGACATTTCCATCACGGTACCAGATAAAGGAGACTGTGGCATCACTGGGTACAGCGGAGGCCTTCAGAATATCATTGACACGCGGGTTCATATTATTGATCGTGCATCCCGTGACCTTATTGACCGTGCTGGAGCCTGAAACTGCCTCCGTGAAATTGCTTGTCGCAGAGCCAGTATACAAACCGGTTCCCACAACACGGACCCGAATCTTGCGCCCAATATCTGAGTTCTGTGTGACGTAATAGGATTCTGTGGAGAGAACGACACCAAGATCATTAATCCAGGTATAGCTTGCGGTGGCACCACCAGGAACTATCGAGGCCACAAGAGTTTCGCCGGCTTTGGGTGTCAGATTGCCAATGGATACAGAAGTAATGACATTGCTCACATAGGATGTAGTCAGGAACTTATGCATCATATAGCCGGTTCTGGTGCCGACCATGATATAGTCCCACGTACCGTTTGTTTTGAGGACCTTGACTTCTGTTCCGACCGGGTAAAGTGCGATCGCGGGATCCGATGTGGAAGGACCCGAGCGGAGATACACACCCTTGCCGTTTGTGCTGTATACGTAAGCAGTATAGTTTACAATCGGGGACGGGGGTTCAGGGGTTGGATAGGAGGCCAGGAATTTGGTCATCATGTATCCGACCTGGGATTGAATCTGGATCCTGGACCAGTACGCCCCTTTTTCAAGAATGGTTGCCGGGGTATTAATCGGGTACAGGCCAACGACGCTGTAGCCGGTTCCAGGACCAGATCTGAGGCGGACAGCTTTTCCATTGGCACTCGTGACATAGGCTGCAGAACCGGATGGACCAGGGGCCGGGCCAGGGGCAGTGGCGGTTAAATACTTCCGCATCATATAGCCTTTTAAGCTGCCGGCCTGGATATAATTCCACGTCGAGCCTACGGTCAGAACGGTCACTTTGGTTCCCACGGGGTAGGATGCGAGAACGCCGTATGAAGTGCTGGGACCACTTCGCATATTCACATTCTTACCATTGCTGCTTGTGACATAGGCTGTGGTATGGGTCGGCGTCCCTCCGCCGTCGGGTGTAACCGGACTGAACGTGATATACTTGGCCATCATATATCCAATCGTGGATCCGACCTGAATACGGTCCCAGGTTGAACCAGCGTTGAGCACGGTAATCTGAGTCCCGACATTGCAGTATGTGATGACAGCATAGCTTTTTCCCGCACCGGCGCGCAGAGCCACCCGTCCGCCATTGGAACTGGTGACATAGGCGGTTGCGTAGATGGAAGAACCGGACGGTGTGCTTGGAGTCGATGATCCGGTAGAAAGATAGCTTGCGTTCATATAACCGGTAGCACCATCCGACATCCGTACATAGCTCCAGCCGTTCGAAGTGCTGAGTATCGTGACCTTCGTCCCCGTAAAATAGCTTGCGATGGTGTTGCTGTCGTAGGAAGGTGCATCACGCAGGCGAAGCCAGCCACCGACAATGTGAGCCGTGATGCCCTCTGCAACCGCTGAAGAAAACAGCAGCAGAAGGACCAGTAAAACTGCAGTCAGCCTTTTCATTTCGTATTCCCTCCAATAACGCAATGTGGCATCAGCCCTGCGTGTTTTCTTCTGAAATCAGACTTTGCATGATCTCATCTGCCAAATCTGAGAAATCTTCGTGAATGTCCGGTTTCCATGAGAGTGATACTGTGATCATCGTCTGATTCTCCTGCATGCAGAACCAGCGGGTGCGCATCTCACTGTCTTCATATTCAAGACAGATGACATTGCTGAATTCAGTTGAGAGCATGGTCACCTCAGGATGTGCTGCCAGTACAGAGTGCAGTGCCGCTTCCGCAGATGTTTCGCTGGATGGTTCAAACCGGATTTCCAATGAGGCCGAACCGTCTGCCAGCTTGCATTGCACGCCTTCATCATCGGATATCATGTCTTCTTCATCAAAAACCGCCGGATAGGCAATGGAGCATCCATATTTTTCGCTGTAATAGTTTTCAAGAAGTGGTACATCAGACATCTGCGGTTCGTCCGTGTCATCCGAAAAATAGGCTGTGCTGTAATGCAGAGAAGTCACTTTCCATCCCAGCGAAGCTGAATCATCATGCTGGAGTGTGATGGTCGCCATCATATCAGCCCAGACAAAATGATCCCAGTCTGCATCGGTTAATGCTTCATATGGCTTTGGCGCCATATAGATTTCTGCTGTTACTGCAAATTGTGAATGATCAGGGCTTGGCGTCAGTTCAAGAAGAAACAGCCCGGTATAGGATACTTCAGGAAAGCTTTTTTCGGTGATATTCTGAGGTACGGATAGGGCATAGTTGGATTGAAGCCATTCGTGCATTTGACTGGTTTCATTGAATCCGTACAATCCAGAAAAATGATCCAGAGCAGCAGCAAAGGATTCTGGCATGTCATTTCCAGGATCGAATTCAAATGCAGTTTCACCGCTGTGCATGGATGCTGCGACAGATAATTCGAGCAGCGGACGTGTCTGCTCAAAGAGCTGCTCCTGATATTGAAGGTCCAGATCACTGAGCAGGGTACCCGGATCTTCTGCTAAAACAGTCTGGAATGAAAACAGTATACAAATCAGAATCCAGAATGCAGAGATTTTTCGTTTCGTCATAGTACCATCCTTTCTTATCCCGGCCGTGTACATACATTCAACGAATCAGAATGAGTTTGGATTCCATCCGTCAGACGATAAATCCTCCGGATACGCCGAGAATCTGGCCGGTGATAAAAGAGGACTTGGGAGAAGCAAGGAATTCAACCGCTTCAGCCACATCGTCAGCGGTTCCGATCCGTTCAAGAGGCGTTTCGTCGCTCAGGCTTTGAATCGTTTCGGCTGAAAGGTCCTGATTCATACTTGTGTCAATGACACCGGGAGAGACGCAATTGACACGAATCCCCGATGGCCCCAATTCTTTTGCCAGCGCTTTTGTAAGGCCTATAATTCCAGCTTTGGATGCCGAATAGGCAGCTTCACAGCTGGCACCGACTTCGCCCCACATGCTGGAAATTGTAATAATATTACCACTTTTTCTGGAAATCATTTCAGGCAGCACAGCATGTACAGCTCTGTAGGTTCCCGTCAGATTGATATTGATGATTCGATTCCATTCCTCTTCATCTGTTTCAGTGAACAAACGAATACTGGCGACTCCCTGTGCGCATACCAGGAGATCCACATGGTGATACAGACGGTGAATCTCAGAAAAGGTACTGGAAACAGAAAGGGGGTCTGCTAGATTACACTGCATGGCATGGACATGACCGAGATTCTTTTCCAGGGCTTCTTTGCTCAGCTGCAGCATGGCATCTTCGTGAGTGTAATACAGTGCGATGACCTGAAAACCTGCTCTGAGTAGATGAAGCGTGATCGCCTGTCCAATTCCACCGCTTCCACCTGTTACAATTGCTGTTTTATTCATATCAATTAATTCCTTTTTGGATATCCGGCTTTCAATTAAAAAACACAGAGAAAGTATAGACGATTCTCGAAAGAAAGTATAGACCAAAAGGGAAAAACACTTTCGGAACGCTTCCTGCGGTCCAAAACTACACAATGAGTGTGCGAACAAGACCGAGGCATGTTCATAATTTAGCAACTTTATACAGCGTTTCATTTGAATTGATCAGCATCCTGAAGGATCATTTGTAAGAAGCTTACGAAAATGTAGCAAAACGCGAAAAATAACGATTCTGCCCTTGAATATATGGGCCGTATATGATATTGTTTGTTCACTGAAACAAGCGCACAATCCTTTAGGCTGATTGGATGAAGTGTTTTGTTTCAACACCTGTTCTACCGGTCCTAAATGCTGCTCGTTTCCCCTGATCTGGAGATGAATACCGGTAAGCTGAGTGTTTTGGACAGACAGACTGTATTTCATGTCTTGTTCTGTTCGGAACATAGAGCTTTGTCAGCGTTGAATAGAGATAGCGCTGAAACTGCAGCACACACCGAGAAATTGTGCCGAATTTCCTGGAAACTGTGTAGTCCGCTGTTCCGCGGCTGCGTTGTTCTTTTGGGAAATTTTTCTTTGCGCATTTTTTCAGGATAGGAGGCTTCAATCGAAATCATGACCAGCGCAGATACCGCCAGAAAAAAGAGTCAGAAAAGCAGAGACATTCGGGAAGTTCGGCGTTTTTTCCTATACGCTTTGCTGATGTTTTCGATGGTTTATGTGATGTTTTCCTTTGTGATTGGATTGGCTGTTGCGCCGAATGGAGATATGTATCCGCGTATCGACCAGGGGGACATGCTTCTGTATTACAGGCTGCCGACAGCCTTACGGGAACATGAAGTTGTGGTGTTCACGAAAAATGAAACGAACTATGTCGGCAGAATCGTTGCCTGCCCACAGGACCGATGCGAAGTCACAGAGGAGGAACAGGTGCGGATTAACGGAAACCGCATTCTGGAAAGTGATATTTTTTATGCCACACCGATTTATGAAGGGTTTGTCCAGTATCCTGTGGAGCTTGCCCATGATGAGTTCTTTATTCTCGGAGATAAACGGGAAGGGGCTGAAGACAGCCGTTATTTTGGACCCGTTAAACGCAGCGAAATCCTTGGGATTGTGATCACGGTGATCAGGAGAAATCATATATGAAAGAGAGGGACTGCCGGTGCTTCTGCACATGCTTGGCTATGCTGCAAAAGCAGGTCAGAAAATGCTGTCAGCGGTCGCTGCCTGTTTTACCCTGATCCTGTTTCTGTATTCCGGATATGTATTGTACGACACTTTCTATCTGAACAGTACAGCCTTCACTTCCTGGGATTTAATGCAGTACAAACCGGGACCCAAAGCTGAGGAAGCAGCCGGTTTTCAGGCATTGATGGACATCAATCCTGATGTTGTGGCCTGGCTTGAGATTGAGGGCACGCATATCAATTATCCGGTCCTGCACGGTAAAGATGATCTTCAGTATGCCTATATGGACGTTTATGGTCATGCGGACATGAACGGATCCATTTATCTTTCCTCCTATAATCTGCCATCATTCAGTGAAAACTATATCATGATTTACGGGCATAACATGGCCAGCGGTGGCATGTTTGGAGATGTTCCCAAATACCTGGATCCTGAATTCTTTCAAAAGCACAGGAAAGGAGTGCTGACGACAGTGAACGATGCCTATGAATTGGCTTTTTTTGCCTGCATACAGACGAATGCATACGAGAGCATGGTATATACCGTCGGACATCGGGATCCGGAAAGTCTCAGTGCCCTGGAAGCCTATATTCATGACCACGCAGAAGCTTCTGATGCATTGGAGATGATGCATTCTGGCCCGATTCTGGCTCTTTCTACCTGCTCTGCAGCTGCAACATATGGCAGAACAGTACTCTTTGCAAGACTTTATGAAAAGCACGTGGGAGAGGGATCCAAAGAAACGGAAGCACCTTTGAAAGAAGAAGCTCCTGTCACACGAAAAGCCGTTGGGCACACCATCAATCGCGCGAGATTTGCGCTGATCAATCTGCTGTCCGTGCTTTCCATTTTCTACCTGCTGCTTCCTGGGCGAAAATGCAGAGGAAAATATACCCTGCAACGATCCGGGACCGGCGAAAACGCCATAGGGAAACGTTGCAGAGTGATCGGTATTCTGCTTGAAGCACTGGTGTTTGCAGCTGCTACCTGCTATTTCATCGCAACAGAAAACCTCAGGGATCCGCTGACCCTGGTTGACAAGAGAACACCTGTGATGCTCGGTTTGATGTCCGCTGCCATAACTGTCGATTTTCTGTTTTTTCCAGTGGCTGAACGCTCCAGGAAAAAACGGACCAAAGATCAGAGCATGAAGAAGATGATTTGCCTTTTCCTCCTCCTGGTTTTCTGCACAGCAATCCCAAGCTGGGCGGCAGCTGAGGAAATGCCCACAGGTGAAGAGCAGAATATCACGGACGCAGCTGCTTTTGAAAATGAAAGCTCCGCAGAGGTTCCATTGGGTTCCTGTGCTGAAAACCCTGATGAATCCATTTCTGACCCGACTCCTGCAGAAACTGTGGTTCAAAATGAAGAAGAGACTTCCCAGACGTCTGGTCCCGATACCCCGGTGTCCTGCAGTGATGAATCGATGCCAGTGCCTCTCCAGGAAAACACGCTGCAGCAGGATCTTCTTACGCCTCATGATGAAGAAGAGGGAGTCACAAACCTTCCTGAAACGAATACCTGCGACCAGACCGATGCAGATGCCTCCAGGGATGTTCCTCAAGACAAAGTGCCTCCGGATCCAACGGATGACAACGAGGATACAGACAATTGCCATTCAGAAGATTCTGGCAGCCTTTCCTCAAATGCATGCGATGCTGTGCCAGAATGTGACATTTCTGAGACAGAATCAGGCGACACGAATACTGAACAGGGGACAGTTGATAAGGCGAGTGAAACAAGTGATCTGTTCAATGAGAACCCCGACATCATTCAATCCGAATCATATGTAGAAGAAACTCCGGAAAGGGAAACCACCCATCTTCTTTCAAAACTGCTGAAAAGTGTATCCGTAACAGGGATCAAGGTTCAGGGCAGAGACTGGTATCTTGATGAAAATGAAACGGTTGTACTCGAATTCGTATTTCAAGCCGATGAAAAACTGACGTTCTCACCAGAATTTCTGGAGTACCAGGTTCCTGACGGAATTCTTCCACAGAAACAATCCGATGGTTTGTTTTGCGATGGGTTCGCTGAGTCCGATGCTGGAAGATTCCCCTTTACTATTGACCAGGGCCGTAGATTGATGATCTGCACCTCAGAGGCGATCGAGCAGGCAGCTTCCATCGTTCTGCGTCTTCAAGTCTCATTCAAATTACAGGAGCTCTCTGTGATTTCTTTTGGCAATGGCATACAGAATACAGTTCACCGCATCCTGCATGCTGAGCAAGACCAGGGAAACACACGCGATGCAGTTGGTCAGGAAGAAGAAACGGCGCATGGTGAAGAGCAGGCACTCACGATGGAAGACACTTTCACGGGACCAGAGGTTGATGAAACAACGGCAGGACTGATGCAAACGGATGCATATTTCATCCTGATTTCTGCAGACAGTGAAGACAATGCAGATATACCAGAACAGGACGAAGAAAAGTCAGAAATCTGCATGGAAGCCCCTGGCAGCGTTCCAGCTGAAGGGCAGGTTCAGCCTGCTGACCTGAGTCAGGAATGGATGGAAGAGGACCCAGTAGATGACGGGGAGGTGAGGACATCAGTGTATCCCATAGATCAACATGAAGAAGAAGCGTATGCACCCAATGCAGACACTGCGTCCAGTGGCCTTTCAATGGCCTACTTGGAGCTGTTTGCTGAGGTGGAAGGGGATCTGAACAATGTTACGATTCGGATTTCTGGCATGCTGCCCGCTGGCGCAAAGGTAAAAGCAAAGCAGATATCTGCAGATATTCCCGGGGAAAGTGTTATAGCCGCCTATGATATCAGAATCTTTGATGATCATGGGAATGAGTACATTCCAGATGAAGAATCTTTTCATGTATGCATTGTCACGCCGGGGCTTCAGACATTATTCGCTGATACAAAGCGTGAATTCCATGTGTTTCATCTCGATTCATCAATGACAGAGCCCATAGCAATACCCTGTTCGTTTGATGGAACACAGATCCTTTTTCAGATGTATTGAGAGTCAATTACCCACGACTGAAGACGCGGGCTTGTGAAAACGAGTCCGGAGTTGACTAGCCAAAGATCTGCGGGATCTACGTTGAGAGAGTCATAACACCCATGGACATATCACCTAATCTGCGGCACTGTTGATCGTCATGAAACGTTCTGCTGGGTAGGAACAGTGTGGCGGTCGTGACAAGCTCTTTCAACATTGACGAAGGTGACACAACGGTTTCATACGCACCGGCTTACAGCATAAAGCGTATGGGTTTAACGAAAGGACGTGTCGTAATGGTATATGTAAAGAGCATCACCGGGCAGCCGCTTATGCCAACAAAACGGCACGGCTTCGTCCGGAGACTGCTGAAGACGCACAGGGCGAAGGTCATACAG
>JAFUHD010000300.1 GCA_017469025.1 Clostridia bacterium
AGAAATGAAGTAAAATGACGAATTTCGACGATTTTTGAGGAAATTCTTTGCAACACAAACAAGCTAAATTGGAGCAAGACTTTTTTCATACCCGGCAAAATCCAGCGTATTTAGCGGGTTTTTTAACAAGTCGAAATGCTCTGATAGCCTTCCGGGTATTTTTATGCGCGTGAGTTAGCATATGCTAACCAATAAGCCATTAACCTTGCGGCTCTGCCTGTGATGCCTATAGTGCCCACAGATATTTTTCGGTGAAATCAATTTTTTTACCACTCACCGAAAATTATGGCTCCAATCACGTTGACGTAATTCCAAACAGTAATTATAATTTACGGTGAAAGCACCAAAAAATCATTTCACCGAAAAATATAATTAAGGGGATTGCCATGATAACAGGGCGAGAGAAAGAACAGAAAAAGCTCCGGAATTTGTATGAAAGCGGACGAGCTGAATTTGTGGCCGTTTATGGGCGCAGAAGAGTAGGCAAGACATATTTGATTGACGAAGTTTTTCGTAGTGAAATCACGTTCAGACATGCAGGTTTGTCGCCTATCGGAATTGACATTGAAAATGCTTCAAAGAAAAGTCATATGAAAGAGCAGCTCAGGCATTTTCATCAGTCGCTTATGATGCAGGGGATGGAAGGGTGTGAACCTCCGGAATCATGGTTGGATGCTTTTTATATGCTTGAGCGATTCCTGATGGTAAGGGACGATAAAAAAGGAAGACTCCTGATATTCCTTGATGAAATCCAATGGCTGGATACTCCAAAAGCAGGTTTTATGACAGGCCTTGAAGCATTCTGGAACAGTTGGGCGTGCTACAGGCATAATGTAATGCTTGTTGTATGCGGAAGTTCAACTTCATGGATAATGGATAAACTGGTCAACAACCATGGTGGCCTTTATGGCAGGCTTACATGCGAGATTGAACTTCAGCCATTCAATCTGTACGAATGTGAACAGTTCTTTATTTCAAAAGGGCTGTCACTGTCCCGTTATGACATTGCACAAACATATATGATGCTGGGAGGAATTCCGTATTATCTGAATTATTTTGAAAAATCTTTAAGCGTTTCACAGAATATACAGTCTCTCTTCTTTGATAAAGGTGCTCCTTTGAAAAATGAGTTTGATCGCCTGTTTTCATCACTCTTTACAGATCCGGATATTATGAAGGCAATTGTAGTTGCACTGAACTCCAAAAATAGAGGGTTAACCAGGAGGGAATTGCTTGATAAAACCGGATTTACAGATAGCGGTTTATTCAGCAAGCAGTTGAAAGCGCTGGAATCCGGATCCTTTATCATCAAATATGATTCTTATGGAAATGGTAAAAGAAATAGCTTTTATAAAGTATCAGATCCATTTTGTATTTTCTATTTAAGATTTGTAAGTGATAATTCTTCCAGAACGAAGAAAGAATGGCTGAGTGTTGCCGGTTCTCAATCAGTCGTTATATGGAATGGCCTGGCATTTGAGAACCTGTGTTTTAATCATATTAATCAGATAAAAGCTGCTCTGGGTATCAGCGGAGTCAGTACCGATGAGTCTTTATGGTCTAAAAAGGGCACGGATGATGAAGAAGGAACGCAAATAGATCTCATTATTGAAAGAAAAGATAATGTGGTAAATATGTGCGAGGCCAAGTTTTATAGTGATGAATTCGTCGCAGATAAAGATTGCCATTTTGCGCTTGCAAGAAGAGAACGGCTGCTGCGTGAGATTGTTCCGAAAAAGGCTTCCATACATAATACACTGATTACAACATTTGGGTTAAAACCTGTGGGGTACTTCAGCGATTTTGTTAATACAATAACACTGGACGACTTATTTCGATCAGTTTAGAATTGGGGAGTTTGCCGAAACTTAAGAACATATGAAGTGTGAAATGTGCCATTAGAATGGCATTTTGGCCTCTTCTGCTTTTCGCACGATTTGTCAAAGTGTAGGGTTTGAAGTCTTAAGTCGGGGTGCATACCGGATAAACCCTAAAGGACTATCCAATATGAGCCCCAAATGAGTTAAAAATCACGTCGGGAGAGCGGTTGTCCAGTTTTGTCCTGCCTGAGGGAAGTGTTATTTGAAGGTCAGTATTCTGGGAACGTCGCTTCTGTTCCGGGCAGTGTTCATGGGATTCAGAACTTTTCCGGTCTGGGCATTGAGATAGATCAGGTGCGCTGCGCTCCGGCTGTAAGGGTTTGCTTCATCTGTGAATTCTTCTTTCCAGAAATCATCCTTTGCGTCAGGAAACCAGTCACAATCTACTACCCAGGTTGGTACAAGAATCCAGTGTTTTGTGTTGTGATCCGGCTCGGTGTAGGCAACATAGCCAAGCTGGATTCTGCGGATGTGACGAATCATGCCGTCCAGAATCATCTTTTCAATTTCTGCTTTTCCGGCATCAAAGGGAATGAGCGGAATATCTTCATGCAGAAGTGCCTCTTCCTGCCAGAGATGGACAGACATGGCGTAGGAATGGGGAGAACTCATCTTAAGCTGGATCCAGTTGTCATAGACACTCTCCCAGGGATAGTTTGTGCGCATCCGTCCATGCTGGTAGGTCAGATGCGCGTTTCCCAGCGCCGGAATGCCGCGGATGACCTGCTTGAAATCAAAGCTATACCCTCGATGATCCACCAGGGGATGGTTATCTTTATTCCTGTACAGGCCCATCGTATAAGCGTCCCGCAACTGCAGTTCCATAGCTCCGCCGCCATAGACCGTCAGGATTTCGTTTAACTTTGCTGTCAGCAGCGCATAGGCTTCGCCCATGCTCATGTCATTGTTCTCTGCGTGATGATTCCAGTCAAGTTCATCGGGCAGGAACACTTTCTCTCCGAAATGGCATTTTCCAGCGTACTGTTCTGGAATCTCATATTCCCAGTACTGTGACATGGCCAGGGTAATGTCTGTCCCGTCGGAACGTGCCCAGGCATCCACATGATCACGGTATGAACGGGGATATGTTCCATAATCGTCGCACAGTGCCGGATTAAGTGCAGGATAATATCCTACCCGGATCACTGGCGCCGAATCAGCGCTTGGAATGATAAACGGTGCATCGATGGTGACGGTTTCATTCCGTATGGTTAGGTAGCTGTCCTGCCAGCGGCGCCCGTTATAATGACTGTAGATTTCTGTAATTGTGAATCTGTCTTGCGCTTCTGCTGTGGTGACAGACAGCAGGATGATTATCGCTAATAAAGATACAAGGCTACGTTTCATTCTGCTTTCCTCCGAGTTGAATGTCCAGGAACAGCCGGTCTTTCAGACGGCGGGTATTGCAGGTATCTGTTCGCCTGTGACCGCATCAATGTAAATGCTGTAGATCATTTCCGGATCGTACTTTATTGGGTCTTCCAGAGAGAGCATAGACAGTATCCCGTCATGAACAGGATCCAGATACGTATCATAGCCGCGAACCTGCCAGACCGGGATCAATTGACAGGATAATGCATCCTTTTGTTCATCAGCATCTTGGCCCATGCAAAGGTATCCCAGATTGATTTCCAGAATTTCCTGAAGCGTTCCATCCACAATTCGCTCTGTCAGGATCCCTTGTAAATGGTTGAAAGAGAGCAACTGCACATCTGGTGAAAAGATCTCTTCAATCGTGACCGTACGGATGTAAAGAGCGTAATGCTCCCTGTTTATGTAGGTTATGCAGGAGTACGTTTGCATGGAACTGATTTCTGAGGCAGCTGTGCCTGAAAGGAAGACGGGCATCCCGACAATTCGCTGTGTAGTAATCATCCTGTAGCCCCTGGTTGCATCATGCTTCCAGGGGTTTGCTGTGTCTGCGATGGAAGCAGGAAAAGAATGCTTGCGGCTGAACACTTTTCCACTCTTTACATGGTACATGGGTCCCAAAGCCGTTACTCGGTATGGAATCAGATCCGCGTCTGCCCCGCCATTGGATGAGCGAATCTCCTGCATGAAAGTGATCAGATCCTCTGGGGGATACCTGATGTCCGGAAACGGATCCGGATCATAAATCTCGTCCCGCTTGCGGGTATCTGCTTTGCCGATGAGAAAGGATTCGTCGCCGGCCAATTCATACGTCTCATAGTTTTTGCAGACACGCATCAGCGGAACCGCATTCACATCGGGAATATGAACAGGGGCATCAATTGTTACGGTTTTTCCTTCTTTTGTCCGGATCTCACAGGTCCATCTTTCCGGTGCGGCGGATCTCAGTTCAGGGATATGTTCTTTTTCCTGTGCTGATGCAGGCAGCGGTATGAGAAACAGGCAGAAAAGAATACAAAAGATCGCTTTTCTGGTCATGATAACAAAGCTTCCAAAAACAGGAGGACACGGATCACTTCGTGCCCTCCTGAAACTCACCTGGGATTACTTCACACGCACAGCCTGATGCATATTGGCCGCGCTATCTTCAATGGGAGCCAGGTAGAGCTCAGCAGGAATGTTTTCAAGATACGGATAGAGGAATTCAGCCCATTCGTTGCCATAGCCATTCTGGCCGGCATGTCCGGGGAAAACCAGCTCGCCCTGTCCATTGACCAGTTCCAGACTTAAAATCCAGTCCTCAAATACATCCATGCCTCCGTATGTCCACATGACTTCGCCGTTTTCATTCTTTGGTCCTGCGCCGTTTGCTGATATGTAATCCGCCAGTGAATCGGGATTTACGCTCAGGTCCATGGTAATATAGGTCATGAGAGGAGAGAAAGCTGCCTCTCTCACCTTTGCGGTAACATCCGGAAGGACCGTTTCTTCTTCGGGATGGAGGGTGGTTACCCTGGAGAGAATGTCTGTTGCATCGTAGGTAAAGGTGACGATTCCTTTCTCCGGAAGCTTAAGAGAGCCGTCAATATCATATTTTTCCGGATGATTTCTTTTGCTGTAATCGGACAGGTCCTGATGTTCACCAATGGGCAGGCTGATCTGAACCGGACCGTTCAGGGCAAAACCTTCATTATCCAGACGCCAGTACTCAGTATGGATGATTTCGCCCGGAACCGTGCTTCCGGTCACAACGGAACCGGAGTTATTTGGCATGTTCATCTCTTTTCCGTTAAGCCAGACTGCATCGATCCACCAGCCGACATGGTGCGCTTCCAGATCCTCTTCCGCGCTGCCTTTGAGTCCTTCCACAATTGTATCCGGAGTCAGGCCTTCGGGCAGATGGTCGCCAAATAGTTCGCCGGCCGTCACCCCATAAGGTGTATCCGCATCCAGCAAACGATAGCTGTATTGCAGAAGCAGCGTGCGGCCGTCATAACCGGCTTCCCGAATGGTGATTTCCACGTTGTTGACGGTCTCCTGATAAAGATTTTCCTGCATCAGCGTATCCATTGCGGAGGGAGGTGTTTCTCCCAGCATGAAGTGCAGCCGCTCAAACACATGCCACTGGGTTGCAGCCAGAGCGGCCGCGCAGATCATGGCAGCCAGCACAGCAGCCAAAATGACGGTTCGGGCGGAATAACGGCCTGCACTGCGGAGTGCCTTCTTTGTAGATGCTTTCATGTGAGCCTCCTGCGAAACAATGTTTTCCAGAGTGCTTTCTGTCATGAAATGAAAGTGCTCCGGAACGTCAGGGGTCACGGATGTCAGTTTCTTTTTGAATTCACTGCTGTTCATGTTCGTCCTCCCAATCGATAAGGAGCATTCTGCTTAACTGTTTGCGCGCATTCCGCATTCTGGTTTTAATGGTTCCCGTGGGAATGCCCAGGGTCTCTGCCATTTCCTGAATGGAATACCCGTCAACATAGTGAAGCGTCATGATCATCCGCAGCTCAGGTTTCAGTTTATTCATGGCATCTGCCACCTCGTTTCCTGACTGCGGCATTTCTGTCTGGGCGGTATCCTCCTCGAGCGGAAAGAAGCTCCATATTTTGCGCTTACGCAGTATATCCTTGCACCGGTTGGAGAGAATCCGGGCCATCCATGGTCTGAACTGACGGATATCCCGCAGTGTTTTTCTCTTCTCCCAGGCTTTGATCATTGCATCCTGTACAGCGTCCTCAGCATCCTGGTCATTGCTCAGGTATGATCGGGCGATATGGTACAGCAGCTTCTCTATCCGCCGGGTTTCTGCCTGAAACAATTCAGCATTCACGACATTGTTCCCCTTTGTTTGCTCCGGTCATGCGCGTCCGCTTTCCGGAGATGATCGCCAGCACAGCGCTTTTTGCTGGTTCCATATATCAGACGAACGAAACCGGGATCAGGTTTTTCGTTTACAGGATTATTTTTCTGAAAAGTTCAGAATGCCTTGAAACATTCTGGTGTGATTCTTGATTATGTCAATGAAACAAGTGTCCGTGTAGTCTTGCAGCGGGGCATTAACGCTGCCGAGGATTCTGGATTGTTTGTTGACACCTGTTTGCCGGTCATGATAAGATGCAACTGTCTTCGAGCCCATGCTCCTGTGGCACTGCTATGGAACATGGGCCGCACCGAAGTTCCCGGGTCAGGGCGCGGCTGGAAACGGCTGCACCTTCCGTATTTGAAAAGGAGACGCATGCAGAGCCGTTTTTAAGACAGGCTTTATATCCGTGTGTCCTTTTTGGATGCACGGATTTTTTTGTCCCTGGGGAGCTTCGCATAGGGTTGATACTGGAAACGGTACAGCCTCCCTTTTGGAAAGGAGACGGCGGAGCACGGGACGGGATGGCGTGTTTGTGTTTCCTCTGGTCTCAGAAGACGGAAAAAATATGAGGAGAAAAAAATGAACGATTCTATCAGATGTGTCCTGTGCCTTGTTTTTGCCCTGGTTTTCTGTTTCGGCAGTGCACTTGCCGAAGGAACGACAGAGCCTGAAGAACTGATCGTTTTTGCGGCGGCTTCCATGACGGAGACGCTGACAAAGCTCAAGGATGTCTTTGAAGCCGAGCATCCCGGTGTGACGGTTGTCTACAATTTTGATTCTTCCGGTACGCTGAAAACCCAGATAGAAAGCGGAGCGGAATGCGATGTATTTATCTCTGCTGCGCCCAAGCAGATGAACCAGCTGGATATCACTGCGGATCCCGCTGTGAATACGGCCGGCCTTGATTTCGTTCTGGCGGGAACGAGGATCAATCTGCTCGAAAACAAAGTGGCGCTTGCGGTACCGGCAGGGAACCCCAAACAGGTAACCGGCTATGATGCGCTGGCAGATGCACTTAAAGCGGGCACCATCTTCCTGGCTGTCGGAAACAGTGATGTTCCTGTCGGACAGTATACGCAGAAAATCTTTGCGTATTATGGTCTCGACGAGGCAGCGCTTGCCGGTGTGCTGACATATGGCAGCAATGTAAAAGAGGTGACCACTCAGGTTTCCGAGAACGCTGTGGACTGCGGCATTATCTATGCGACAGATGCGTTTTCTGCCGGCCTTGAAGTGGTGGATACCGCTACGCCTGAAATGTGCGGACAGGTAATCTATCCTGCAGCCGTGCTGAATATCACAAAGCATGAAGAAACTGCACGTGCGTATCTGGCTTTCCTGACTTCGGAAGCGGCAGATGCTGTATTTACGGCTGTGGGCTTTACGCCGCTGCACGAATAATAACCGCGTGCCAGGCAGAGTGCCATCCCCTCTGCCTGGCATATCTGTGAAAGGAAAAGACACATGGATTTATATCCTTTGTGGAATTCTCTGCGCATTGCGGGTATCAGTACGGCTATTATCATCTTCGTCGGCATACTCTCTGCCTATTATATTGCAAAGCTGCCCAGCGCCGTGAAAGGTGTTCTGGATGTCGTGCTGACATTGCCGCTGGTATTGCCGCCGACGGTCGTTGGCTTCCTGCTTCTGCGTGTTCTGGGACCACGCAGACCGGTCGGGGCTTTTTTTCTTGAAAACTTTGGTATCAGACTGACCATGACATGGGTGTCGGCGATTTTTGCGACATCTGTGGTCATTTTTCCATTAATGTACCGCACCTGCCGCGGTGCTTTTGAAGGCTTTGATGAAACACTGGCAGATGCCGGACGGACGCTTGGCCTTTCCAATACGTACATTTTCTGGCATATCCGCATGCCCTTCTGCCGTCCGGGCATTCTGGCCGGAACGGTGCTGGCATTTGCCCGCGCACTGGGGGAATACGGGGCAACCAGCATGATTGCCGGGTATACACCCGGACGCACTGCGACCATTTCAACAACAGTTTATCAGCTCTGGCGCACAAATGATGATGCGCTTGCATTCCGCTGGGTCATGGTCAATATGGCGATTTCCTTTGTCGTGCTTCTCGCCGTGAATCTGCTGGAGAAGCGTAAACGGAAATGACGGGGTGCGTGAAAATGAGCATGAAGCAGGCGCTGGTTTGTCAGATAGCGACAACTGCGATTGATATGGTGCCGAAAGCACGAGTATGTCTTAGAGGAGGCGCCGATTGTGGCTCTGTCAGTCAATATTGAAAAGCGGCTGGACCGGTTTACCCTGCAGATGGACTTTGAAGCGGAAAATGAAACGCTGGCGCTGCTCGGTGCGTCCGGATGCGGCAAAAGCATGACGCTGCGCTGCATTGCGGGCATTGAGCGGCCGGACAGGGGACGCATTATATTGGATGGCGTAACGCTGTTTGATTCTGAGCGGCGTATCTGTCTGCCGCCCCAGGAACGGCGGGTAGGTTTCATGTTCCAGCACTACGCGCTTTTTCCCCAGATGACAGTGGAACAGAATATTGCCTGCGGCGCAAGACGTGCCATGAAAGGCGAAGCGCGGATGCAGGCGGTGCGGGAGGTTCTTGAGACAATGGGCCTTACGGCACTGAGAAACCGGCTGCCGGACCAGATCTCCGGTGGTGAGCAGCAGCGCACGGCGCTGGCACGGATTCTGGTCAGCAGGCCGAACATACTGATGCTGGATGAACCATTTTCGGCGCTTGACAGTCATCTCCGTTTCCGGATGGAGGAAGAGATGAGACACGTGATCCGCCGCTTTGGCAAAACGGTGCTGCTGGTCTCCCATGACCGGGATGAGGTGTTCCGTATGGCGGACCGTGTAGCAGTCCTTTCCGGGGGAAAAGCGGAGCGGATTGGGACACGTGATGAGGTCTTTGCGGATCCCGGGACCAGGGCGGGCTGCATCCTGACAGGATGCAAGAATCTGTCATCTGTCCGGCGGATAGATGACAGACATGCCGAGGCAACGGAGTGGGGCATTTCACTGACACTGCCGCTGAGACCGGGAACGGATGCACTGGGCATCCGCATGCACGCGATCCGTCCGGGTGAAGGGGAAAATACGTTTCGCTGCCGGGTGACGGAAGTGGTTGAAAATCCGTTTTCCTATACTGTGATGATCCGTCCGCTGTGTGCGCCGCCCGATGCGGTTCCGATTGGATGGGAAATGGAAAAATCCGTCTGGCGGGAACTGCAGGCGGAGGAGATTACGGTTCATCTGCCTGTGGATGGAATTCTGCAACTGAAAGGCTGAATGACATGTTAAAAAATGAATCCTGGACCGCGGCACGGGATCTGCTCCTGGGCATTGCCGGTCCGGTGAATACGGAAATGATATCTCTTGAGGAAAGTGCCGGACGCATACTGGCATTTGATCTCAAAGCGGCGGAGGATGTGCCGCCGTTTGACCGCTCTGCCTATGACGGATATGCATTCCGGGCAGAGGATGTGAAGGAGGCTTCGCGGGAGAACCCGGTTACGCTGCGCCTCACCGGGACGATTGCAGCGGGAGATGTGGGAAAGCCAGTGACACCCGGGTATGCAGTACACCTGATGACCGGTGCACCGGTTCCGGATGGGGCCGACTGTGTGATCAAGTTCGAACGGACTGCGTTTACGGACGAAACCGTGACCATTTTTGATGCACTGTGTCCCGGGGACAATATTGTCCGACGGGGAGAGGATGTGGCTGCAGGCAGCCTGCTGGCACCATGCGGCACTGTGATAGATGCCGGACTGGCGGGGACGCTGGCTGCCCAGGGCATTGTGCAGGTGCAGGTATACCGCCGGCCGGTGATTGGACTCATCTCTACCGGCAGCGAAGTCGTTGAAGCGGATCAGGTGCAGGGTGCAGGGATGATCCGCAACGCAAACCGTTCCACGTTTACAGCACTGCTGGAACGGGAAGGGTGCAGGGTGTGCTATCTGGGACTGGCCGGAGACGACGCCGGGGATATTCAGGCCCTGATAGAAAACGGGCTTGCCCGCTGTGATGCCGTGATTCTGACGGGTGGTGTATCCGTTGGAGACTGGGACGTGACGCCTGAGGCTATGGAACGTGCCGGCACGCAGATCCTGCTGCGCGGCGTGGATATGAAACCTGGAATGGCCTGTGCATATGGCACGGCAGGCGGAAAGCTGGTGCTTGGACTGAGCGGGAATCCGGCATCTGCACTGACCAATTTCTGCGCGTGTGTACTGCCTGCGCTGCGCAGACTGTGCGGACGGCAGGATCCCATGCCGCAGCCGGTCAGGGCATGTCTTGAACGCGGTTTCAGGAAACGGAGCCCGTCGGACCGGTTCCTGCGCGGACAGCTGAGGCTGGATGGCAAGGTTACTTTTGTGCCTGCCTGTGAACAGGGAAATGCCGTCCTTTCCAGCACCATTGGCTGCAATGCATTTCTGCTGATTCCGGCAGGCAGCGGACCTGTTGAGGCCGGCACCGAACTGAAAGGATTTGTGCTATGAAAAAAGTACGGGTTGAGGATGCTGTCGGCATGACGCTGTGCCATGACCTGACAGAAATGCGGGATGGTTTCAAGGGCGCAGCTTTCCGGCGCGGGCATGTCATTACTGAGGACGATATTCCGCATATGCTGGATATCGGCAAGCGTACCGTATTTGTCTGGGAGGAGAATGCAGGGGAAATCCATGAAGAGGATGCCGCCCTGCGCATGGCAGCCATGGCGGCGGTGGACGGTGCACACTATACGCCGCCATCTGAAGGAAAGGTGGTCCTCATCGCGGAACGTGACGGTATGTTCCGGGTGGATACCGGGCTGCTTGCGCAGGTGAACGGCATCGGGGATATAACGATCAGTACACTGCCTGACCATTATCCGGTGCATGCCGGCATGCGTCTTGCGTCCATGCGCATTGTGCCGCTGGTAACCCGGGAAGAGCAGATCCTGCGCGCTGAGGCACTCTGCCGTGGCCGGCAGCTCCTGTCTCTTTTGCCATACAGGCCGCTCAAAACGGGCATCATCATTACAGGCTCCGAAATATATCACGGGCGGATCCAGGATAAATTTGAAGCTGTGGCGCGCAGGAAACTGTCTCAATATCCAGGCGAAGTACTGGGGGCAGCTGTCTGTGACGATGATCTTGAAATGCTGACTTCAGCTGCGCACGGCTTCCTTGAAAAAGGGGCAGACTTCCTGATCTTCTCCGGCGGCATGTCCGTGGACCCGGACGACCTGACGCCGACTGCCATCCGGCAGATGGGGTGCGATGTTGTCAGTCACGGGGTGCCCAGCCAGCCCGGCAACATGACAATGATGGCCTATCTTGGAGACATTCCGGTAATGGGTGTCCCCGGTGCGGCCATTCACATGCCGACGACCATATTCGACGTGATGCTGCCCCAGATTTTTGCAGGGGTCAGATTTACACACGGGGATCTCATTCGGCTCGGAGACGGTGGTCTCTGCCAGCTGTGCAGCGCATGCCATTTCCCCAACTGTACATTCGGCAGGTATTGAAGATGAGAGATGTGTATGGGCGCGAGATCAGTTACCTGCGTCTTTCCGTGACGGAACTGTGCCCATTGCGCTGCCGGTACTGCATGCCCGAGGAAGGTGTCTGCAAACTGCGGCATGAGGACCTGCTGACAGAGGAGGAGATGCTGAGGGCGGTGCGGACAGCTGCCGGGCTTGGCATCACAAAAGTGCGTATTACGGGCGGCGAACCGCTGACAAAGCCAAACATCCTTTCCATATGCCGGGGCGTTTCTGGTACACCTGGCATCCGGGAAACGGTCCTGACCACAAACGGCATCCGGCTGCCGGAGCTGGCTGTTTCCCTGCGTGAGGCCGGTGTGAGCCGGGTGAATATCAGCCTGGATACACTGGATGAGGGCAAATACGCCTATATGACAAGGCGTGGACATCTGCAGGATGCGCTGGCGGGGATCAGGTGTGCACTGGATGCCGGATTTGAAAAGGTGAAAATCAATGCGGTCCTGATCGGCGGATTCAATGATGACGAGATCCCGCAGCTTGCAGCGCTGACACAGCGTTGGCCCGTAGATGTCCGGTTCATTGAGCTGATGCCCATGCCGGGCAATCAGTCATTCGGTTCGGAAAGCTATATTCCTGTGATGAAAGTTCTTAAGTGTCTTCCGGATGCAGTACCATGCGATGAGGACGGCGTTGCCTCACTGTACCGTCTGCCTGGTGCGCTGGGGCATATAGGTCTTATCAGCCCGGTCAGCCGGCATTTCTGTGCCGGCTGCAATCGGATCCGGCTGACTGCGGACGGGCGGCTGAAGCCCTGCCTGCATTCAGCGGAGGAGTTCAGCCTGAAGGGGCTGAGTGATGCCGGCATGGCGGAGCAGTTCCGGCGGGCCATACGCGCGAAGCCGGAATGTCATGGACAGCTGGATGCCGTCAACCGGAGCCTTACCCGGCGCGGCATGAGTCAGATTGGAGGATAAGAAATGCAGATTCCCGTCATTGGGTTCGCAGCCTATTCCGGAACGGGCAAGACGACGCTGCTGGAAAAGGTGATTTCTGAGCTGACCAGCCGCGGGATTCGTGTAGGGACCGTGAAGCATGACGGACATGGCTTTGAGATAGATCATCCAGGCAAGGATTCATACCGGCATGCCCATGCCGGTGCGGTGACGGTTGTTGTTGCATCACCAGACAATACGGCAGAAATCAGCCGGCATGCAGAGTCGCTGGAGGAATGTCTTGCGCGTATACGGAATGTCGACGTGATCCTTGTGGAAGGGTTCAAGCATGAGGACATTCCGCAGATCGGGCTGTGCCGCAGGGCAGCAGGACTGTGTTTTACGGCACCGGTGGAGCGGTTTATTGCCGTGGTAACGGATGATGAGGGACCTTATCCGGTGCCGCATTTTACCTTTGAGGAAGCAGATAGACTGGCTGAATGGATTGCCGGTACAGTACATGCTGCACCGGTTTGTGCTGAAACGGTGCCAAAGAACGGGACAGATGGAGCAGAGGAGACAACCATAATGCCTGAGACGGATTTTACGCATTTTGATGATGAAGGAAACGCACGCATGGTCAATGTCGGTGGGAAAGCGGTTACACACCGGACGGCAGTTGCAGCAGGCCGGGTGCTGGTCAACCGGCAAACCTTTGACCTGATCCGTTCCGGTGGGGTGAAAAAGGGAGATGTCCTGACTGTGGCCCAGATTGCCGGCATTATGGCAGCCAAACGTACGCCTGACCTGATTCCCATGTGTCACCCGGTCCCGGTTTCGGGAATTGATCTGCGCCTGCATCTGGATGAACAGCGTCTTTCCGTGGAAATCGAGGCGGCTGTACAGTGTGATGCCAGAACCGGAGTGGAGATGGAAGCACTGACGGCTGTGAGCGGAGCCGCGCTGACCGTCTATGACATGTGCAAGGCGGTTCAGCGGGACATGGTCATCAGTGATATCCGGCTGGTACGCAAAACAGGCGGTATACATGGAGACTATATGAGAGAGGAATAATCACATGATTGATATGGAGT
This sequence comes from Clostridia bacterium, assembly GCA_017469025.1. Classification (GTDB taxonomy): domain Bacteria; phylum Bacillota; class Clostridia; order Christensenellales; family Aristaeellaceae; genus Ventricola. The sequence continues at coordinate 13,626 of JAFUHD010000300.1, forward strand.
TCAGCGCTGCCGTTATTACGGTCAGCGATAAGGGATGGCGGGGTGAACGTAAGGATACCAGCGGCCCCGCACTGGTTGATATGCTGACCGGTGCCGGATGGTATGTGGCGTATACGGCGATTGTGCCGGATGAAAAGGATATGATTCAGCGTGAACTGACTGCCTGTTCGGATGAAAAGAAGCTGGCACTCGTTCTGACAACGGGCGGTACAGGCTTTTCGCCCCGGGATGTTACGCCTGAGGCGACTGCAGAAGTTGTGGAGCGGCTGTGTCCTGGCATTCCCGAGGCGATGCGTGCTGAAAGCATGAAGATTACACCGCATGGATGCCTTTCAAGGGAAACCGCCGGGATTCGCGGGACCACGCTGATCATCAATCTGCCAGGGAGCCGGAAGGCATCTACAGAAAATCTGTCTGCAGTCCTTCCGGCCATTCGCCACGGGGTGGAAATCATCTGGTCGTCGGGCTCTGCGGATTGTGCAGTGCCTGAGGTGAAAAAGGCGGTAAAGCCTTCGGTGGACCAGTGGTTGTCTGAGGCCAAATCAGGGGCGGAGGCCGGCAGTGTGGGAATGTATCTTGTTCATAACGGCGTCGTGCGGGCTACAGCCAGAAGCCGTGTCCGCCAGGGAGACGAAACAGCTGAACCTGTTACAGGGATGCTGTTCAGTTGTGACCAGCAAAAGCTGCAAAAGGCTGTTGAAGAGGCAAAGAAGCTGGACGGTGTCTATTATGTGCGTGCATGGGTGAATGAAGGCCGGCTCAGGGTCGGAGATGATATTATGCAGGTACTCATTGGTGCTGATATTCGTCCGCATGCCGTTCAGGCACTTGAGAAGCTCGTGGGAACCATAAAAACAACCTGTGTTACTGAAAAGGAACTGTACGGGGAGTGATGGAATTCCACGCATGCGGTGTCCTTTATGTTACCTGTAACTTTTTGCAGATGAAAACGGCATCTGTGGAACCACAATGCTGTCTGCCAGGATAGGGTACAGCGGGCAGTATAAATCGCAAACCGTGAGAACTTCCGGGCAGCCATGGCCAGCAGGCTTTGGCTGCTTTATTTTTACACCAAATGCATCTGGGAAAATTGACACTGCAGAGGGTGGCTCAGGAAGTGAATACACGCCCTGATGCGCTTGCCTTATACAGAGCTCATGCAATGCCTGTAAACTGGCACGTCGTGCTGGTTTGCAAAATAGTGACATTTGAGATTGATACAATGCCGAAAGCACAACTGTTTCATTTTCAGAGATACTGATGGAGGACGAATCGTATCTTTTGTGGACCATCTGGTGCGCTGCCTTGAGAAAATGCTGTTCTATACCCGACAGATCGGAACAATCTCACAGGCAGACAGGCGGCCTGGTTTCTGTGAGAAGAAGCATGTTTTCCCATATATCCTAAATCTCGGATTATCGTAACTAACTATTCTCTTTCTCTTCTTCTTTCTCTTCATCACCCATTCCAAGCATTTCAAGAAAGAGCTGATCTCTTTTGCTCGTAGATGTAGTCCATTCTACTGCTTTGTCACTTGATTTAACTTTTACAGTTTCAACTGCATCAAACCATTCGAGTATGTTG
>JAFUHD010000301.1 GCA_017469025.1 Clostridia bacterium
GCCTGCTTCCTGCAATTCGCGCAAAGCGCCCAGCAGATCTTCCAGTGGCACTGATTCGTCCAGACGGGCGGGCTGGTACAAGTCGATATAGTCCAAACCCAGATGATGCAGGGAATAGGTCAGACGGGCTTTCACATGCCATGGGTTGACATCGATGCCGTAAAGGCCACCTTCCGGCTTGGGCAGCATACCGAACTTGACGGAGACAAAATATCTGTCACGGGGAACGCCTTTCAAAGCTTCTCCCAGCACCATTTCACTGGCACCGCCGCAGTAGAATTCACCGGTGTTGAACAGGGTGACACCCAGATCCAGGGCGGCATGCACCGTATCCACAGCCCGGTCTTTGTTGCCCATGTGCATCCCCATGCAGCCCAGGCCCAGACGGCTGATATCGATCATAACTGTATCCTCCTTTAATGACATAGTCGTGCTTTCGGCATCGTATCAATCGCAATTGTCATGATTTGACAAACCAGCATGAAATGCTGGGCCATCTCCTTATTTGGTCACAGTGCTGTTTTTCAGAACCACGCCCCAGTCGTTGCTCAGAATGTGGAAGGAGCCGGTGACCGTCACGGTGTCTCCCACCCGAATGCCCTCATATTCAGCCTCCGAGCGCAGGCAGGGATGCACATAGACCGGGCCATTTACGTCATCCGATAGACGTATCGAGGGCAGGTTGTGAATGTCGAGACCCATATAGGTCACGATCCCGGTGGCGGTGAAAGTCTGATCCACCATGCCGTTCAGCGTATCGGCATCCAGGGTATGCGCCCAGTCAAACAGCTCCTTTGCCGTTGGTGCACTGCTTTCCGCGCTGACCCACAGTGCGGGGCGCACACCGATGATGGTCTCATCTACTTCATGGGCGCGGCTGCCGATGGAACCGGCTGAGGCGTAATAGGCGGGACTGGTGGGCGTCATGCCCGGAGAACGCAGCCACCAGGCACATTGCCCCGCACCATTGGTGTATGCGCCCTGGGTGATGGCGTTTCGGGTGGGCTTGGCGGTGCAGATGGCGTCGGTCAGATAAAGCTGCCCTTCCGTGCCGCTCAGCAGGAAAATCTGATCCCGGGTATCCGTGCCCACAGGGGTGCCGTAGCCCAGCACGTCGCTGTTATCCAGATCGGTGAACAGGATCCTCCCCTGTTCCTTCGTCGTGAAGGCCGTCTGCAGGAACTCACCGTTCAGCCAGGCCCTCAGAGCGCTCTGATCCCAGGTCACCGCTGTGCGGTCGTTGTGCCAGGGCAGGGACGCCAGGCAGTTCTTCGCCAGCAGCAGTGTTTTCCCGTCCGCTTCATCCAGTACGATCCATTCAATCGGTTCAGCTTCGCTGCCCTGCTGTGGGAAGCTGCCGAAAAACACAGTTCTCATCGTTCCTTCCTCCGCCTGGGCCGTCACGCAGAGCATCAACAGACACAATACCCAAAACAAAACAATACGCTTCATGATAAACCTCCTGAATATCATCGAACAAAGAGTGCGATCCGAAAACACACGTTGGGGTGATGGTCGTTTCCCGGCAGGGGATCGCGAAGGGCCGCCGGATAATCGCCGCCCCGACAAGCTCCGCCCATCAGGTTATAACCACCGCCACGCATGACATAATTGCTGCCGAAGCGCTCCTGCGTCCATTCCCAGTTGTTGCCCGCCAGGTCATAGATGTTGTTGGCTTTGGCTTCCTCCCAGACGCCGGTGCAGTTTCCTCTTGCTCCTGCGGAAAAGGAATCGTCGGAGTAATTGCCCCAGGCGGTGCTGTCCCGGGCGACATCCTCCCATGTTCTGGAGCCGGAGTCGATCAGCCATTGCAGGGCGGTGTCCCAGTTGATGCCCCATGGGAAAAAGCCCTGTAAAGTATTGTTGTCTGCGTAAAGGTTTTCACACGCTTTGACAGTATCCTGCGGGGAAAACTGCACCCAGACTCGCCCGGGCCCGTTTTCCGATACCCGTCTGCTGGCCGGAAGCCCGTTTTCGCCCCTGCTGGCCTCGTAGCGTCCAAGATAAAAGCCGCCGTATTTTTCCGTGCTGGCGATCATCTCCTGATAGACCGGGGAATCCGTTTCATCGTAATAGCAAGAGACAGACCCACTGCCAGAAAAGTAGCTGCCGAACTCCCGCACGCCCATCGGCGTGACTGTGGTGGGAATCCAGACAAATTCGCTGCCGTCCGGACCGATGATCACCGCGCCGGTTCGGATGGTCTGTTCATCCGGCTCCTCCGAAACCCGGAACTGATCGGGCACGGTCATGCTGTCGCCGTTGACATCCGTGTAGATCTGTTTTCCCGATGCGATTTCTCCCGGGAGCAGGCCTTCCGCCTGTGCCGCAAGACAGAGGCACAGGACAAACAGGGCGAACAAGGAAAACCTTCGGGTATTCACACCTGTTTCACCAGCTTTTTCAGCAGCTTCTCCAGCATTTCCCGTTCTTTCTCTGTCAGGTCATGGATCAGTGCATCTTCGATCTGTTCGCCGTAAGCGTACAGCTCTTCTTTCCGGGCGAGGGCCGCATCGGTCAGGCAGATGATTTTGCTGCGTGAATCCTCCGGGTTGGCTTCCCGCCTGATCCAGCCTTTTTCCTCCAGGTTTTTGAGCAGACCGGTGACCGTGGGATTGGTCATGGAAAAGTGCTTTTCGATATCCACCTGCCGTATATGCGTGTCTCCCTGCCAGAACAGGAACTTGATGATCTTGAACTGAGATGGGGTCAATTCCGCCGGGGCAAGAATCGCCAAAGCCTGCTTGTCACTCTCCAGTGCCAGCTTTTTGATCAGTATTACAATGCGTTCATGATTCATGCATAGCCCTCCTTAAACATAGGCTCCTATGTATAATAACATAGGAGCCTATGTTTGTCAATGTGCTTTTCTTCATAGTTTTTTACTCTGTGAGTTCTAACGTAAGCGCTTCAGATAATCACGGATACCGGCATGTGAACAGTTCACATATATATGGTAGTGCAAGGAATGAAACCAGCAAGCCGTTCACATCGAGCAAGGCATCCGTTCACACCTACGCCAGCAAGCCGTTCACACCTAATAAGGTATGTTGGTTGAACACCCCCGTCGTTCACACCGACAAAAATGAGTTTCAAAAATGAATACCCCGCCACTTTTTTGGCGGGGGAGAGAGAAAAGAAGAAAGTCCTTGATTTACAAGGACTTTCGACGTTTGGTGGTCGCAACAGGACTCGAACCTGTGACCCCATCGATGTGAACGATGTGCTCTACCAACTGAGCCATGCGACCTTACTTGTTCATTTTGGCTTCGATAGTTTGTACCGGCTGGTACTACCAACTGAGCCATGCGACCATACGAGATTTCTACGAAGTAACCAGTAGGTACTACCAACTGAGCCAACAGACCACAAAGCTAAGGGATTCGCAGAACAGAATCATTATATCAATTGCCGGTTCATTTGTCAATAACATTTTTTGACCTTTAAATGTGCTATAATTACAATTATTGAGCTTAAAAATAACGGCTTATAAAGCATTTCCCATATTTCCGTGAAATTCTGATAATGGAGGTGCGGCCAGTTGTATCGTCAAATGCGTTATTTTATAGCAGTGGTTGAAAAAAACAGCTTTTTCGAAGCGGGGGAGCTTTGCCATATTTCACAGTCTGCAATTTCACAACAGATCAAAGCGCTTGAAAATGAACTGCAGGTGCAGTTGCTTGAACGTCATGGAAGAACCTTTACTGTTACACCAGCTGGCCGGTACTTCTATGAACAGGCAAAGAAGATGACACAGATGCAGGAAAGTGTAGTCCGGGAAGTTCGCAGGATTGAGAGCGGTGAGTATCAGCGCTTGCGCGTTGGTGTACTGAATGGATTCAGTACACGGATCATCCGGGAAACGGTCCGGGATTTTACGGGTTCGCATCCGCATGTTCGTCTTTATCTGACAACTGGAACACATGAAGAATTATTCCATCCGGTGAACAGTGGTTCTCTGGACATGGTTATTAATGATCAGTGGCGGGCACTTTCAGATCAATATGTTAATGAAGAACTTATGGAGCAGCCTCTTTTTGCGCTCCTCCGGCAGGATGACCCGCTCGCGTCAGAGGACAGAATTTCACTGAATGCACTGCAGGAGCGGATGTGTATTCTGGTTGCTCCGGCAGAACAGAGAGAGACAGAAACGTCACACTGGCGGGATGTGATGGGATTGCAGAGCAGTTTTCTGTTTGCGGAAAATGTGGATGAAGCATGTCTGAATGCTGCGGCAGGAAATGGTTTTTATCCGTGTGATGCAGATATGACTGCAGAGGGAGGTACGGTCAAAATCCCACTTTTTCGGGACGGAAAGCCTCTTATCAGAAAGATGTTTGCGTTTTGGCCGGAAAGCAGTGATTCATCACTGCAGTGGGAATTTACAGAGACGTTGTGTCACAATCTCAAATAAGTTTTTCTTATTAAAAGAAGCAGAAAGCCGAATTGATTATTCATTTCTTTTCCTTTACCATGGGACATGACTGAAACAGAAATACTGATCAATAAAGTGGAGGAGAAGAAGATGGCAAATCTGATCGTATATTATTCCCGCAAGGGTCAGAATTATTGGAATGGAAGTATCGTCGATCTGGCGAAAGGGAATACAGAACGGGCTGCAGAAATTATTCAGAAAGCTGTTGGCGGAGATTTGTTTGAAATAGAAACGGTCCGTGAGTACAGCAAGGATTATATGACCTGTACTGAAGAAGCAAAGGCTGAGCTGCGGTCCGGTGCCCGTCCAGAGATCCGGAAATATCTGGATTCCCTTGATCAGTATGATACTGTTTTTGTAGGTTATCCGAACTGGTGGGGGACGATGCCGATGTGTGTGTATACGTTTCTCGAACATTATGATCTTACCGGAAAGAAAATTGTCCCGTTCTGTACCAATGAGGGCAGTGGAATGGGCGGCTCTGAGCGAGAACTCAGAAAGATCTGCAGAGGTGCAGATGTAACTGCAGGCCTTTCTATTCATGGCGCGGAGACCGCCCAGAGTGAGAATAAGATCGCAGCCTGGGCCAGAAAAAACGTGTGATAGTTTCATTACTGGATTGAAAAGCAACTGTGGCAGAGAGACAAATATGTATTTTACAGCAGGGTTCCACATGAACCGGAAAGCATGAAACATCATGAATGAAGGGTCTGATATTCAGCAGGTGTACATCGAAATGTACCGGGCTATGATTGCAAAGGGTATTACCGCCTTATCCAAAGTGCTGGATGATTCATTTGTGCTTGTGCATATGACGGGTATGCGCCAGATGAAAAAGGACTTTCTGAAAGCTGTTGCAGATGGGACACTGAATTATGCTTCAGCGGAACATGAAAGCATAGAGGTTTCAAAGGAAGATGGTCATATAGTACTGACCGGAAAAAGCCGGGGCCTGTATAAAATTCGGGGGACTAGGGTAGCGATAGTTACGCTTGACAAGCCTTAAGCAACATATATTTTAGGTCTTCGTTCCAATCTTTATGAATGGGCGTTATGTGATCTAGATGGGGATTACGGGCAACACATTTTAGCCCAGCCTCGTCATTGTCAACTGCTAGAATTGTGCTGTACGAATGATCCGACGAGACCCTGTCAATTGAACCCTGATTGGAAACTCCTCCTATACTACAATACAATGTCGGTTGTTTACAAAGACCAGAAGCTTTATGGAGCTCATATAGGCTGAGAGCATCAATTGCAGCCTCGCAGATATAAGCAATCTGGATATCTCCTCTTCCGACACGAAATGACCAGTATCCGGATGAGTCCTTTTTGCGAACTCCGTGAAATGGTTTGCAATAGGAGCATGTGCCTCGAATCTCACAATAGTCCTGGTCGTGATTGACAAATACAGCGTTGCCATATGGTTGGTCCTGATATAACAACCCTGCCTTCGTCAATGCACTGACTGTCTTAACGGACAGGCCTCGGGTTTTGGTTAGATAAGCATAGACCCTATTTGTCTTGTCATCGCGCATGGGCATCTCAAAAATCATAGAAGATACTGGTTTTGCCGGCCTAATGGGAATTACCGGATGAACCGATATGCCCTCTGTTAACGCATTGATGGCATCGGCAGGTGTATAAGACAGGTAGCGTGTCAGAAGATCAATACCGTTGCCATGTCCAGTTTCCGGGCTTTCGGTGTAATTTGTATAACCGGAGTGCCCCTGTTTTATTACGATACTCCTATCTGATTTCAATCGAAGAAAGCGCCCTTCCTTTTCAACATCAGAAGAATGATGATCTACTAAAAAGGTATATAGATCGGCAACCCTGGCAAGTCGCGCTCGCTCCTGATACTCCAGCATAACATTCACCTCACTTAAAAAGATTACGGGGACGGAAGAAAAAATAGACGGTCACGCAGCTTTTGTTTTCTTTTCAGGAGTGGTCTTTTTTCGACTGTTTTTCATGCACTTCAAAAAGAAGTATTCGTCGTCGTGATAACCATAGGCTGCTCTTCGGGTTGTCTTGATCATCTGGTTAGTTCCTTCCACTTTGCCAGAGGAGATATGAAGTGAGGCAAAGGTTACGATGCCGTCAATGTGGGAAGCAAGCATTTTGCCGAACTTCATGAAGTGACTGTTTCCAGTACCAAAGCAGATACCAATAATGTCGTCAAGGACCATGAGCATGTTTTCCGGATCAGTCTGCTTGTATGCAAGGTCCAGCTGAGACTTGACAATGTCTGCTGTGGCAATCAAAGCATTTGACTGGATAATCTCGTTATACCGGGCTTCATACTCACCCTGTCGAATATAGGGTTGGAAGCCAAAGAGAGTGGAACCTGGCTTGAGTTCTTTACCGGACAAAACTTCAAGGTCCTTTTCCTGCAATGTAACACGGTTGGATGTCAGAATGTACTTGCTGCCTTTGAGGAGATCAGCTTCATCAACTTTTCCCTCTTCCAGCAGACGACGATATTCGTCTTTACGGACAGGCGTAACTACCATGTCGTTGAAGTTCTTGACAATATGAAAGTGGTCGAACACGATCTCGATCTGTGGATATTTCTCGGTGAAAGCTTCTTCGAAATCAGAGTTCATGTCACATGCGACCGCTTCAACATGGTTCATCCATTCTTCACCAACATATTCCATGAACTTAAACACAACCTCTTTCTTTTTTCCTTTTGCCATCCACAGGATGTGCCCGGTTTTCAGGTCAATTATGATGGTGGCATAGATATGCCCGTGATGAAGGAGATGGCACAGCACTTCGTGCTGGTTTGTCAAATCATGACAAATGCGATTGATACGGTGCCGAAAGCACGACTATGTCATTAAAGGAGGAACTCATCAATACCAAGATATTTACAGAAGTGATCCGGCTTTTTCAGAACCCAATCACCATTCTCATCCTTTTCAGCAAACTCATGCAGCAATACTCTCTTGTCAATTTCTTTGACGATCATCTTATCCACGCCACTCAGCTCAGAAACCGTTATGTTATTTAGGCCATGCGACAGAAGATCCATCACATAATTTTCCTCGCGTGTCGTTATCCGATGACGCTCGGATTTGAAGTCTATCGGAGGCAGTATGGTTTTGCCGCATTCCGGATTGCTACATCTGTACTTTACACGTTGAACAACAAGCTCTGTCAGATTGGATCCCTGTGGAAGATCTTTCAGTGTGACACGCGATAAATCCTTGTGAAAAAGACGTGCACCACATTCTGGACATATACGCCCGCCGAATTCAACGGGATCTACGGCAATGGTGCAGGGAATTGATATCTTTTTTCTGTTGATAATCTCTACTTTGTCACCGCTTCCATAGGTTTGAGAGATGTCATTGATTACTTCTGAGCCGGTTTGCTGGAAATTTGCTAGTGTGGATTGAAGATACATCATCCCAGGTACGTACGAAATAATTGGTTTGGTAATGGTTGAATCAGTAGATTGCTTTGTAGTAGAATATGACATAGGGTTGGTCTCCTCTCTTTTGTTTGGATCTCTACTACATTATAAGAGGAAACCAACTTTTTTTAACCCTTTTTTTCGGCTTCGGGGTTACTCCCCCTCCCCTATTTTTTATAATGAGCCAAAAGCCGGGTGCATGCTGCGGTATTTGGTGGAGGATGGTATACCTGGAGGCTTTTGCAGAAAATGAAGCTCATCAGAAACGATGAATGCTGGCAGATCGCTTTGTCAGTGGCAGGAACGTATTAAAATGGGAAGGGGAATACCATCATCTTCAGTAGATGTAAAACAGTTAATTGCAGGTTAATGAATTTTCAATGATATCAGTGCCAGAGAAGCGGGGTAGGCACGCATCTGTTACAAACATACTTGTATTGGCAAACGATGTAGAACTGACTGATTAGTCATGAAGGAGGAAACACACATGATTCAGAATCCATTTTTCCCGGAGATCCATGGTAACTTTGGCTTTGGGTGTATGCGACTGCCCATGAAGGATGGACACGTTGACCATGATGAATTCTGCAGAATGGCAGATGCATTCATTGACTCAGGACTTAATTATTTCGATACGGCTCACGGATATATCAACGGAAAGTCTGAAACAGCTATCCGGGAGTGTGTTTCCAAACGTCATGACCGCAGCCGGTTTCTTTTGACGGACAAACTGACTGCGCCTTTTTTTAACAGCGAGGCAGACATCCGTTCCTTCTTTGAGAGCCAGCTTTCGGCATGCGGCGTTGAGTATTTTGACTTCTATCTGATGCATGCACAGGACAGAAACAACTATCAGAAATACAAGCGCTGTCACGCATATGAAACTGCGATTGCACTTAAGAATGAAGGAAAGATACGGCACTTTGGCATTTCGTTCCATGACAAGGCAGAAGTGCTGGACATGATTCTGACCGAGCATCCTGAAATTGAAATTGTACAGATCCAGTTCAACTATGTGGATTACGAGGATGCTTCGGTAGAAAGCCGAAAGGTTTATGAAGTATGTGAGA